>NZ_LOMM01000032.1:0-35352 GCF_001605945.1 Enterobacter sp. SENG-6
AGTTAACGAGATGAAAAAGCTGGGAAAAGAGTACAGTAATATGGTCATGGTGGCATGACCATATTACTGGGGATCCCTCAACCCAGGGGGAGAGGGAGAAAGGCAAAACCTACTTCAAAGAGCCCTTCAGGAACTGCTGCAAACGCGGGCTTTGCGGATTCGCCAGCACCTCATCCGGATGTCCCTGCTCTTCGATTTTCCCCTGATGCAGGAAGATCACGTGGTTCGAGACGTTGCGGGCAAAGCCCATCTCGTGCGTTACCACGACCATGGTTTTACCCTCTTCCGCCAGCTTTTGCATGATGCGCAGTACTTCGCCAACCAGTTCCGGGTCAAGTGCTGAGGTCGGTTCGTCGAACAGCAATACTTCAGGCTCCATCGCCAGCGCGCGGGCGATAGAGACACGCTGCTGCTGACCACCAGAGAGATGCACCGGGTACTTTATCTGCTGTCGCTCATCGATACCCACTTTCGCCAGGTATTTCACCGCGCGCTCACGGGCCTCCTGCTTGCTTAAACCCAGCACCTGAACCGGCGCTTCCATGACATTCTCAAGGACCGTCATGTGGCTCCAGAGGTTGAAGTGCTGGAACACCATTGTCAGTCGCGTGCGCAGCAGGCGCAGCTGGTTCTTATCTGCCACCTTCAGTTGGCCGTCTTTATCCCGGGTCAGATTGATATTCTGCCCGCTCACCACAATTGAGCCTTCACTCGGCTTTTCGAGGAAGTTGATGCAGCGCAGGAAGGTACTTTTCCCCGAGCCAGATGATCCGATAATACTGATCACGTCGCCTGCATTTGCCTGCAGCGACACCCCTTTCAGCACTTCATGTTCGCCGTAGCGTTTGTGCAAATCAATTACGTTTAATTTGTTCTCAGCCATCATCATTCTCAGTGCGTCGAAGAGGGTTTTATATGCTGCAACCAGCGCTTTTCTGCCTTACGGAACAGGCTAATCAGGACGTATGAAATAATCAAATAGAGCACTGCCGCAATGCCAAACGCGGTAAACGGCTGATAGGTCGCAGAGTTAATATCGCGGGCGATTTTAAGCAAGTCCGGCACCGTGGCGGTAAAGGCCAGCGCGGTGGAGTGGAGCATTAAAATCACTTCGTTACTGTAGGCTGGCAATGCGATACGCAGCGCCGACGGCAGAATAATGCAACGGTACAGTTTCACCGACGAGAAGCCGTACGCGCGCGCCGCTTCGATTTCTCCGTAAGGAACGGAGCGGATAGCCCCGGCGAAAATCTCGGTGGTGTAGGCGCAGGTGTTGAGCGTCAACGCCAGCACCGTACAGTTCAGGCCGCTGCGGAAGAAGGCGTTCAGCATCTCGGTGCCTTTCACAATCTCCAGCGTATACATGCCCGAATAGAACACCAGCAACTGTACGTAAAGCGGTGTACCACGGAATACGTAGGTAAACAGCCAGATCGGGAACTGAATAAATTTATTGTTCGACACGCGGCCAATGGCAAGAAACACAGCCAGAATGCCACCCATCACCACCGAAGAGATCAGCAGCCACAGCGTAATGGCCACGCCGGTGAAGCGATAGCCGTCCGTCCACAGCAGCGATTTCCAGTATTCCTGAATAATCTCAATCACAGGTCAGCCCTCTTCACACCCACGGAGTAGCGACGTTCGAGCAGAAGCAGCACACCATTGGAGACGGTCGTAAAGACCAGATAGATCACGCCACACACCACCGCAAAGTAGAACGGCTCCCAGGTACTTTTACCGGCAAGCTGCGTGGCCTTAACCACATCTTCCAGACCCAGCAGAGAGACCAGCGCCGTGGCCTTGAGGATAACCTGCCAGTTGTTGCCAATGCCCGGAAGCGCGTAGCGCATCATGGCCGGGAACATAATCCGGCGAAACGTCTGGGAGGAGGTAAAACCGTAGGCGGTCGCCGCTTCTATGTGTCCTTTCGGTACCGCCATATAAGCGCCGCGGAAAGTTTCAGTGAAGTAGGCGCCGTAGATAAAACCGAGAGTGATAATACCGGCCACCATCGGGTCGATATCGATCTGTCCCATTCCCATGGCGTCCGTCACGCTGTTAAGCGCGATCTGCAGCCCGTAAAAGATAAGCAGCATCAGCACCAGATCGGGAACGCCGCGAATCAGCGTGGTATAACCTTCAAAAATCAGCGCCAGCGGTTTGTTTGCCGAAAGCTTCGCCCCTGCGCCTGCCAGACCTATCAGCACCGCCAGCACCACGGAGCTGATAGCCAGCTCAAGGGTGACAAGCGCGCCCTGTAAAATAACGCCAGAAAATCCGTACAGCATACCGCGAGCCCTGTCGTATCGTGAGTGATGGACCGTGTCTTATCCCCTCCCTGAGCGGGAGGGGCCGCACGTTATTTGACGGGGCGATTAGCCGCCGTAAACATTAAAATCGAAGTACTTTTTCGCCAGTTTGTCGTACGTGCCATCAGCGCGCATTTCAGCAAACGCTTTGTTCAGCGCTTCGCGCAGCTCGTTGTCTTCTTTACGCAGACCCATACCGGTGCCGACACCAAACAACTTCACATCTTTAATGGATGGGCCGCCAAATTTGTAATCTTTACCTACCGGCGTCTTCAGGAAGCCTTCACTCGCGGCGACTTCATCCTGGAAAGCGGCGTCGATACGGCCTGCCGTCAGATCAGCGTAGATATTTTCCTGGCCCTGATAAGAGACGATTTCAATCCCCTTCGGTGCCCAGTGTTCATTACCGTAGGTTTCCTGGGTAGTGCCCTGCAGCACGCCCACACGTTTGCCTTTCAGTGATTCGAGGGTTGGCTGGATATCAGACGATTTAGCCACCACCAGACGAGAATCTGCCGCATAGAGTTTGTCGGTGAAGGCAATCTCCTGCTGACGTTTTTCAGTGATGGAAAGTGAGGACATGATAACGTCGATTTTTTTGGCTTTCAGCGAAGGGATCAGCGCATCCAGCGGGTTCTCAACGTAGGTACACTGCGCTTTGATGCGTTTGCACAGCTCATTGGCCAGATCAATGTCAAAACCGACCAGTTCACCCTTCGAATTCTTAGATTCGAACGGAGCATAGGTAGGGTCGGTACCAATACGAATTTTCTGCGGAATTGCTGCGAACGCCGCGGTAGCGCTGGAAAAGGCCAGCACCAGAGATAACGACAACACGAGTTTTTTCATATCTGTCCTCAACAAACTGTCTTCTTACGTGATTTTTACGACGACGGGGTGGTGCTAATGTGCCATCAATCCACGCCATCAGGCAAAGATTAATGCCTTTCAGGCGAGATTTTTTGCATGATAAATGCGTAAGTATGCACACAGCGATCCAATACGGTGCACGAAACGCACCATATTGGATCAACTCCACCCGCAATGCACCATAACGGTGCACCATCATCGAGTATCAATCACCGTAGACGTTGAAGTCGAAGTATTTCTTCGCCAGTTTGTCATAGGTACCGTCTTTGCGCAGTTCTGCAAACGCTTTGTCGAAGGCGGCTTTCAGCTCGGTATCATCTTTACGCAGGCCAATACCGGTGCCGTCACCAAAGTATTTTTTGTCTTTCACGGACGGGCCAGCAAAGGCGTAGTCTTTACCTGCCGGCTGTTTCAGGAAGCCTTCACTTGCGGCAACCTCATCCTGGAATGCCGCATCCAGACGACCGGCCGCCAGGTCAGAATAAATCAGATCCTGGTTCTGGTAAGCCACCACGTCAACGCCCTTCTCACGCCAGTTTGCATTGGCATAACCTTCCTGAGTCGACCCCTGCAGCACGCCGACATGCTTGCCTTTCAGGGAGTCAATGGTTGGCTGAATGGGGGAGCCTTTTGCCGCAATCAGACGGGAATCCGCGGCGTAGAGCTTGTCAGAGAAGGCAATCTCCTGCTGACGTTTTTCGGTGATGGAAAGAGAAGAGATAATGGCGTCGATTTTCTTGGCTTTCAGCGACGGAATTAACGCGTCAAAGTCGCTGCCCACCCATGTGCATTTCACCGCAATGCGTTTGCACATCTCATTACCCAGATCGATATCAAACCCTACGAAATCGCCTTTCGCATCCTTGGAAGAGAATGGCGCGTAGGTTGCGTCTGTACCGATACGCACTGTCTGTGGAAGCGCTGCGTAGCTACCTGCTGCTGCACTTAACCCCACCAGCAAAGACAGAGCCAGAACCGTCTTCTTCATACATTTACCCTCAAGTACCGTGATTTTATTATGTATTGTGTTGTGTGTTGTGTTGCAGGCTTCTCTTGCAGGTCTTATGCCACATTGCCGTCGGGTCAAAACTTCGACGTTAAATATGTTAATAAAACGTTGCGATATTGCCTTAATGGTGAAAGATAGCAGGTCTGCCGAACGAACCGGAAAGAGAAAAAGGGAAAAAACGAATTAAATGTCGAGGATATGATCGCCGTTGCAATTTTGCCCTGAAACAGGGCATCGTCTCTGTTCATGCACGCTGTTTGTGCACAGAATCAGGCGCCCTGCCAGCGGGTGAAGAGGTCTTCGGGCAGGTCGATATCAAACTGATCCAGCACGCGGTTCACTGTCTGATTAATCACGTCATCGAGCGAGGCCGGACGATGATAAAACGCCGGCACCGGCGGCATGATCACCGCGCCCAGTTCAGCGGCCTGGGTCATTAAACGCAGATGCCCCAGATGCAGCGGCGTTTCGCGCACGCAAAGCACCAGAGGGCGACGCTCCTTCAGCACCACGTCTGCCGCACGCGTCACCAGCGTGTCGGTATAGCTGTTAACAATGCCGGAGAGGGTCTTAATTGAACAGGGCAATATCACCATGCCCGCGGTTTTAAACGAGCCGGAGGAGATGCTGGCAGCGATATCGCGGGCATCGTGTACCACATCCGCCAGCGCCTGGACATCGCGCAGGGAGAGATCGGTTTCGAGGGAGAGGGTCTGACGCGCAGCCTGGCTCATCACCAGATGGGTTTCGACTTCCGCCACGTCACGCAGCACCTGCAGCAGACGCACGCCGTAGATCGCGCCACTGGCGCCGCTAAGCCCAACAATGAGTCGTTTCATGATTTTCGCCCTTACTGATTTCAGGGCAGACTGTGCAGGATTTTGCGGGGAGTTGCAAGTGAGGGCGAAGGCCCTCACTTGCCTGCACAATTAACCTTCGTTGTGCATCTCTAAGCTTTCGAGATCGTTTTGCAGCTGGACGGCTTTCGCATCGTCGTTGCGCAGCGAATCGAGATAGTCCAGATACTGCTGATCAACATCTTTGGTGACGTAAACCCCGTTAAACACGGAACATTCAAACTGCTGAATATCCGGGTTCTCGGCGCGCACCGCGTCGATAAGATCGTTCAGATCCTGGAAAATCAGGCCATCGGCACCGATGATCTGGCGAATCTCGTCCACTTCACGGCCGTGGGCAATCAGCTCGTTCGCGGTAGGCATATCAATGCCATACACATTCGGGAAGCGAATCTCTGGCGCCGCAGAGGCCAGATACACTTTCTTCGCACCGGCTTCACGCGCCATCTCGATAATCTGCTCTGAGGTGGTGCCACGTACAATGGAGTCATCCACCAGCAGCACGTTCTTGTCGCGGAACTCAGCGCGGTTAGCGTTCAGTTTACGACGCACAGACTTACGGCGCAGCTGCTGACCCGGCATGATAAAGGTACGGCCAACGTAGCGGTTCTTCACGAAGCCCTGACGGTATGGCTTATCCAGAATGCGGGCGATTTCCAGCGCGATATCGCAGGACGTTTCCGGGATAGGAATGACCACGTCGATGTCCAGATCGTCCCACTCGCGGGCAATCTTCTCACCCAGCTTGGTTCCCATGTTCACGCGGGCGCTGTAGACGGAGATCTTATCGATAAACGAGTCCGGACGGGCGAAATACACGTATTCGAACAGGCATGGGTTGCTGACCGGGTTGTCTGCACACTGGCGGGTAAACAGCTGGCCCTTCTCAGTGATATAGACCGCTTCGCCAGGAGCTACATCACGCAGGAATTCGAAGCCCAGGGTGTCCAGCGCCACGCTTTCAGAGGCAACCATATATTCGGTACGGCCATCACCCAGGTCACGCTTACCGAGCACCAGCGGGCGGATACCGTTTGGATCGCGGAAAGCGACCATTCCGTGACCGATAATCATCGCCACGCAGGCGTAGGCACCGCGGATCTGGCGGTTTGTCGCAGCAACGGCGGCAAAGATATTGTCTGCTTCCAGCGGATAGTGGCGGAAGTTATCCAGCTCGCTCGCGAACACGTTGAGCAGGATTTCTGAATCAGAGGTGGTGTTAATGTGGCGACGTTTCTCTTCAAACAGCTTTTTACGCAGCTCATGCGCGTTGGTCAGGTTGCCGTTGTGAGCAAGCGTGATGCCATACGGTGAGTTGACGTAGAAAGGCTGTGCCTCAGAGGCGCTGGAACTGCCAGCAGTAGGATAACGAACGTGACCGATCCCCATATTACCTTGCAGACGCTGCATATGGCGGGCTTCAAACACATCGTTTACCAGGCCATTCGCCTTACGTAAACGGAAGCAGTTGTTTGCATCAATGGTGATGATACCCGCAGCATCCTGCCCACGGTGCTGAAGCACCGTTAACGCGTCATAAATCGACTGGTTTACCGGCATGAAACCGGCGATACCGACAATACCGCACATTCGTCTTTTCCTCGTTAAGCCACATCTCAGAGCGGGTTACGCTCTGGGCAAGAAACTCGACGAGCTTTGCAGATAGTCAAAGAACCACCTGATGATGAAGCTGAACTCTGGAATGAGCTGCGATTTCTGCCAGTCTTCGCTTTTGGAAAACCCGGTAAAGGTATCCAGGAAGAACAGTATCGCGGCCACAATCAGCACGCCTCGTAATGCCCCGAAACAGATCCCGAGCACCCTGTCCGTTCCTGACAGACCGGTTTTCTCGACCAGCTGACCTATCACGTAATTTACGATAGCGCCGACAATCAGCGTCGCGATAAACAGCACCGCGATGGCGATTCCATTTCGGACCAGTTCATCTTCAAAGCCCGTGAACCAGACAGACAGGTAAGTGTAGTAATGACTGGCAACAAAGAAAGCACAACCCCAAGTCACCAGCGATAACGCTTCACGAACAAAGCCACGGATCAGGCTAACCAGACAGGAAAAACCAATCACCGCAATGATGGCGTAATCAATCCAGACCATATGTGTCCCACGATTTAACGCCCTGTCATCCAGTTCGGGGCGAATTCTAACAGAAAAAGAAAACGTTTGCGTAGGGATTTCCTTCCCGCGCGTAAATAAAAAAGGCGCTGAAAAAATGTTCAACGCCGTTGGCTTATTACGTCTCTTTGGACGTCTGCCACTCCCCCTCACCCTCTCCCCTTTGGGAAGAGGGCCGGGGGGAGGGGAACCTTATCAGTTCGCGCTGTAGTTCATCACCACACCGCTCAGGCCAGAGATCTGCTTCAGCTCACCGAGCGAGCCTTTGAGCTTATCCTTAGACGCTTCTGGCCCCACAAGGATACGGGTGATTTTACCCTGCACCGGCGTGGAAGGTGAAGTGTAAACGCGATAACCCGCACTGCGCAGCTTACCCACTACCTCATTGACCTTATCGGCATTTTTCAGCGCCCCCAACTGTACAACGTAGGCTTTACCCGTCGGTGCAGCCTCTTGCTGGGCCGGTTTTGCCGCAGGCGGCGTCTCTGAAGCCGCGGCCAGCTGTTCTGCTGCTTTATCCCGCTGCGGTTTCGGCTGTGTTTTTTCCACCGGCTTCGGTTTTTCAACCGGTTTCGGCTGCTCTACCGGCACCGGATCGATTTCGATGTTGTTATTCGCCGCCAGACGAGACGGATCGAGGGACGGCGCGGCCGCATCCCCGGCACGCACTTCTTCAGCCGCCCCTTCCGGCGGCTGAGCAGGCAGCGCCTGGGTCGCCGCAGGCAGCATATCCGGTTCGTCGCGATCGCCCGGCTTCGGCACCAGCGGAATGGCTGCAAATTCATCCTGGTAATGCTTTTTCTGCCCGTCGAGCAGACCCGGGAGGATAATCACCCCGAGCGCGACCAGCACAATGGTTCCTGTTAAACGGTTCTGAAACTTACTCGCCACCGGTTCTCCCCGCGTCCATCACTTCCATGACATGTGCCACCGTGTGGAACGAACCACACACCAGCACGGTATCTTCTGGTTTAGCATCCGCCATCGCGGCTTGCCAGGCCTGAGCCACGCTATTGTAGATTGCGCCTTTGCCGAGATGTTCCAGTAACTGCTCGGCCGTCGCACCGCGCGGCCCCTCCAGAGGAGCACAATACCAGCTATCGACCACACTCTCCATGCAGGCCAGCGTACCGCCGATATCTTTATCATGAAGCATACCGATAACCGCCAGCACGCGCCCGGTTTTTGGTAACGATTTGAGACGCGCGGCGAGATACGCCGCAGCATGCGGGTTATGCGCGACATCCAGTATCAGCCGCGGAGCGTCGCTGACAATCTGAAAACGCCCGGGCAGAATCGCATTCTGAATACCGTCGCGGATGGCCTGTTCGCTCACCGCCAGCCCGCTTGCGCGCAATGCCGCCAGGGCGGTGGCGGCATTAGGTTGCGGTACCTGCGGCAGGGGCAGATTTTCCAGCGTTCCCTGCGCATCGCGATAGCGCCAGCCGTTGTTCTGAACCTCATACTGCCAGTCCACACCCCGGCGCAGCAGGTGAGCGCCCTTCTCTTTTGCCACGTCGGCAATGGTGTGCGGCATATCCGGCTCGCCAACCACCGCGGGCTTATTCGTGCGGAAAATACCGGCCTTCTCACGGCCAATACTTTCGCGATCGGGGCCCAGCCAGTCGGTATGATCCAGGGCAATGCTGGTGACCACCGCCACATCGGCATCCACCATATTGGTGGCATCCAGACGCCCGCCGAGGCCCACTTCCAGAATCACCACGTCCAGTTGCGCCTGTTTAAACAGCCACAGCGCCGACAGAGTGCCGTATTCGAAATAGGTTAATGAAATCTCACCGCGCGCCGCTTCAATTTCTGCGAACGACGCCGTATGCGCAGACTCTGGCAGTTCGCTGTTTTGCACGCGAACCCGCTCGGTGTAACGTACCAGGTGCGGAGAGCTGTAGACACCAACCTTGTAACCGGCAGCCATCAGGATAGCTTCCAGCGTACGGCAGGTGGTGCCTTTACCGTTGGTTCCGGCGACGGTAAAAACAAACGGCGCAGGTTTCAGCACATCGAGACGCGCAGCAACCTGGCTTACGCGTTCAAGCCCCATATCAATGGTTTTACTGTGCAGGTTTTCCAGATAAGAAAGCCACGTGGCCAGGGGCGACGTGGCTTGGGGAATGCTTTTATTTTCCATGATGCCCGGTTGTCATTAACAGTTTATAAAGCAAAAGGGCAGCGCCAACCGGCCCTGCCCTTTTCAGTTATCAGGCCTCGGGTTCCTGATCCGGTACTACCACGCCTTCGCGCGGCTCATCCGGGTTCGGCGCTGGCAGATTCATCAGCTTCGCCAGGATGCTCGCCAGTTTCAGGCGCATTTCCGGGCGGCGGACGATCATGTCAATCGCGCCTTTCTCAATAAGGAACTCACTGCGCTGGAAGCCCGGCGGCAGTTTTTCACGTACGGTCTGCTCGATAACGCGAGGACCAGCAAAGCCGATCAGCGCTTTTGGCTCAGCGATGTTCAGATCGCCCAGCATCGCAAAGCTTGCAGAGACGCCCCCCATGGTTGGGTCGGTCAGTACAGAGATGTACGGCAGACCGCGCTCCTGCATTTTAGCCAGCGCAGCAGAGGTTTTCGCCATCTGCATCAGCGACATCAGCGCTTCCTGCATACGTGCACCGCCAGAGGCGGAGAAGCAGATCAGCGGGCAGTTGTCTTCCAGCGCCTGCTCAACAGCACGCACAAAGCGCGCACCGACCACGGAACCCATTGAGCCACCCATGAAGGAGAACTCAAACGCGGCGGCCACTACCGGCATCTCGTGCAGGGTGCCTTTCATCACGACCAGCGCGTCTTTCTCGCCGGTCTCTTTCTGTGCAGAGGCCAGACGATCTTTATATTTTTTGGAATCACGGAACTTGAGCACATCTTTTGGCTCAAGCTCGCTACCCAGTTCAACCAGAGAACCTTCGTCCAGCAGGCTGTGCAGGCGATTACGCGCCGTCATGCGCATGTGGTGGTCACACTTCGGACACACCTCAAGATTGCGTTCCAGTTCTGCGCGATACAGAACCTGACCACAGCTATCACACTTCGTCCATACCCCTTCAGGAATGCTCGCTTTACGCGTTGGGGTAATGTTGCTTTTAATTCGTTCAATCCAGCTCATTGATAACCTTTCTGCCTGAACCTGGTCGTATGCCAGTTTTGCTGTAAGAGGCGAATAATGCCATTTTTGCCTCCAACAGACCATGAATGTTGCACATTAAAACATAACAGCCCGAAACTTTGGATAAAAAAGTGGTCGAACCGCCCGCGTGCATTTACTTCGCTTGCTTTGCTGCCGCGCGCTTGTGACGAATAATTTCGATAACACCCGGTAAAACAGAAAGCACAATAATCGCTACAATCAGTAACTTAAGGTTTTCCTGAACCACAGGGAGATCGCCAAACAGATAGCCTGCATAGGTAAAGAGCAGCACCCACAGCAGCGCGCCAATGACGTTGTATGCCGCAAAATGACGATAGGACATGTGCCCCATTCCCGCCACAAATGGCGCAAATGTACGCACAATAGGCACAAAACGCGCAAGGATAATGGTTTTTCCACCGTGGCGCTCATAAAACGCATGGGTTTTATCTAAATAGCTACGACGGAAAATTTTTGAGTCCGGATTGCTGAATAAGCGCTCACCGAAGACCCGTCCAATGGTGTAGTTGACCGCGTCACCGACAATTGCGGCGATCACCATCAGTACCACCATTACGTGCACATTCAAATCGTTGCCAGGCAGCGCAGATAACGCCCCCGCGACGAACAGCAGCGAATCCCCCGGCAGAAACGGCGTGACCACCAGACCGGTTTCACAGAACAGAATGAGGAACAGAATGGCATACACCCAGACGCCATACTGCGCGACCAACTCCGCCAGGTGAACATCAATATGCAGAATGAAATCAATCAGAAAACGTATTACGTCCATATTGTCTAAGCCTTAATTGCACCTTTGTTTAGTCCGCCAGGAACAGCGGGCCCATTGGCGGTTTTGGCAGGTCAAACCGGTCCGGATAGTCCACCGAGACCAGATACAGCCCTTCCGCTTTCGCCGTTGCTGCCGCAAGCGTTCTGTCCTTCGCTGCCAGCAGTTCTGCAATCCAGCTCTCCGGCTGGTGTCCGGCACCCACTTCCATCAGGCTGCCCACAATATTCCGCACCATATGATGTACAAAGGCATTGGCTTTGATATCCACCACCACATACGCGCCAAAACGGCTGACGTTTATGTGCATGACATTACGCCACGGCGTGCGGGACTGACACTGCACCGCACGAAACGAGGTAAAGTCATTTTCACCAATCAGACACTGCGCCGCACGATGCATACGTTCTGCATCCAGCGGTTCATAAAAATGCGTCACGCCCTGGCTTAACACCGCCGGACGAAGACGCTGATTGTAGATGACATAGCGATAACGGCGCGCAGTGGCGCTGAAACGCGCATGAAAATCATCCGGCACAGCTTTCACCCAGCGCACCGCAATGTCACCAGGTAAATTCGCATTTACACCCAACGTCCAGGCAGCGTCCTTGCGCACGGCGGTGGTTTCAAAGTGAACCACCTGCCCCGTTCCGTGGACACCGGCGTCAGTGCGTCCTGCACACAGGACGTTAATCGGTTCGTTCGCCACCTGAGAGAGCGCTTTCTCCAGTTTTTCCTGGACACTGCGCACCTCATTTTGACGCTGCCAGCCATAATATTTACTGCCGTCGTACTCGATACCGAGGGCGACTTTATGAACCGGCTTTTGTTCCACGTCTGACATCAGTACAGATACTCCTGCACCAGTTTTTCAGCGATTTTGACCGCCATCAGCGCGCCGCCGAAGCGCACGTTATCGGCTACGGACCAGAACTGAACCTGCTCCGGCATACCGTAATCATTCCGTACGCAGCCCACCGAGAGGTGTGCGCTGCCGGTGGCATCGCCAACCTGCGTCGGGAATTCACTCTCTTCGGAGAGCACAATGTCTTCACCGCGGCCGAACGCATCACGCGCTTCTTCTGCGGCCAGCGGACGCAGGGCTTCGAAACCTACCATCTGCGCATGACCGTAAAAGACCGGCGACTGCACGACATTTGCGGAGATCATCAGCCCCTCGTCCTGCAGAATTTTGCGCGCTTCGTCGACGATACGGCGCTCTTCACGCACGGAGCCTTCACGATCCGGCAGCAGCGGCAGCATATTGAATGCCAGCTGACGGCCGAAGAAATCGTCTTCGTCAATCGGGATGCCGTTCAGGAGCTTCGCACTCTGTCCGGCCAGCGCGTCGACGGCCTTTTTGCCTTGCGCAGAAGCGGAAAGCAGGCTGGTCACGGTGATACGCGACAGACCGCCATCGTCGATTAAAGGTTTAAGAGCGGTCAGCAGCTGGCTGGTCAGGCTATTGGGAACCGCAATGATATTGCGGTTACGGTAGTCGGCCAGGACAAACGGGTTCACGTCCGGCACCACCAGCGGGACATCCGGCTCCATCGAGAACAGGCCGCTCAGATCGATCACCAGACAGCCAGAATTCGTCGCGTCTTCAATGTACGACGCGGTGGCTTCAGCACCTGCTGCAAAAAAGGCCAGCTGCGCCTGCGTCCAGTCGAATTCGGCGGCATCCTGAACCATGACGGATTTGCCGCCAAAACGCAGATGCTCACCGGCGCTGTCAGTGCGCGCCAGTGCATAGATATCACCCACCGGGAACTGACGCTCAGCAAGGGTTTCGAGCAGGGCTTCACCCACGGCACCCGTGGCACCTAAAATGGCAATGTTCCAGCCTTCAGACATGGTGGTTTACTCCAGAAATAAAAAAGCGTCCCTGTCGGAGTATCCAACAGGGAGCGTTAAGAAGACATTAATGCGCCGGGTGATGAACGGCGTTAAAACCCAGTTTATGCAGCAGCGTTGCCGCCGCCGCGTCATCGCACATGACATACAGAGAAGACCATTCACGGCGCTCAACGTAATTCTTGCGCAGCTTGTCAAACTCACCCGGGATCCCCGCCACTTTACGCAGCAGCGCATCGTCGCGGCGCACATCATACACCAAATGCACCAGCCTTTTCAGCGTTGCCTGATCGAGCGGGCCATGCAGGGTAATGCGGCCAAATTCAGGCGCGGGGAGCAAGGTGTCCAGCGCCACCTGCTGCGGACGGCCAATAAAGGCGCTATAGGCCTCAAAGACCTGGGTTGTACCACGGGCCTTTCCTTCGAGTGTATAACCCGCAATATGCGCGGTTGCAACGTCGACCTTGTTCAGCAGCGCAACGTTGAGATCGGGCTCCGGCTCCCAGACGTCCAACACCACGCTGAGATCCTGCCCCTCTTCCAGACATTTCAGCAGCGCGGCGTTATCGACGACCGGGCCACGACAGGCATTTATCAGAATAGTGCCAGCCTTCAGACGACGGATCAGCGCCTCATCAGCAAGATGGAGCGTCTTATAGGCCCCCTCTTTGAAGAGGGGCGTATGGAAGGTGATGACGTCGCATGCTTCAACCAGCTCATCCAGGGGGCGGAAGTCGCCTTCATCACCGTTGTCTTTACGCGGCGGGTCACACAGCAGGGTGCGAATGCCTAGCGCCTCAAGGCGTTTTTGCAGGCGTCCCCCCACGTTCCCCACCCCGACAATGCCTACGGTGCGGTCTTTCAGCGCAAAACCGTCGCGCTCTGCCAGCATCAGCAGAGAAGAGAAAACGTATTCCACTACCGCAATGGCGTTACAGCCAGGCGCGGCGGAAAATCCGATCCCCGCCAGCGTAAGCCATTTGTCATCCACATGATCCGTCCCGGCCGTTGCGGTTCCGACGAATTTAATCGCTTTGCCGGAGAGCAACGCCTCATTTACTTTGGTCACCGAGCGCACCATCAGGGCATCGGCATCATCCAGCTCGTTTACCGGAATGGGTCGACCAGGGACAGCCTTAACATTACCAAGGCGGCTAAAGAGCTCGCGGGCGTAAGGCATATTTTCATCAACGAGGATTTTCACGTCTGAGTACCTGTTTGAGAGGAAGAAAACCTGCCAAGTGTGCCATAATCTGGCCGCCAGGCATATATGCATGCCGGGTTTACGCTGAGTTTTGACTTTAAGGATTTTTGACGATGCAGCCTATTTCAGGTACGCCACCACGCCCTCCGGGTGAAGGCCCTGTCACGCCAAACGTTGCAGGTGAACAACCGCTTTCCACGCAACAGCGCACCGTGCTGGAGCGCCTGATCACGCGCCTGATCGCGCTCACTTCACAGCAAAATGCGGAAGTCTGGGCCGGGGTAAAGCATGATTTAGGCGTCCGGAACGATGCACCGTTGCAGTCGCGCCACTTCCCTGCGGCCGAGCAAAATCTGAATCAGCGTATTACCACCGCACAGCAAAATCACACCACTCGCCAGATAGTTGCACAACTGACCGAGCTGTTGGGCCAGGGCAACAACCGTCAGGCAGTCAGTGATTTCATTCGCCAGCAGTTTGGCCAGACCGCCCTGAGCCAGCTAACGCCAGACCAGTTGAAAACCGTGCTGACGCTGCTGCAAACCAATCAGCTGACCATTCCGCAACCGCAACAGCGTCCGTCAACCGAGCGTCCGCTGCTGCCTGCTGAACACAATACGTTGAACCAGATGGTGACCAGGCTGGCCGCCGCCACCGGCGAATCAACAAAGCTTATCTGGCAGTCGATGCTGGAGCTTTCCGGCGTGAAAGCGGGCGAGCTGATCCCGGCCAAACAGTTTATGCATCTGGTCACCTGGCTACAGGCTCGCCAGACGCTGAGCACCCAAAGTACCCCTACCCTGCATACGCTACAGGCGGCACTGAAGCAGCCGCTGGAGCCGCATGAATTTGAGGTGATTCGGGATTACGCCCAGCAGACCTGGCAGGCCACGCCGCAAACGGTACTGACCACCGCGCAGGTGCAAGATTTGCTGAATCAGATCTTTATTCGCCGCGCCGAGCGCGAAGGCGGCGTGCCGGAAGTCAGGGATATTCAGCCGATCTACAGCCCGCTGTTTCCGCCGGTGGTGGAGACCTTCAGAAACCTCTCTGCCCGTCCGGGATTACTGTTTATTGCGTTACTGATTGCGCTGGCAATTTTCTGGCTGGTTGCCTGATGTTTTGCCCGGTGGCGCTGCGCTTACCGGGCCTACAACGACCCGAATCGTAGGCCGGGTAAGGCGAAGCCGCCACCCGGCAACAACGGCTCAAGACCTGCGAAACGCCACCAGCGTCACCACGATCCCAACAACGGCTGAAACCGCACCTGCCAGGAAGACGGACGGATAGCCAAACGACGTGGCCAGGAGCCCCGCCAGCGGTCCGGTGACACCGTATGAGATGTCCTGAAACGCCGCATAACCGCCCAACGCCGTACCGCGCACCTGTGGCGCGACGCGTTTTACCACCTCAACCCCCAGCGCCGGGAAGATCAGGGAACAGCCGCAGCCGGTCAGTGCCGCTCCGAGAAGGGCAACGGAGGCCACAGGGGCATACCACAGCAGCAGCAAACCGAGGGTCTCAATCACCAGCGACGCCACGGCCACCTTCACGCCACCAAAGCGATCCGGCATCCAGCCGAACAGCACGCGCATCAGGACAAACGCGCCACCAAAGGCGGTTAGCGTAAAGCCCGCCATCGCCCAGCCGCGGCTCATAAAGTACAGCGAAACGAATGTCCCAATCACCGCGAAGCCCACGCCCTGTAGCGCCAGCCCCAGCCCCGGCTGCCAGATTTGACCTATTACGCTCCACAGGGAAGGACGCTCACCTTTATGGGCAGGTACTTTGCGCACCGAGCCGTTAAATGCCCATGCCAGCAGCGGTAACAGCATGGTGGTGGCCGCCAGCGCGGCAAAACCGAACTGGCTGTGGATCAACAGCCCCAGCGGCGCACCTGCCGCGAGTGCGCCATAGATAGCCATACCGTTCCAGGACATCACCTTGCCCGAGCGCGCAGGGCCTACCAGCCCCATTCCCCAGGTCAGGGTGCCGGTCAGCAACTGGCTTTCACCAAAGCCGAGAATCAAACGTCCCACCACCAGCAGGGCAAATTTATACGCTGCGTCGACCGGCAGAAGCGCGGCAAGCAGCCACGCTGCGCCCGCCAGCCCGCAGGCAAACATGCCCTGCAGCGCTGAGCGTTTGGCACCGTGCTGGTCCGCCAGACGCCCGGCGTAGCCGCGGGTTAATACGGTAGCTAAAAACTGAATACCCACGGCGATGCCAACCAGGGTATTACCGTAGCCCAGCTCCTGGTGAACAAACAGCGGGATAACAGGCAGCGGCAGGCCAACGGTCATGTAGGTCAGAAATACCGCAAAGGCGATACGGAAAAGGGAAAGGTTCCCGGAAGGGGTACTCTTCTCAGGGATAACGGCCTTCATGCGTAACTCCGTGTTCAGGCATAAAAAAAGGGAGCCTCGCGGCTCCCTTCTACTATACCTTCAAACGCTTACGCTTTCAGCTTGCGCATGACCAGCGTGGCGTTGGTGCCGCCAAAACCGAAGCTGTTGGACATCACGGTCGTCAGCTCACGTTCAGTGGTTTCGGTCACGATGTTCAGGCCCGCTGCCTGCTCGTCCATCTCTTCGATGTTGATGCTTGGCGCGATAAAGCCATTTTCCAGCATCAGCAGAGAGTAGATTGCTTCCTGCACGCCAGCTGCACCCAGAGAGTGACCGGTCATGGCTTTGGTCGCGGAGATTGCCGGGCTGTTGTCGCCGAAGACTTCACGGATCGCACCCAGTTCTTTCACATCGCCTACCGGCGTAGAAGTCCCGTGGGAGTTCAGGTAGTCGATTGGAGTATCAACGCCGTGCATCGCCATCTTCATGCAGCGCACCGCGCCTTCGCCGGATGGAGCAACCATGTCAGCGCCGTCAGACGTTGCACCGTAGCCCACGATCTCAGCGTAGATGTGCGCGCCACGTGCCAGAGCGTGTTCCAGCTCTTCAACCACAACCATACCGCCGCCGCCTGCGATAACAAAACCGTCACGGTGTGCATCATAGGTACGGGATGCTTTAGCCGGGGTTTCATTGTATTTGGTAGACAGGGCACCCATTGCGTCGAATTCACAAGCCATTTCCCAGCCCAGCTCTTCGCCGCCGCCAGCAAATACGATGTCCTGTTTACCCAGTTGGATCTGCTCAACAGCATTACCGATGCAGTGTGCGGACGTCGCACATGCAGAGCTGATGGAGTAGTTCACACCGTGAATTTTGAATGGGGTTGCCAGGCACGCGGAGACCGCAGAACCCATGGCTTTGGTTACCACGTACGGACCTACTGCTTTCAGACCACGCGGGCTACGCATGGCGTCAGCACCGAATACCTGCGCTTTGGATGAACCACCGGAACCGGCAATCAGACCCACGCGCGGGTTGTTCTGGTAAACCTCTTCGCTCAGGCCCGAATCTTTGATCGCTTCCTGCATGGAGAGATAAGCATAAATAGAGGCATCGTTCATGAAACGAACCACTTTACGGTCAATCAAACCGGTGGTGTCCAGTTTGACGTTACCCCATACGTGGCTACGCATACCTGAATCTTTAAACTCTTCAGAGAAAGTGATCCCGGAGCGTCCTTCACGCAGAGATGCCAGGACTTCCTGCTGGTTATTACCGATGCTGGAAACAATGCCCAGGCCAGTAATCACTGCACGTTTCATTCAATACCTCTGTAAGTCGCACTATAGTAAGTTTCGAGTCGCACAATAGCGTACACTTGTACGCCGAACAAGTCCGATCAGACATTTTCTGCGGAAATTTGCACCGATGGACTCACATCGTTAAGATCGTGCCACTGCCTGTCAGACGAGTAACTTACGTGAAACAAAACGCTATACAACCCGCCAACCTCGAATTCAACGCTGAGGGTACACCTGTTTCCCGAGATTTTGATGACGTCTATTTTTCTAATGATAACGGACTGGAAGAAACCCGCTATGTTTTCCTCGACGGAAATCAGCTCAGCGCACGCTTTCCCGCCCATCCGCGCAGTCTGTTTGTCGTCGCAGAGAGCGGGTTCGGTACCGGCCTGAATTTTTTGACCCTCTGGCAGGCTTTCGACCAGTTTCACGCTGCCCATCCTGAGGCTACGCTACAAAGATTACATTTCATCAGTTTCGAAAAATTTCCACTCACCGCGCACGACCTGCACCTGGCGCACCAGCGCTGGCCGGAGCTTGCCCCGTGGGCTGAACAGCTTCAGGCGCAGTGGCCGCCCGCCATCGGCGGTTGCCATCGTCTGCTGCTGGACGGTGGACGCGTCACGCTGGACTTATGGCTCGGCGATATCAACGAACTGACCGATAAGCTTGATGATTCAATGAACCAGAAGGTGGACGCGTGGTTCCTTGACGGGTTTGCGCCAGCCAAAAACCCGGAGATGTGGAGTCAGCATCTGTTTAGCGCCATGGCGCGTCTGGCGCGGCCTGGCGCAACGCTCGCGACCTTTACCTCGGCGGGGTTTGTCCGCCGCGGCTTACAGGAAGCAGGCTTTACGATGCGAAAAACCAAAGGGTTTGGCCGCAAGCGCGACATGCTGGTCGGGACGATGGAGCAGACGCTGGCGATCCCCGCCCGGGCGCCCTGGTTTGCACGCCGCGCCAGCGCCTCCCGTGAGGTGGCGATAATCGGCGGAGGGATTGCCAGCGCCCTGCTTTCGCTCGCGCTTTTACACCGTGGCTGGCAGGTGACGCTCTACTGTGCTGACCCGGCTCCGGCAAACGGCGCCTCCGGCAACCGTCAGGGAGCCCTTTATCCGCTTTTAAGCGCGCACGACCCGGCGCTGTTCCAGTTTTTCCCCGCGGCCTTTACCTTTGCCCGTCGCGTATACGACACCCTTCCGGTAGCGTTCGATCATGACTGGTGCGGCGTGACGCAGCTCGGCTGGGATGAAAAGAGCCAGCAAAAAATCGCGCAGATGCTGTCGCTGGGGCTGCCGGAAGAGATTGCCCGCGCGGTAAGTGCGCAAACGGTGACAGACACCACCGGCGTTGAGACGGGCTGCGGCGGTATTCAGTATCCGCTCGGCGGCTGGCTGTGCCCTGCCGAACTGACCACTGTGGCGATTACCCTGGCACAGTCACGCGGGCTGACGGTGCATTATGCTCATAAGGTTGCATCGCTTAGCCGGACAGCCCACTGGACCCTGCGCTTTGCCGATGGCAAAGAGGTCACGCATGCCAGCGTTGTGCTGGCAAACGGACATCACATCAATCAGTTTGTCCAGACAGAGACATTGCCCGTTTATCCGGTTGGCGGCCAGGTGAGCCATATTCCGACCGCGCCTGCACTGAGCCAACTGCGCCAGGTGCTGTGCTATGACGGCTACCTGACGCCGCAAAATCCGTCTAACGCTCATCACTGCATTGGTGCCAGTTACCATCGCGGTGAAACAGACACGCATTACCGCGAGGAGGATCAGCAGCAAAACCGCCAGCGCCTGATTGACTGCTTCCCGGACGCGGCGTGGGCGAGAGAGGTTGACGTCAGCGAGGGCGAAGCGCGCTGCGGCGTACGCTGCGCCACCCGCGATCATCTGCCCATGGCGGGAAATGTACCGGACTATGAGGCAACGCTTGATGCGTATCAGGATCTGGCTGAACACAAGGAGACGGCTGTGGTCTCACCGGTTCATCCGGAGCTGTTTATGCTGGGCGGGCTGGGCTCGCGCGGGTTGTGTTCTGCACCGCTGCTGGCTGAAGCGTTAGCGGCGCAAATGAGCGATGAGCCCATTCCGCTGGACAGCACCACGCTCGCAGGGCTGAATCCGAATCGTTTGTGGGTGCGGAAATTGCTGAAGGGGAAGCAGGTTAAATAGGGTGCCCTCTCCCACCGGGAGAGGGAGGTGAAACGCTTACTTCGCTTTCGCCTGCTGGAACAGGTTGTCCCACATACCCAGCACCAGAGACTGGTCGCGGGGAGAAAGCTCGCCCGCCTGGATGGCTTTTTCCAGGCTGCGGCTCACTTCATCATGAATGGCCTCGGCAGAGTGATCGTCCCCGGCTTCCAGCTCGGCAACGGCCAGCGTCAGGTGACCACGCAGATAACCGCTGGCGAACAGCTCATCATCACTGGCGTGTTCCACCATGTCATCAATTAACGCCAGAATGCGTGATTCAAATTCTGCGATCATCTTCTTTCCTCTGTTAAAGATCTTCCGGCCACGGGAAGCATTCCGCCGTGATCTCCGGCGTATGGTAATAATTCTGTAAAGCCTTGATCAGGCGTGCCGGGCGTTCCGGGATGCCTTTCTCAAGATACTCCATCACCTGCGCATGTACGCGGCGCTGGAAGAGAATACGGTCTGGCTCGAAATCCCCTTCGAGATTGTCACAGCTGACGTTGAACGGGAAACCCGCCGCCACGCAGAACAGCCACTCCAGCGCCTGCGGTTTGACTTCCACATCTTCAAACTGACCCTGCGTGGCCGCGTCACGTCCGTCCGGACAGTACCAGTAACCAAAGTCCACCAGCTCGCGACGCGCTTTTCCCGCAATGCACCAGTGTGAAATCTCATGCAGGCCACTGGCGTAAAAACCATGCGCAAACACGATGCGGTTATAGGGCACCTCTGCATCAGCAGGAAGATAGATCGGTTCGTCGTCGCCTTTAATCAGACGGGTATTAAAATCATCAGCAAAACAGCCGTCAAAAATCTCAATCAGCTGTTCATAGTTATGCGTACTGTTCATGCGTTCATCCCCAGCCAGGTGAGGATCTCCTGTCCATGGCTGTCATAAAGAAGCTTGGCGCTCATCACCGCCGAGACGATGACGATCATCGGGCGAATCAGCTTCTGTCCTTTGCTTAATACCAGACGCGAGCCCGCGCGCGCGCCTAAAAACTGCCCCGCCATCATCACAAACCCGGTTGCCCAGATAACCTTGCCGCCGATGATAAACAGCAGCAGGCCGCCGACGTTCGAGGTGGCATTCAGCACTTTAGCGTGGGCGGTAGATTTGGCGAGGTTAAATCCGGCCAGCGTGACAAACGCCAGGGCATAGAACGACCCGGCGCCTGGGCCAAAGAAGCCATCGTAAAACCCGACGCAGCCGCCTGCGATAAGCGCGAACGGCAGACCATGCAGCCGACGCTGCCTGTCCTCTTCACCAAGCTTTGGCATCAGCAGAAAGTAGAGGCCAATACAGATGACCAGCACCGGCAGGATCTGACGCAGAATGTCAGACTGTACGTGCTGAACCAACAGCGCACCGGAGGTTGAGCCGATGAAGGTCATCAGAATATTGAGCTTCTGATCGGCAAGATTAACCACCTTACGGCGAATAAAATAGAGCGACGCGGAAAGGGACCCGCCGCAGGCCTGAAGCTTGTTGGTGGCAAGCGCCTGAGCCGGGCTCATGCCCGCCGCCAGCAGCGCCGGAACGGTAAGCAATCCGCCACCGCCCGCGAGGGCATCGATAAAACCGGCCAGCATTGCCACAAAGAACAGCACCACCAGCAGCAGCGGTGACACCATAAACAGGTCGACGAAATTATCCATTAAAGTACATGCTCATCCAGTAGCGCCTGGCAGGAAGGCGGCAACGGAGGCGGTGTCTTCTTCTCAGGCTTAGAGGTTCCAGGTTTTGCCGGTTCAAACCAGCTTTGCAGTTCCGCACCGCAGCCATCGCCTGGCGGTGGTAGCGGCTGATCTTCACATTCCAGACTGTTTGCCGGGCAGCGCAGACGTACGTGCATATGCGCACGATGCTGGAACCACGGACGCACTTTGCGCAGCCAGTCGCGATCGGTTCCCTCATCCATGCAGAGCTGCTGCTTGATGGCCGGGTTAACGAAGATCCGCGTGACCTCGTTGTCCTTCGCTGCCAGCTTAATCAGGCTGAAAACATCCGGGGTCCACAGCGACGGCACAACGCTTTTGCCGTCGCGCGCCACCAGATCCAGCGCCTGCGGCTTCAGCAGTTGTGCCGAGGTCCAGCGCGTTTTAGGCAACTGCAGGAAAATATCCACATCCAGCCCGGTCTGGTGACTGGCGTGCCCACCGTTGAAACGACCGCCAGCAGGCATACCCATATCGCCAATCAGCATCGTACCCAGCCCCAGGTTATGCACCTGGTTGCCCAGACGCTGGATAAACAGCACCAGATCCGGGTGGCCGAAGTAACGACGCTGGTCGGTACGCATCACCTGATAAGTATCCGACTGCAGAGGAAGTTCCTGCGCACCAACGATACAGCCATTGGAGAACGCACCAATCGACTGCGCGCTTCCCGCCACCGGGTGAGTGATTTTTTGCCATGGCGTGGCGGCCAGACTGGCCCCACTGGCGAGTAGCGCCAGCAGAGCAATTGCGGTTTTTTTCATAGTTACCAGCGTGGAATGGTGGTCGTCACATCCGCATTCTGCGCACGCTGGCGCAGGAAGTGATCCATCAACACGATTGCCAGCATGGCTTCTGCGATTGGCACCGCGCGGATCCCGACGCACGGATCGTGACGTCCTTTGGTGATCATCTCAACTTCTTCACCAGAGCGGTTAATCGTGTGGCCCGGCACGGTAATACTGGACGTTGGCTTCAGCGCGATATTGGCAATAATTTGCTGCCCGCTGCTGATGCCGCCGAGAATGCCACCCGCATGGTTGCTCTGGAAGCCCTCTTTTGTAATTTCGTCACGGTTCTGGCTGCCGCGAAGCTGAACCACGTCAAAACCGTCGCCAATTTCGACGCCCTTCACCGCATTGATGCTCATCAGCGCGTGGGCAATGTCCGCGTCCAGACGGTCAAATACAGGCTCACCCCAGCCTGGCGGTACGCCGTCAGCCACCACGGTCACTTTTGCACCGATAGAGTCGCCCTCTTTTTTCAGGCCACGCATCAGCTCGTCCAGCGCCTCCAGCTTCTCAACATCAGCACAGAAGAACGGGTTTTGTTCAACCTGCTCCCAGTCTTTAATGGCCAGCGGAATGTCACCCATCTGGGTCAGGCACCCGCGGATCACGATGCCAAATTTCTGCTGCAGGTATTTCTTGGCAATCGCCCCTGCGGCGACGCGCATCGCAGTTTCACGGGCGGAGGAGCGTCCACCGCCGCGATAGTCGCGAAAACCGTACTTTTGTTCGTAGGTGTAGTCAGCGTGGCCTGGACGGAACACATCCTTGATGGCACCGTAGTCCTGAGAACGTTGGTCGGTGTTTTCAATCAGCAGACCAATACTGGTCCCGGTGGTACGGCCTTCAAAAACGCCTGAGAGAATTTTGACCTGGTCCGGCTCGCGACGCTGCGTGGTGTAGCGAGAGGTGCCCGGACGACGACGGTCAAGGTCGTGCTGTAAATCGGCTTCGGTGAGTTCGATGCCTGGCGGTACGCCGTCAACGATACAGCCCAGTGCCAGCCCGTGCGACTCACCAAAGGTGGTCACGCGGAATATTTGTCCAATACTGTTTCCTGCCATCACGGCTCCGATGTCGTTATTTGTGTGTGAGCGTTGTGAAACGGGCCGAAGCCCGCTGGATTAATCTTTGTAGATGCTGAAATGTTCGCGCGCGTCGAGCAGCTGCGCTTTGGTCAGCATAAAGACGCCGTCACCGCCGTTGTCGAACTCAAGCCAGGTGAATGGCACATCCGGGTACTGCTCTATCAGATGTACCATGCTGTTGCCCACTTCACAAATCAGAACACCGTCGTCGGTCAGATAATCCGGTGCGCAGGCCAGAATGCGGCGGGTCAGCTTCAGGCCGTCAGAACCCGATGCCAGGCCCAATTCTGGCTCGTGACGATATTCGTTCGGCAGATCGGACATATCTTCCGCATCCACGTACGGCGGGTTGGTTACGATCAGATCGTACTGCAGCGTCGGCAGGTCACGGAACAGATCGGAGCGGATAGGCGTAACATGGTGGATCAGCCCGTGTTCTTCAATGTTGTGCTCGGTTACCGCCAGCGCGTCGGTGGAGATGTCCACCGCGTCCACTTCCGCTTCCGGGAAGGCATAAGCGCAGGCAATGGCAATGCAGCCGCTGCCGGTACACATATCCAGAATGTGCTGCGGTTGACGGTTAATCAGCCCTTCGAAGTGGTTGTTGATCAGCTCACCAATCGGCGAGCGCGGCACCAGCACGCGTTCATCAACATAGAATTCGTGACCGCAGAACCAGGCTTTGTTGGTCAGATAGGCTACCGGAATACGCTCGTTCACGCGGCGGATCACACGCTCAACGATGCGGTGCTTTTCGCTGGAGGTCAGACGCGCGGTGCGCATGTCTTCCGGAATATCGAGCGGCAGGTAGAGAGAAGGCAGCACCAGTTGAACAGCTTCATCCCACGGGTTATCCGTACCGTGTCCGTACCAGATATTGGCGGCGCTGAAGCGGCTAACCGACCAGCGCAACATGTCCTGTATGGTATGCAGCTCGTTTACTGCTTCATCGACAAAAATTTTATCCACTCTTTCCTCCAGGGCATGCTCGCATAATTTTCGGCGGCTAGTTTGCCATGAAGACGGCGATAAATCAGCAATGACGCATACCGCTTGAGGTTAAAAAATGCGTTTAGTCGGGTACACTATCGGAAATACGAGATGAGAACGACGAATGAAAAAGAAAACATCGCTCAGCGAGGAGGATCAGGCGCTCTTCCGTCAGCTCATGACCGGGACGCGTCAAATCAAGCAGGACACCATTGTCCACCGGCCGATGCGCAAAAAAGTCAGCGAAGTACCGGTCAAAAGGCTATTGCAGGAGCAGGCGGATAATAGCCACTATTTTTCCGATGAGTTTCAGCCGCTGCTTAACACGCAGGGTGCGGTCAAGTACGTTCGCGAAGATGTCAGCCACTTTGAGCTGAAAAAATTACGCCGGGGAGATTATTCACCCGAGCTGTTTCTCGATTTGCATGGTTTGACGCAGATGCAGGCGAAACAGGAGCTGGGGGCGTTGATTGCCGCCTGTCGCCGCGAACATGTGTTTTGTGCCTGCGTGATGCACGGCCACGGTAAACATGTTCTTAAGCAACAGACGCCGCTGTGGCTGGCTCAGCATCCACACGTGATGGCGTTTCATCAGGCGCCCAAAGAGTACGGCGGAGATGCCGCCTTGCTGGTGTTGATTGAGGTTGAGGAGTGGCAACCGCCAGAACTGCCCTGAGAACATGGCGGGAGGCATAGTGGCTCCCGCCTTATCGCACGTCACCTCAGATTGCTTTCGCCATCCGGAGATTGCATGGACTCATTTGCCAGTTGAAGACCCCTTTGCCGGTTTCGTCGAGGGTGACGTTGGCAATGGCGGAGGTTGTAAACATCGGTGGCGTCTCGCCCGGGCACAGTTCAGATACCAGATAGCCAACCAGTGGCAGGTGGGAAATGACCAGTGCAGAAGCGACACCTTCATTGCACAGCGCCTGCAGGTAGGCACTGACAAGGCCGACATCACCACACGGCGTGAGTTCAGGGAGAACATCCACGCTGGTCGGCAGGTTCATGCACTCCCCTACCACATCCAGCGTCTGTTCAGCACGCAGGAACGGACTCACCAGAACGCGTTCAATGTCCACTTTTTGACCTTTAAGCCAGTTCGCCATCTGACGAGATTCGTCGCAGCCGCAGACGGTTAAAGGACGTACTGAGTCACTGGCGGCATCGAGTGCCGCGTCGCCGTGACGCATGATAAAAACTTGCATATTGCACCGCTTTTGTTAACCAGAATCACCGGCGTTAACTACCCGCGATTAATGCTTGAGGTAGAAAACCCGATGGCCGGGCATTGTGCCTGATCCATTCGGTGAATGAAACGCTGTTTTTTACCTCAATGGCGTAAGTATAGTCAATCTCTGTTTACAAAATCGCCAAATCAGATTCATTCACCGCCGGATTTACCCTTCTTTGACCTCAACTTACGAGGACAGTTTCCCTTGCTGGCCAAAATGTCTGGCCCCGTTCCGCCATCTGCAATAATTCGTCACAGGGTGTAAACCGGGGACCATACTGCGTGGCAAGACGTTGCAGAATCGCAACCACTTCACCCGCTCCGAGGGTGTCCATGTAACGGAACGGGCCGCCAAGGAACGGCGGGAAACCAATACCAAATACGGCGCCAATATCGCCATCGCGTGCGCTTTTAATCACCTGCTCGCCAAAACAGCGTGCGGCTTCATTAAGCATCATCATCACACAGCGTTCAGCACACTGAACGGCAGACAGTTTCGCCTGTCCGGTTGTTGGGATAAGCCCATAGACCGAAGGGTCGACCTGTTTCTTGCTTTTACGCCCTTTTGCACCGTAAAGATAGAAACCGCGTTCATTTTTTCTGCCTTTGCGATCGTCCTTCAAAATTGCAGAAACAATGTTTGCAGGCGGGCTAAAACGCTCGCCATATGCGGCCTCCAGCACAGGTATAATTTTAGTGCCGGTGTCTATTCCTACCTCATCCAAAAGTTGGATTGGGCCAACGGGGAAACCAAACTTGACCAGCGCCTCGTCGACGTGTTCGATCTTCTCCCCTTCCACCAGCAGGCGCATCGCTTCGTTGATATACGGCGCTAGAATGCGGTTGACGTAGAATCCCGCTTTATCCGCCACGACGATCGGGGTTTTGCCCTGCTTTTTCGCCAGTTTCACTACCGTAGAGACAGTCTGCGGGCTGGTTGACGCGTGTGGAATAACCTCAACCAGCGGCATTTTTTCAACCGGACTAAAAAAGTGCAGGCCAATCACCTGCTCAGGACGAGCGGCTTTCGCTGCGATATCACCAATCGGTAATGAAGAGGTATTCGAGGCGAAAATCGTGTGCGGCGCACAATGTTGCTCAACGTCCGCAACCATCTGCTGCTTAAGCGCCAGGTCTTCAAACACCGCTTCAATGACCAGATCGCGATGGGCAAAACCACGGTAGTCCGTAGTGCCGCTGATCATGGCCACGGTTTTATCCCGCTCGCTTGCCTTGATATGGCGGCGTTTAACCTTCCGATCAAGGTTCTGCCAGCTGTACTGCAGCGCGTGGTTAATCCCTTTCGGGTTGATGTCTTTGATACGTACGGGCAATTTGGCTTTGCTGGCTGTGACAAACGCAATGCCGCCGCCCATCAGTCCGCCCCCGAGAACGCCAACGGCGTTGAGCGGCGCAGGTTCAGCGTCACTGCCCGGATCTTTTTTAACGTCAGTGCTGGCAAAGAAGATGCTGCGCAACGCCTGCGATTGCGGCGTCATCGCCAGTTCACCAAAGGCTTTTGCCTCCGCGGCATAACCGCTGCTGCTGCCCTGCGACAACCCGGTTTCAATCACCTCAAGAATGCGCTTCGCCGCCGGATAGTTGCCTTTGGTCTTTTGTTCGGTTTTCTTGCCCACCATGCTAAACAGCAGCGCCCGCCCCAGCGGCCCGGCCAGGACGCGCTCACGCACCGGCAGAACACGTCTTGCCTGACGTCCCTTCAGCGCCAGCTCTACGGCGGCTTCCAGCAAAATGGCATGCGGAACGACGTCATCAACCAGCCCCGCTTTCAGCGCCTGATGGGCGCGCAGCTGTTTGCCAGTTAAGATCATCTCCAGCGCTGTACTAACGCCAACCAGCCGCGGCAGACGCTGCGTTCCACCGGAGCCGGGAAGCAGCCCAAGCTGTACTTCCGGCAACCCAAGAACGGTTTTCGCGTCGTCAGTACAAATACGACTGTGACAGGCCAGCGCCAGCTCCAGCCCACCGCCCAGGCATGCACCGTGGATCGCGGCGATCGCCGGGATCGGCAGCGAATGGATCTCCGCCATCACCTGCTGCCCCTGGCGCGCCAGATCTTCCGCCTCCTGCGCGCTTTGCGCCCGGGCGATCATGTTGATATCGGCCCCGGCAATAAAGTTGTCTGGCTTTGCCGAGATAAACACCAGGCCGCGAATCGCTTTGTTCTCGCGGATCTGCTTTAACATCTCGCGCACCTGAACGCCAAATTCCGCCTTCAGGGTATTCATCTTTTCGTCGGGGACATCAATGGTAATCACAGCCACGTTATCGAGGCGAACCGTCAGATTAAATGCAGATGCCATTGCCATTATTCAGCCTCCAGAACCATTGCTGCCCCAAGACCGCCCGCCGCGCAGGCGGTGACGAGGCCAAAACCGCCGCCACGGCGACGTAACTCATGTAATGTTTGGGTGATCATCCTTGCGCCCGTTGCCGCAAACGGATGACCGTAGGCGATAGAGCCGCCCAGTACGTTAAATTTGCTTTGGTCCACTTCTCCAGTGGCATGGGCGCGGCCAAGCACATCGCGAGCAAAACGTTCGCTGGCCAGTAGCTGGACGTTGGCCAGGGTTTGTGCGGCAAAGGCCTCGTGCATATCAATCAGCGTTAAATCAGCGAGGGTCAACCCTGCGCGATCCAGTGCCAGCGGCGTGGACCAGGCCGGGCCTAACAGCATGTCCTGCCAGACGTCGATCGCCGTGAACGCGTAGCTGCGCAGATAACCGAGCGGGGTAAGACCCAGCTCTTTGGCTCGCGATTCGGTCATCAGGATCACCGCGGCAGCACCATCCGTCAGCGGAGTACTGTTGGCGGCCGTAACGGTGCCGTGTTTGCGGTCGAATGCAGGACGCAGTCTGGCATAGTCCGCCAGCGTCGAGGTGCCACGAATGTTGTTATCTTCCACCAGCGGTTCGCGGTAAGGCGGGATATACGCGGTCATCACCTCGTCGTTCAGCTTGCCTTCCGACCAGGCTTTCGCCGCCAACTGATGGGAACGGTGAGCCAGCGCATCCTGCTGCTCCCGGGTAATGCCGTAGGTTTTGGCCATCTGCTCGGCGGTGTCGCCCATGCGCAGGCCGGTGGAGTATTCAGCCACCGCAGGTGGAACAGGCATCAGGTCACGAAGGCGTAAACGCGAGAAGAGCTTGAGTTTTTGCCCGGCGGTGCGCGCTTTATTTGCATCCACCAGAATGCGGGCCAGCTTTTTACTGACCCCTATCGGCAGCACGGAGGATGAGTCTGCCCCGCCGGCGATCCCGGCGCGGATGGTGCCCGCCATCAGGCTTTCGGCCACGTTTGCCACCGCCTGAAAGCTGGTTGCACACGCACGGCTGACGCTGTAAGCATCCGTATGCACGTTCATTCCGGTGCCGAGGACAATTTCTCGTGCAATATTGGGGGCTTCTGGCATCTGAACAACCTGGCCAAAAACCAGCTGCTCAATGGCGTCAGGCGGTATTTCGCTGCGAGCCAGCATCTCCCCCACCACCATTTTCCCCAGATCGACGGCCGGTATGCCGTGAAACGCTGTCGCCTGACGCACAAACGGCGTACGCAATCCACTGACAATGGCAATGCGGTCACCTTGTCGGGTGATAAGCGGTAATGCCTGACTCATAACATTCCCCTGTAAAAATTTTTGCAAACATAAAGTGGTCTGACCTGATAAATAGTCTTAACCATTTTTTTACATTCAGCCAATTGGGGAAACGAAAAAATGCGAACTAAAACACAGAGAAGAAAAAAGAAAATGCCCCGAGGTAAAAACAAAACGGTAACCCACAGGTTACCGTTTTGAGTGTTTGCACCCTCACCCGTAGGAGAGGGCATCAGGCCGCGGAGATTAACGCAGACCGAGTTGGAAAATCAGCGTTTCAGCTTCGCAGGCGAAGATAAAGTCGATATCCAGCTTCACGCCGCCGTCCACTTCCGTGAAGGTGGACTTGATTTCACACGGATCGGATTCTACGTCGCGCGCGCGCTTGCTCAGCGCCGCCAGGGTTTCTTCCGCTTCGGCACGATTGGTGAACACGCGGCTGTAAGAGGCGGTGCAATCGGAGTTGTCCATGATGGTACCAACATCCATACAGCAGCAAACCGGGGTTTCATCAGCACTGCATTTACTCATATCTCAATTTCCTCTGTATTCGCGCAGGACGCGAGACAAACACGATGCTGATATTTTACGCCCCGATGCAGACGCTCTCCAGCCGTTAATGGCGCAAAACGGGATAAGTGACCAATATCACACTAAAAAATGATCTAAAACAAAATTCGCCCTTTTGGGTGAGTCGTGATGGTCACATTTTTGCCAACCAGATCTCGTTTCAAGAAACATGTTTGAAAATATTAATAAACAAACTTGCAACATTCTAGCTGGTCAGACCTATACTCTGGCCACTGGTCTGATTTGTATGTCATACCTCAGACCCTACACTTCGCGCTCCTGTTACGGTATGTAACAATTATTGAATAAAAATAACTCAATGAGGTTATGGTCATGAGCCAGAAAACCCTGTTCAACAAGACTGCGCTGGCAGTCGCAGTGGCAATCGTCTCTACGTCCGCCTGGTCAGCGGGCTTCCAGTTAAACGAATTTTCTTCCTCTGGCCTTGGCCGTGCGTATTCCGGGGAAGGTGCAATTGCTGATGATGCAGGTAACGCCAGTCGTAACCCTGCGCTGATCATGATGTTTGATCGCCCAACGTTCTCAGCGGGCGCCATCTTTGTTGATCCGGGTGTGGATATTACGGGCCGTTCCCCGAGCGGAGCCAGCCTGAATTCCGATAACATCGCACCAACGGCCTGGGTGCCAAACCTGCACTTCGTCGCGCCAATCAACGACCAGTTTGGCTGGGGTGCATCCGTAACCTCTAACTATGGTTTAGCTACCGAGTTTAATAACGACTACGCAGCAGGAGCCTATGGCGGTAAGACCGACCTTGAGACTCTGAACCTGAACCTGAGCGGTGCTTACCGTCTGAACAGTAACTGGAGCTTCGGCGTTGGCTTTGATGCCGTTTACGCTAAAGCGAAAATCGAACGTTACGCGGGCGATCTCGGCAAAATCGTTGCGGGCTCCGGCGCACTGCCGCCGCCTCTGGCACAACAGGTTGCAGGGATCCCGGCAGACACCCAGATCGCCTATCTGAAGGGTGACGAGTGGGGCTTTGGCTGGAACGCCGGTATCCTTTATGAACTCGATAAAAACAACCGTTACGGTTTCACCTACCGTTCCGAAGTGAAAATCGACTTTGACGGCGACTACAAGAGCAGCCTGCCTTCTGCTTATAACCAGATCCTCGGCACCTTCGGCCTGCCAATGGGCACCGATGGCCGTACCACTGGCGGTTCTCTGAGTCTGCACTTACCGGAAATGTGGGAATTGTCCGGTTATAACCGCGTGGCACCACAGTGGGCGATTCACTATAGCCTGACCTACACCAGCTGGAGCCAGTTCCAGGAGCTGAAAGCGACCAACAGCAAAGGCGACACGCTGTTCTATAAAGATGAAAGCTTCCGTGATGCCTACCGCATCGCACTGGGTACCACCTACTATATGGATGACAACTGGACGTTCCGTACCGGTATTGCCTTCGATGATAGCCCGGTTCCGGCTGACAAACGTTCTATCTCCATTCCGGATCAGGACCGCTTCTGGCTGAGCGCCGGTGCGACCTATGCATTCAACAAAGATGCCTCTGTCGATGCGGGTGTTTCGTATATGCACGGTCAAAAAGTCAGCTTCAAGGAAGGTCCGTATGAGTTCTCTTCCGAAGGTAAAGCCTGGCTGTATGGCCTGAACTTCAACTACGCGTTCTAATTCGCGCAGGGATCAAAAAAGGTGAGCATCGCTCACCTTTTTTATTTATTCCGAATCGATATCTTTTAATTCGTTCTCGATTGCCTTCGCGTTTGGATTCTCTTCCGGCTTCAGCTTGCCACCATTGGCAATAAAGTCATGATTCTGGAAGTAAGCTTCACGCACCATGATGTATGGATCGGAAGACTGACGCAGCAGACCGTCGGAATCGAGCAGTTGCGCACGTGTTTCAATCCCTTCTACCGTCCATTTACCAATCGACAGCGGCCAGGTCAGCCACGAAAGAACCGGATAAAGCGTATCCACCATATCACCGCCATCATCACGCACGGTAAAGCTGCCATAGAACGGCAGATGAACGTACGGGCCGTAACCGACGCCATAATGACCCAGCGTACTCCCGAAGCGGTGCGGCTGTTCACGCTGCAGTTTCGGGTTCGCCATGCCGGCGACATCGATAAAGCCCCCCATCCCCAGCAGGGAGTTCAGGAAGAAGCGAGTAAAGTGCACCATCCCCTGATACGGATCGCCTTGCAGGAAGTAGTTGACCATCACCGCTGGCTCTTCAAGGTTACTGGTGAAATTGCTCAACCCGTTACGCGCAGGCTGGGGAACATAATCACGCCATGCAACCGCCACCGGGCGAACCACATACGGATCCAGCACGTTATAGTTGAAGCTATACATTGAGCGGTTAAATCCTTCGAGAGGATCGGAGCGTCCCGTTTGCTCCCCGGAGCTGGCGCAGCCCACAAGCATCGTCGCGCCCAGCGCAAGCGCCGACAGCCGAAGTTTCATAAAATTCTCCCTGTTCAGTATGGCTATCGTTGATTGCCATCCGTAACGGAGCATTTGATGCTCCGTCTGTAAACGTGCAAGTGATTGTATCAGCACGTTTACCGATGTCTATGAGCACAATTACGGGCAGTAACCACCGTCACTCTGATCTCAGCATAGCCTGGCTTTTAGAATTCGTTTCGCTGGCAATTTTATAATGGCTTTGAATGAGATGTCTCACCTTTGTTGCCATTACCCTCACTTTAAGAGCATCCCCACGGGCATTTTGTTAAAAGCCGCTACGCTTAAAAGAAAGAACACCCAACTGGAGCGGTTATGAAAGACGTGGGCGAAGAGAAAATTGGCGAGAGCAATGAAGAACTTGAAATTGAGAGCGAGGAAAAAGAGCGCGGTGAAAAGATAGAGATTGATGAAGATCGCCTTCCCTCCCGCGCGATGGCGATCCATGAACATATCCGTCAGGATGGGGAAAAGGAGATGGAGCGCGATGCCATGGCCCTGCTGTGGTCCGCTATCGCGGCAGGCCTCTCGATGGGGGCATCGCTACTTGCAAAGGGCATTTTCCATGTGCAGCTTGAAGGTGTACCCGGTGGCTTTTTGCTGGAGAACCTGGGCTACACCTTCGGCTTTATCATCGTCATTATGGCCCGCCAGCAGCTTTTTACTGAAAACACGGTTACCGCCGTTCTGCCGGTCATGCAAAACCCGACCCTGGGTAACTTTGGCTTACTGATGCGTCTGTGGAGCGTGGTCCTGCTGGGCAACCTTATCGGCACAGGTATCGCCGCCTGGGCGTTTGAATATATGCCGATATTTGATGAACCCACCCGGGATGCGTTTGTGAAAATCGGAATGGATGTGATGAAAAACACGCCCGTGGAGATGTTCTCTAACGCCATTATCTCTGGCTGGATTATCGCGACAATGGTCTGGATGTTCCCTTCCGCAGGCAGCGCCAAAATTGTGGTAATCATATTAATGACGTGGCTGATTGCGCTGGCCGACACCACCCATATCGTGGTGGGTACTGTAGAAATCCTCTATCTGGTGTTTAACGGCACGCTTCACTGGACCGATTTCTTCTGGCCATTTGCACTGCCCACGCTTGCGGGCAACATCTGCGGCGGAACCTTTATTTTTGCGCTGTTGAGTCATGCCCAGATCCGTAACGACATGTCTAATAAGCGTAAAGCCGAGCTGAAAGCGCAGGAAAATGATGAAAAGTCGGCAAATAAATCGGCCTGAATGGTGACTCTTTGAGCAGTCGGGCGGCAATGCGCTTAACGCAAAGTGTAAATAACGGTATACTCGTGCCGCCTCGTCCCCTTAGTTAAATGGATATAACGAGCCCCTCCTAAGGGCTAGTTGCAGGTTCGATTCCTGCAGGGGACACCAGATATAACTCTCCTGATGTCTACCGAATTCAATAAAAACCTTTTATAATCAGCCATAACCCCTCTTCTCAGGCTATGCGACGTCAACTGAAGTCTACCCATATCTACGTGAATCAATAAACGTTTGGGGGCCTAAGTGGGGGCTTATCCTGTTCAACGGAAAATGAGGCCCCCAAATGCCACTGAATGCTCGTCAGGTCGAGACTGCAAAGCCCAGAGATAAAGCCTATAAACTCGCTGATGGCGGAGGGCTCTATCTCATGGTCAATACTAACGGTTCAAAGTACTGGCGAATGAAGTATCGATTTGCCGGTAAAGAGAAAAAACTCTCGTTCGGAACCTATCCTGACATCTCACTTGCGGAAGCCCGCACTAAGCGCGATGAAGCGAGAAAAACATTGGCAAATGATAAAGATCCCGGTGAAGTTAAAAAAGCCGAACTACTTGCCCAAAAACTATCGGTTACGAATACTTTTGAAGCGATAGCGGTTGAGTGGTACAACGCAAAAGTTTCTGGCTGGTCAAAAAACTACGCTGACTATGTTAACCGGGCCTTCAAAAACAATGTATTTCCCTTTGTTGGATCGCAGCCGGTTAATGAGATAAAGCCACTGGAGCTTCTGTCTGTATTGCAGCGTATGGAAAAGCGAGGTGCGCCGGAGCTTGCCAGTAAAGTGCGCCAACGTTGTAGCGAAGTGTTCCGTTACGCTATTGTTACTGGCCGAGCCGAGTACAACCCTGCGGCTGATCTTGGTAGTGCTTTACAGGGGTACGAGAAACAACATTATCCCTTTCTTACTGCTGCTGAGCTACCCGAGTTTTTACAAAAGCTTTCACAATACACCGGCAGTCTAGTAACGCTTCTGGCGACCCGACTACTCATGCTTACGGGCTTACGAACCGTCGAATTACGTATGGCAGAATGGAGTGAAATCGACTTCGAAAACCATATCTGGGAAATACCGAAAAGTAGAATGAAGATGAGGCGACCCCACATAGTGCCCCTTTCTGCTCAATCCTTAGCAGCACTTCGGCAACTAAAGCAATTGACCGGTACTTACCAGTTTATCTTTGCAGGTCGAAACGATGTTAATAAACCAATGAGCGAAGCCAGCATCAATATGGTTATTAAAAGGATTGGTTACGATAAGAGAGCAACCGGACATGGTTTTCGTCACACCATGAGCACAATCTTGCATGAGGAAGGATTCAACACTGCTTGGATTGAGACCCAGCTCGCGCATGTGGACAAGAACGCGATTCGCGGGACCTATAACCATGCGCAGTATCTTGAAGGGAGGAAAGAGATGATGCAGTGGTATGGGGACTATTTGGATGGATTGCGATTGGATGGAAACGTTGCCAGAGTTAGTTAATGAAGATGACCTGCTCCCCGTTGATTAGTACACCCCGATGTTAGTAATGTCTTCATAAGCCACATGAGGACATCCCCATGAAGAAGCGT
>NZ_LOMM01000033.1:0-147732 GCF_001605945.1 Enterobacter sp. SENG-6
ATCAAAAGGGGTTTTTATAACTGACTTAAAGCTGAAAGCTTTCCGGAACCCCCAGCCTAGCTGGGGGTTTTCAGTGCACAAAAATAAGGGCTGACATCATGTCAGCCCTTGCGATTATAACGGGTCTACTTTCAGGCAGGAAACCGCATGTCGGAAACTGCCTTCCAGAACCGGTCGTGTTTTCGCACACTCCGGCCCGGCCAGTGGGCATCGCGTACGGAACACGCAGCCTGATGGCGGATTAATCGGCGACGGCAATTCGCCTTCCAGCAGCTGGATGGTTTTATTTTTTTCCAGATCGGGATCGGGAATTGGCACCGCGGACATCAGCGCTTTGGTGTAGGGGTGCAGTGGATTGTGGTACACCTCATCATAGGTGCCCAGCTCCACGGCATGGCCCAGGTACATAACCAGTACGCGGTCAGAAATGTGCTTCACCACCGCCAGGTCGTGCGCAATGAAGATCAGCGACAGCCCCATCTCACGCTGCAGCTTCTGCAGCAGGTTAACCACCTGCGCCTGAATCGACACGTCCAGCGCGGAGACAGGCTCATCGCAGATGATCAGCTTCGGCTCAAGGATTAACGCGCGGGCAATACCGATACGCTGACACTGGCCGCCGGAGAATTCGTGCGGATAGCGGTTGATGAGGTTTGGCAGCAGCCCCACTTTCATCATCATCGCCTTAACACGATCGCGTACTTCCTGACGTGGCATCTTCGGATGATAGGTCCGTAGCGGCTCGGCAATGATCTCACCGATGGTCATACGCGGGTTTAAGGACGCCAGCGGATCCTGGAATATCATCTGGATATCGCTGCGTACGTCGCGCCACTCTTCGGGCTTCATCCCCAGTAGATCTTTACCCAGCCACGCCACTTTACCGCCGGTCGCTTTCACCAGCCCGATAATGGCACGCGCAAAGGTCGATTTACCGCATCCGGACTCACCCACCACGCCCAGCGTTTCCCCTTCATACAGACGAAGCGTTACGCCATCCACAGCTTTCAGGGTCTTGGGCGGCTGCCAGAACCACTGTTTACCGTCTTTGATGTCGAAATGCACTTTAAGATCGGCAATTTCGAGCAGCACATTTCTTTTTTCATCTAATGCGTTCATACCAGCTCCTCCTGCGGCTTAAAGCAGGCGCGCAGACGGCCTGGTGCAAACTCTTCCAGCGGCGGAGCGCTGTTACAAATCTCCATCGCGTGCGGGCAGCGCGGCTGGAACGGGCAGCCTTTCGGCAGGCGCAGCAGGTTTGGCGGGTTGCCCGGAATGGTCAACAGGGATTCCCCTTCCGCATCAAGACGTGGCACCGCATTCAACAAACCGATCGAGTACGGGTGCGCAGGCTGATAGAAAACATCGCGCGCTTTGCCATATTCCATCGTACGGCCGGCATACATCACCAGCACTTTGTCACAGATACCGGCAACCACGCCCAAATCGTGGGTGATCATGATAATCGCCGTGTTGAACTCACGCTTAAGCTCGTTCAGCAGGGTCATGATTTGCGCCTGGACGGTCACATCCAGCGCGGTGGTCGGTTCATCGGCAATCAGCAGTTTTGGACGACACAGCAGTGCCATGGCAATCATGACACGCTGACGCATACCGCCAGAGAACTCATGCGGGAACATGCGCATGCGCTTACGCGCCTCTGGCATTTTTACCGCATCGAGCATTTTAACGGACTCTTCAAAGGCTTCAGCTTTGCTCAACCCTTTGTGCAGCATCAGGACTTCCATCAGTTGCTCACCGACGCGCATGTACGGGTTCAACGAGGTCATCGGATCCTGGAAAATCATCGAAATCTGCTCGGCACGCAGCTTGTTCAGCTCGTGTTCAGGCAGGTTGAGGATCTCACGTCCGTTGAATTTGGCGGATCCGCCAATCACACCGTTTGCAGCCAGCAGCCCCATCAGCGCGAACGCCGTCTGAGATTTCCCGGAGCCGGATTCGCCCACGATACCCAGCGTTTCACCCGCGCGCAGGTTGAAGTTGAGATCGTTTACGGCGGTGACATCCCCGTCCGGCGTCTTAAAGGTGACGCGGAGATCGTTTACATCCAGCAGAAGGTCACTCCGCTGTTGCGCCTGTGGCGCAGTTGCCGTTTCAATAATTGTCATGACGGCGCTCCTTAACGGTCTTTCGGGTCGAGGGCATCACGCAGGCCATCGCCGATAAAGTTGAAACAGAACAGGGTCACGACCAGGAAACCCGCCGGGTATAACAGCAGCCACGGTGAAACTTCCATTGAGTTTGCGCCATCGCTCAACAGCGCGCCCCAGCTGCTCAGCGGCTCTTGCGTGCCCAGCCCCAGGAAGCTCAGGAAAGATTCAAACAGGATCATGCTTGGTACCAGCAGTGAGGCATACACCACCACCACGCCCAGCACGTTAGGAACAATGTGGCGGACAACGATATTCCCTGTTGATACACCACCCACCTGCGCCGCTTCGATAAACTCTTTGCGTTTAAGGCTCAGCGTCTGGCCACGTACGATACGCGCCATATCCAGCCAGGAAACCATGCCGATGGCCACGAAGATCAACAGGATGTTCTGGCCGAAGAAGGTCACCAGCAGGATCACGAAGAACATGAACGGGAAGGAGTTTAAAATCTCCAGCAGACGCATCATGACCGAGTCCACTTTCCCGCCGAGATAGCCGGAGAGCGAGCCATAGAGCGTGCCGACGATCACGGCCACCAGCGCTGCTGCAATCCCCACCATCAATGAAATACGGCCACCAATGGCAACGCGGACCAGCAGGTCACGTCCGGACGAGTCCGTACCAAAGTAGTGGCCGGACTCCATATCCGGCGCGCTGGACATCATGCCCCAGTCCGTATCGAAATAGGTGAATTGCGACAGCATCGGCGCCAGGGTCACAAACAGCGCGATCAGCACCAGAACAACCAGACTGGCGACCGCTGCGCGGTTATGCATAAAGCGACGGCGGGCGTCCTGCCAGAGGCTACGACCTTCGACTTCCAGTTTTTCACTGAAGTTTTCCAGCGCCTCGCTGTTTTTCTTACTCAACATCATGGCGTGCTCCAGTTAGTAACGGATTTTCGGGTCGATAACGGCATACAGCACATCGACAACAGCGTTAAAGAGAATGGTCAACGCACCCACGAGGATCGTCAGGCTCAGCACCAGAGAATAGTCGCGGTTGAGGGCACCGTTAACAAACAGCTGGCCAATACCCGGCAGACCGTAGATGGTTTCAATAACCATTGAACCGGTAATAATACCGACGAACGCCGGTCCCATGTACGAGAGCACAGGTAACAGAGCCGGCTTGAGCGCATGGCGGAAGATAATCCGGCGCATCGGCAACCCTTTCGCGCGCGCGGTACGGATGAAGTTTGAATGTAACACTTCAATCATCGAACCACGGGTGATACGCGCGATACTGGCGATGTAAGCCAGAGAAAGCGCCACCATCGGTAAAATCATGAATTTCAGTGCCCCGCCGTTCCAGCCGCCGCCGGGCAGCCATTTCAGCGTGATGGCAAATATCATCACCAGCAACGGCGCGACAACGAAGCTGGGGATAACCACCCCGGTCATTGCGACCCCCATTACCGTATAATCCCATTTGGTATTTTGTTTAAGCGCGGCGATAACGCCTGCGGTGACCCCGAGAACCACGGCCAACAAGAATGCCGCAGCACCCAGTTTTGCCGATACCGGGAAGCTGGACGCCACCAGGTCGTTAACGGAATAGTCTTTATATTTAAATGACGGCCCGAAATCGCCATGCGCCAGTTGCTTCAGATAGTTGAAGTATTGCGTGGAGATAGGATCGTTTAAATGATATTTCGCTTCGATATTCGCCATCACTTCAGGTGGCAGCGTACGTTCCCCCGTGAATGGACTTCCCGGCGCGAGACGCATCATAAAGAAGGAAATTGTAATTAGAATAAATAACGTTGGTATCGCTTCTAAACAGCGACGCAGGATAAATTTCAACATTGCCCGTACCTTCTGGCGTGTGCCTGATGAATGTTACAAAGTAGACACAGTGGGGCAAGCCAGGCCCGCCCCACGTATTGCCATTAATGCTTGATAATATAAAGATTCTTAACGGAAATATTATCCAACGGGTCTTTACCGGTATAGCCGCCAACCCATGGTTTCACCAGGCGGGCGTTCACGTAGTAGTAAACCGGTACAATTGCCGAGTCTTTATCGAGCTGTTGTTCTGCTTTGGCGTACAGGTCTGCGCGTTTTGCATCGTCAGTAACCTGCAGCGTTTCAGCGATAAGCTTATCGAATGCCGGGCTCTTATAGTGCGCAGTGTTGTTTGAGCTGTCGCTGAGCATGGTATTCAGGAAGGATGTCGGTTCATTATAGTCCGCACACCAGCCTGCACGCGCCACGTCAAAGGTGCCCTGATGACGGGTATCCAGGAAGGTTTTCCACTCCTGGTTTTCCAGCTTAACGTTCGCGCCCAGGTTTTTCTTCCAGATAGAGGCAACGGCAATCGCCAGTTTTTTATGCAGATCGGACGTGTTGTACAGCAGGTTAAACGTCAGCGGCTTATCTGCGGTATACCCCGCTTCGGCCAGCAGTTTTTTCGCTTCTTCGTTACGTTTTTCCTGTGACCACTTGAACCACTCAGGCTCAACCAGTTTCATGCCGTCGGTGTACGGAGGAGTGTAGCTGTAGGCTGGCAGATCGCCCTGGTTTTTCACTTTGTTCACGATGATATCGCGATCCAGTGCCAGCTTCAGCGCCGTACGGACACGTACGTCGGTGAACGGTGCTTTCTGGTTGTTAATTTCGTAGTAATAAGTACACAGGTATGGATCGACATGAACTTCTTTCGGGATCTCTTTCTTCAGTTTCTGGAACAGTTCAATCGGCATGTTGTTATAGGTCATGTCGATTTCACCGCTGCGGTAGCGGTTCACGTCAGTCACTTCAGAAGAGATTGGCAGGTAGGTCACCTGGTTAATCACGGTTTTGGCGTTATCCCAGTATTGCGGGTTACGCTCCAGAACCATACGTTCGTTGACCACCCAGTCTTTCAGTTTATAAGCACCGTTGGTCACAATATTGGCAGGCTGGGTCCATTTTTCACCGAATTTTTCCACTGCGGATTTCGGTACCGGGGAGACAGACGGGTGAACCAGCAGTTTATAGAAGTACGGAACAGGTTCGCTCAACGTCACTTCAAACGTGTTGGCATCAATCGCTTTTACACCCAGATCGGTGACCGGTTTTTTACCGGCGATGATGTCATCGATATTGGCGATATGGCCATATTGCAGATAGCTCGCATACGGAGAGGCGGTGTTTGGATTCGCCAGGCGCTGCCAGCTGTAAACGAAATCTTCGGCGGTAACCGGTGTACCGTCGGACCATTTAGCATCTTTGCGCAGATGGAAGGTCCAGACTTTAAAATCTTTGTTTTCCCACTTTTCGGCGACACCCGGCGCCGGGTGGCCTTCTACGTCAGTAACCAGCAGCCCTTCAAACAGGTCGCGGTTGACGTTTGACTCTGGCACGCCCTCAATTTTGTGCGGATCAAGAGACTGAACTTCAGCCCCGTTGTTACGTACCAGCGTCTGCTTCTCAGCCAGCTGTACCCCTGCAGGCACGTCCGCAGCCATTGCAGCGTTGCCCGCGATTAGCGCAGTTAAAATCCCCGCCGCTACCAGATTTTTTTTTGTGATGATGGACATTGTGTTGGTACTCCACTCATTATAATTACTGGCCTTCGCCAGCTGTGTAATCCCCTGTTGGGGCCTGTACAGCGCAGGAGTTTTTTTTGCTGCTGTCAGGTTCTTTTTTTACTTCTTGCTATCACCGACTTCTTTATTACTGACCGCTCGTATGGCCGTCTTGCGTCGATTCTTTACACGTCTCCCCTGTCTGAGACATGTGTTGGATATTCGCGAAGATGACTATATGAAAATAATTCTCATCTTCTTGTTTTATGCTGCAAAATATTAGGCCGGAAAGTATCAAAAGGCGTAAACGCACGCCAATACATTTTGCAAATTTGTTAAGCAATTCTCTTTTACGAAGTGTACTAAATCGTTGAGGGCAGCCCTGCCTGACATGAAAGGACAAGAAAAATCTTTTCATTCAAGGAGATAAAAAAATCAGTCTCTCTGCGCGCGTCGCTGCGCTACCATCACGTCATTTTGTACAAAAATTTAACAACTGATTATTATTTAGCACATTCCTCTAAGGGAACGTTGAATTTACTAATATCATTTCGGTTATCACTCAGCAAGCCCCAGAGTATCGTGTGAGTAAAATAACAGAATGATCGCGGGTTTTCTGTGCAGGCAGGAAACGGTGGGATTAATAACTTGTTGAAATATAAGAATTGAACATTATTAGTAGAATTTATTATGACAGGTAAGCATTTCAACTTTATTTATATGATTTGCTGATATTCACGTAAAAAAAACGGAGCCGTTGGCTCCGTTCTTTCATATGAAATGTCAGTGCAATAAGCCGGGGAAAATGCTTTTGATGCCGGTCACAATGAATTCGATGCCCAGGGCCATCAATAGCAACCCCATAATACGGGTAATGACGTTGATGCCTGTCTGCCCAAGCAGACGCACCAGCCAGGGTGCCATGCGGAAAACGCCCCAACAACAAAGCGCAAAAATGGCAATGGCAACAGAAAAGCCAATCAGATGCATCCAGTTGTGGTAGCGCGTACCCCAGACAATCGTCGAGCTAATAGCGCCGGGACCGGCCATCAGCGGTAACGCCAGCGGCACTACGCCTATGCTCTCGCGAATGGCGGTTTCTGATTTTTCCTGCTTGTTCTGTTTGTCTTCCCCCAGCTTACCGCTGATCATCGACATAGCGATGGTGACCACCAGGATCCCACCCGCAATACGGAAAGAATCAATCGAGATGCCGAACACCTGAAGAATGGCATCCCCAAGGTAAAGGGAGGTCAGGAGAATAATCGCCACTGACAGGTTAGCGGTAAGATTGGTTTTATTTCTGGCCGCCGCCGTCTGGTAACTGGTCATACTAATGAAGACAGGAATGATCCCCACCGGGTTGACCAATGCAAACAAACCAATAAAAAACTTAAAATATGTAGGAAAATCAAAGAGCGATAAGATCACATTTTGCTCCGCTTATGCGTATGCCCCGGGGCTGACAACTGTCAGTGAAAATCGCGCTGAAGATACGCTTTTTATCAGCATACTTCACCAGAAATCTGTGCCAAAACGTTATCAATTCATGATGTTAAATATTTGTATAAGCAATGATAGCGCCACTTCCAATAGTTACTTAATTATTTAACACTGGAATAATCTCAAAGAAATAACCCTGCTGAAAGGTATCAGCTTGGGGGAAAATTGACGCAGATCATGATTTTCGTACTCAGAAGTGAGTAATCTTGATTACGCCCCCAGGGAGATGACCTGCCAAAAAAGGATGATGCTAAGGTAAGGCTCTTTTAGTAAATTAGTGTGCTGGTGCAGGAAGTAACCCATTGTTTTACTGTGTGTTACGCAAGTCGTATTGGCTCTGTCTATACTGTCTGACGTATCGAGCGCTGGTTTACTAAAAGAGTTTAAACATTATCAGGAGAGCATTATGGCTGTTACTAATATCGCTGAACTGAACGCCCTCGTCGAGCGCGTTAAAAAAGCCCAGCGTGAATATGCCAATTTCACCCAAGAACAGGTTGATAAAATCTTCCGCGCGGCCGCTCTGGCTGCTGCAGATGCTCGAATCCCTCTCGCTAAAATGGCCGTTGCCGAATCCGGCATGGGTATCGTTGAAGATAAAGTGATCAAAAACCACTTCGCTTCAGAGTATATCTACAACGCCTATAAAGATGAGAAAACCTGTGGCGTGCTGTCTGAAGACGACACTTTCGGTACTATCACCATTGCAGAACCTATCGGCATTATTTGCGGTATCGTTCCAACCACCAACCCAACGTCTACCGCTATCTTCAAATCTCTGATCAGCCTGAAGACCCGTAACGCAATCATCTTCTCCCCGCACCCACGTGCAAAAGATGCGACCAACAAAGCCGCTGACATCGTTCTGCAGGCTGCGATTGCTGCCGGTGCCCCTAAAGACCTGATCGGCTGGATCGACCAACCGTCCGTTGAGCTTTCTAACGCGCTGATGCACCACCCGGACATTAACCTGATCCTGGCGACCGGTGGTCCTGGCATGGTTAAAGCGGCATACAGTTCCGGTAAACCTGCTATCGGCGTAGGCGCGGGTAATACCCCAGTGGTTATTGATGAAACGGCCGATATCAAACGTGCTGTTGCGTCCGTGCTGATGTCCAAAACCTTCGACAACGGTGTTATCTGTGCTTCTGAACAGTCTGTTGTTGTTGTTGATTCCGTTTATGATGCTGTTCGCGAACGTTTCGCCAGCCACGGCGGCTACCTGCTGCAGGGCAAAGAGCTGAAAGCGGTTCAGGATATCATTCTGAAAAATGGCGCGCTGAACGCGGCTATCGTGGGTCAGCCAGCGTATAAAATCGCTGAACTGGCAGGCTTCACTGTTCCGGCAACCACCAAAATTCTGATTGGTGAAGTTAAAGTTGTCGACGAAAGCGAACCATTCGCTCACGAAAAACTGTCCCCTACTCTGGCGATGTACCGCGCCAAAGATTTCGAAGACGCAGTAGAGAAAGCAGAGAAACTGGTTGCGATGGGTGGTATCGGCCATACCTCGTGCCTGTACACTGACCAGGATAACCAGCCAGAACGTGTTGCTCACTTTGGTCAGATGATGAAAACTGCACGTATCCTGATCAACACCCCGGCTTCTCAGGGTGGTATCGGCGACCTGTACAACTTCAAACTCGCACCTTCCCTGACTCTGGGTTGTGGTTCCTGGGGTGGTAACTCCATCTCTGAAAACGTTGGTCCAAAACACCTGATCAACAAGAAAACCGTTGCTAAGCGAGCTGAAAACATGTTGTGGCACAAACTTCCGAAATCTATCTACTTCCGCCGTGGTTCTCTGCCAATCGCGCTGGATGAAGTGATTACTGATGGCCACAAACGTGCGCTCATCGTGACTGACCGTTTCCTGTTCAACAACGGTTACGCTGACCAGATCACCTCTGTTCTGAAAGCCGCTGGCGTAGAAACTGAAGTGTTCTTTGAAGTTGAAGCTGACCCAACCCTGAGCGTTGTGCGTAAAGGTGCGGAGCTGGCTAACTCCTTCAAACCAGATGTGATTATCGCACTGGGTGGTGGTTCCCCAATGGACGCCGCGAAAATCATGTGGGTAATGTACGAACATCCAGAAACCCACTTCGAAGAACTGGCGCTGCGCTTTATGGACATCCGTAAACGTATCTACAAGTTCCCGAAAATGGGCGTAAAAGCGAAGATGATCGCCGTTACCACCACTTCCGGTACAGGTTCTGAAGTTACGCCGTTCGCGGTGGTCACTGATGACGCAACGGGTCAGAAATACCCACTTGCTGACTACGCGCTGACCCCAGATATGGCCATCGTTGATGCCAACCTGGTGATGGATATGCCGAAATCACTGTGTGCATTCGGTGGTCTGGACGCTGTGACTCACGCCCTGGAAGCCTATGTTTCCGTACTGGCTTCTGAGTTCTCTGATGGTCAGGCTCTGCAGGCGCTGAAACTGCTGAAAGAAAACCTGCCAGCGTCTTACAACGAAGGGTCTAAAAACCCGGTTGCCCGTGAGCGTGTCCACAGTGCAGCAACCATCGCCGGTATCGCGTTTGCTAACGCCTTCCTCGGGGTTTGCCACTCCATGGCTCACAAACTGGGTTCTCAGTTCCACATTCCTCACGGTCTGGCGAACGCCCTGTTGATCAGCAACGTTATCCGTTATAACGCGAATGACAACCCAACCAAGCAGACTGCTTTCAGCCAGTACGACCGTCCGCAAGCACGTCGTCGTTACGCTGAAATCGCAGACCACCTGGGTCTGAGCGCACCGGGCGACCGTACTGCTGCTAAGATCGAGAAACTGCTGGCATGGCTGGAAAGCCTGAAGGCTGAACTGGGCATTCCTAAATCTATCCGCGAAGCGGGTGTTCAGGAAGCTGACTTCCTGGCACACGTTGATAAGCTGTCTGAAGATGCATTCGATGACCAGTGTACTGGTGCGAACCCGCGCTACCCACTGATCTCCGAGCTGAAACAGATCCTGCTGGATACATTCTACGGACGTGAGTTCAAAGAAGGTGACGTCGCTGCTGTGAAAACAGAAGCACCCGTCATTAAAGCTGACAAAAAAGCGAAGAAAAGCGCTTAATTGACCGCTGTTAAAAAACCCGCCTCTGGCGGGTTTTTTTATGTCTGAAGATCAGGCTTTAAGTTCTTTGTAACTACTTCCTGTTATCGTGCTGAATCGCCGTCAGGGAGCCCACAGACAACGCCTCTTTATAATGCTTACGACAGACCGACACATAGCGTTCATTGCCCCCTATCACCACCTGCTCACCGTCTGCATAGGGTTTACCAGACTGATCAAGACGAAGCACCATACTGGCTTTACGGCCGCAAAAACAGATGGTTTTCAGTTCGACCAGTTTATCGGACCAGGCAAGCAAATACTGGCTGCCGGCAAATAGCTCCCCGCGAAAGTCCGTGCGCAAACCATAGCAGAGAACGGGAATATCAAGTTCATCTACGACCTCTGAAAGCGCATGCACCTGTTCACGCGTCAGGAACTGGCTTTCATCGACCAGAACGCAATGAATGGGCTGGGAAGTATGCTCGGCACGGATATCCTGCAACAGGTCCGTTTGTGGGTTAAACAGTCTGGCCGGAGACGAGAGACCAATTCTTGAACTCACCTTACCTGCACCGAAGCGATCGTCGATTTCAGCGGTGTAAACAACGGTGCGCATCCCTCGTTCCTGATAATTGTAGGAGGATTGCAGTAACGCCGTGGATTTTCCGGCATTCATTGCCGAATAGTAGAAATAAAGTTGTGCCATTGGCCGTCAAACCCTAATCAATGTGTAATATTCCCAATGATTCATTGTACCATATTTTGTCTGGTCATCAGCGATACACCACACAGAGTATGGGGTTCAAGCCGCTGTTAACCACGAGATGCACAGGAAAATAATGCGATAAAACAGGAGGTAAACGGATTCAGCATGCTCTATATGTCGCGAACCCACTAAACATAACACTTCTTTTTATACTGGAATCCACGTTCATTAAAATTCACTATTTATTAACTATTTTTGCCCTGGCAACGCTGGCAGAAACTAATACAAAAGGCTGATATTTATCCGCCGCAACTATAATTCCTGCGGTAAATGTCACAAAAAAAAGATGCAACCGAACGGGTTAAGCAGGTAAGCGTGATAACAAGCGAGCCTGTGTGGGTATGAAATTTAAGTTAGCGTAATTAATAATAGCGCCCATTATTCCGTATTTTTTGAATTCCTTACATTCCCACCTATTGCACAACTGAATTTATCGCTCTATTATTAGGACAACAAACCACCCCCCATTATAAGTTTGAGATTACTACAATGAGCGAAGCACTTAAAATTCTGAACAACATCCGTACTCTTCGTGCGCAGGCAAGAGAATGCACCTTGGAAACGCTTGAAGAAATGCTGGAAAAATTAGAAGTTGTAGTTAATGAACGTCGCGAAGAAGAAAGCGCTGCTGCTGCTGAAATCGAAGAGCGTACGCGTAAACTGCAGCAATATCGTGAAATGCTGATTGCTGATGGTATCGATCCAAATGAATTGCTGAACAGCATGGCAGCAGCGAAGACCGGTACTAAAGCAAAACGCGCTGCTCGTCCTGCTAAATATAGCTATGTCGACGAGAACGGCGAAACTAAAACCTGGACTGGCCAGGGTCGTACACCTGCTGTTATCAAAAAAGCCATGGATGAGCAAGGTAAACAGCTGGACGACTTCCTGATCAAGGATTAATCCTAACGTATTCAGAAAAATCCCGCTTAATGCGGGATTTTTTTTATCCTCAATTCCTGCAAACATCCCCTTACATACCGTCATATTGGGACATCGTACTATTTAACGTTCCTTACAGGCCGGCGTGGTTACCCTGAGTTGTGGGCATAAAAAAACCGGTGGGCATCGCCTCACCGGTCTTGATCATTTGCAGGCGGGGTTATTTTTTAATACCCACGCTCTCTTTCAGCCAGGCTTTAAATTCTTCACCCAGTGAATTGTGGCGGATGCCATATTCCACGAATGCCTGCATATAACCGAGTTTATTACCGCAGTCATGGCTCTTACCTTTCATATGGTAGGCTTCAACGGTCTCTTTCTCGATCAGCATATCGATGGCATCGGTCAGCTGGATCTCATCTCCTGCTCCTGGAGGCGTTTTCGCCAGCAGTGGCCAGATTTCAGCACTCAGGACATAGCGACCTACTACCGCCAGATTAGACGGCGCTACGTCGGCTTTAGGCTTCTCTACGACGCCTACCATTGGCACGCTTTCACCGGGTTCAAGATTAACGCCTTTACAGTCAACAACACCGTAAGCCGTCACGTCTTCAACAGGTTCAACCATAATCTGGCTGCTACCCGTTTCGTCAAAGCGCTTGATCATCTCAGCAAGGTTATCCTGAGACAGATCGGATTCATATTCGTCCAGAATGACGTCTGGCAGAATGACCGCAACAGGTTCATTACCCACAACAGGATATGCACAAAGTACCGCGTGGCCCAGACCTTTCGCAAGCCCCTGACGCACCTGCATAATGGTAACGTGCGGAGGGCAAATAGACTGAACTTCTTCTAACAGCTGACGCTTAACGCGTTTTTCCAGCATGGCTTCGAGTTCGAAACTGGTATCGAAATGGTTTTCGATAGAGTTTTTAGATGAATGTGTAACCAGCACAATTTCAGTGATGCCGGCCGCGATACATTCGTTTACGACATACTGAATTAATGGCTTATCAACCAGTGGCAACATCTCTTTAGGAATTGCCTTAGTTGCTGGTAACATCCTGGTCCCCAATCCCGCTACCGGGATGACGGCTTTTCTGACTTTCGAATTTAGGGCAGCCATTCAAATTCTCCTGAGCTGTTCAAGTTTTGAACTTTTATGCATTAAATAACGCGTTGAGTATATCAGCCTCATCACACAGTCCGGGTCTGAAAAGAACGCGTTGCCGATCAATTAGGATAAATACGCATGAATCTGGGCAGCGATAGTAGCACTCCCCACAAAACACAGGTAAGGCAATCTTAAAATTAAGATCCAACTGCTTATTCCGTGGACAACATTAACCGCAACCGCCCGCCGGCACCCCAAATTTGGCACTGCCAGGAAGAACAGCGATGGCTAATTTGATTAAGATAAGCCGTACCCAATGTACCCAGCGGCACACCGTTGCTAACCTGAATATGATGTTCCCCGGTATTCAGAGAGGCGTTCAGACCCGCTGAAACGAGGATAAGATTTTTCAATCCACTATGGTAATAGCCAACCAGCAATGGAAATTGTCCTGGTAAATTGGCCTGGCGAAAAAGCTGGTTAACCTGTTTAAGTAAACTGCCTAACTCCGGAAGCCGTTGCCCCTGATGCGATAACTGTTCCTGCAACAGCCCGTTAAATAGCGCACGAAGTAATAATGCTGCTAATACACCATTATCCCCGGCACGGGTAACATCCAGGGAATAAAACGCAAGATCGGAATCCGATAATGGCGCAATATCAAGCACCAGACCGGGCTGATCCGCGGCCACAAGCTGGCGATAATTTATTCGACAGTGTGAAAAGGTCTGTTGTACCGGCGGCTGAAGTTCCTGCAATAGCTTGGCCGCGGCAGGCGGATTACTGACTAAAGCATCCCAGTCCTGGAAAAGGCGCTCTTCTTCCTCGACGCGGGAATTAAACATATTCGGATAAAGGCAGGCCAATACCGTTTCACGCAAACGGTTCAGATCTTTTACTGGTTTCAGCAGAATATCCTGCACCCCCAGACGCAATGCTTTGGCAATATCCGCCATATTTTCCGTCGCGGAGATCACCAGTATGGGCGTCTGGTTGCCCTCATTACGCAGATGTTCAACCAACTTCAGGCCATTCATCCGTGGCATTGCGATATCACAGATCATCAGATCGGGCGTGATACTGACCATTTTTTCCAGGGCATCAACACCATCTTCAGCCAGGGCAGTGGTTGCCCCCAGCGAGGATAACCACGAATCCAGTAGCGATCGGAAAACGGGCTCGTCTTCAACAATCAAAATGTGTTTTCCGGCCAATGGCTGCGTCATGGTTCCTCCCCTGGCTGACAGTTACTAAATAGTGGCATGCTATCGGCACTATCGCCTGTCAGATTTTGCTGAAGTAGTCAAAAAAAGGTGCTCAACGTGCGGTTCGCACAAATGGCAATAATTCGTCCATTTTCTTTTCGACGGCTAAAGAGCCCGCTGCGATGGCGGCCTCAGCCCGATGGAAATCAAGGGTAGAGATTTGTGGACAATAGGGTTGAATCAGAATATCCGGTGGGTCGCCCGCCATACGGTTACGTTTGAGGCGGTTTTCCAGCACCTGGATTGAGGTGGTCATAATCTCCATTGCCGTGGGTGCAGCGACCGAGCGGCGCGCGGCTATCCGACCAATTCGCCCGCGTAAGCGCTCATGCCAGGCCAGTTTTTCCGCCTCGGCATCTTCGCTTTGCAAATTGACCGGCATGAGGTCTTGCTGCATCAGGTGAGCGTCGTGTTGTAAATCGACCGCGATCACGATGTCAGCCCCCATTGCGCGCGTCAAAGAGATTGGCACGGGGTTAACGACTCCGCCATCAACAAGCCAGTACCCATTATGCGGGACAGGAGCCATAAGGCCCGGCATACTGCAGGAGGCGCGAACGGCAAGGTGGATATCCCCTTCGGTCAGCCACAGCTCACGTCCCGTACTGAGATTCGTTGCCACGGCGCCAAATGGCAGCTGACAATCGCTGAAGTCCTGAAGAGGCATAATCTGACGGAACTGGTTAAAGACACGTTCACCGCGAAGCAACCCACCGCGCTGCCAGGAAAGGTCCATCAGGCGCAGCACGTCCCAGTAACTGAAGGATCGCACCCACGCTTCAAGTTCGGGCAATTTGCCGCACGCATAGGCGGAACCTACCAGCGATCCAATCGAACATCCTGCAACAATATCGACATCGACGCCCATCTGGTTTAAGGCATTTATCACGCCGATGTGTGACCATCCGCGGGCTGCACCTGAGCCCAGCGCCAGTCCAATTTTAACCTTTCTCATTAGCCCTGTTTTACTTCCCCTGGATTCCCGACATAGCGTCAACGCAACAGCTCAGTTAACATGGTGCTACCCGAAGCGTTTTACGCCCTTAATTTTTTGTTCCAGGAAGAGAATCGTGTCTCAACTCTGCCCCTGTGGTAGCGCTCTGGAGTATAGCCTATGTTGCCAGCGATATCTTTCTGGCGATCAGGTTGCACCAGACCCATCACACCTTATGCGTTCACGGTATACCGCTTTTGTGATCAAAGACGCAGACTACCTGATTAAAACCTGGCACCCCTCATGCCAGGCCGCCAGTTTCAAACAGGAGATCGAAGCCGGGTTCGCCAATACCCAGTGGCTCGGTCTTACCGTTTATGAATCCGCACCCGGTAGTCACGAAAATGAAGGTTACGTCAGCTTTGTTGCCCGGTTTACTGAACACAATAAACCGGGTGCCATTATCGAGCGTTCCCGGTTCTTAAAGGAAAGCGGGCAATGGTATTATATTGACGGAACGCGCCCGCAGTTTGGTCGTAACGATCCCTGCCCTTGTGGTTCTGGTAAAAAATTTAAAAAGTGTTGCGGGCAGTAACGCCCGACAACCGAGACTTCGCAAATACTCAAACAGGATTTCCCGGCGATGCAATCACTACAACGTAAAGTTCTGCGCACCATCTGTCCCGATCAAAAAGGACTGATCGCACGAATTACCAACATCTGTTACAAACATGAATTGAATATCGTGCAGAACAACGAATTCGTTGACCACCGTACCGGTCGTTTCTTCATGCGTACCGAACTGGAAGGTATTTTCAACGACACCACTCTGCTTGCCGATCTGGACAGCGCGTTGCCGGAAGGTTCCGTACGCGAGCTGACGCCAGCAGGACGTCGTCGCATCGTGATTCTGGTGACCAAAGAAGCCCACTGCCTGGGCGATTTGCTGATGAAAGCAAACTACGGCGGTCTGGATGTCGAAATCGCCGCCGTTATCGGTAACCACGAGACGCTGCGTACGCTGGTAGAGCGTTTTGATATTCCGTTCGAGCTGGTGAGCCATGAAGGCCATACGCGTGAAGAGCACGACAACCTGATGGCTGAGGCTATTGAAGCGCACAACCCGGACTACGTTGTCCTGGCGAAATACATGCGCGTGCTGACACCCTCCTTCGTGGCGCGTTTCCCGAACAAAATTATCAACATTCACCACTCCTTCCTGCCCGCCTTTATTGGCGCACGCCCATACCACCAGGCCTATGAACGCGGCGTGAAGATCATCGGCGCAACGGCGCATTACGTAAATGACAATCTGGATGAAGGCCCAATCATCATGCAGGATGTGATTCATGTGGATCACACCTACACGGCGGAAGACATGATGCGTGCCGGGCGCGATGTTGAGAAAAACGTTCTGAGCCGCGCACTCTATCAGGTGCTGGCGCAGCGCGTATTCGTGTACGGGAACAGAACGATCATTCTTTAATCGACAGTGAAATGAATTGGTTAGCTTTACAGCTTTGCGGGTAAAAATCAGGCAACCAGTTTATTTTTCTTGTGGTAACGCTTTACAGGGGCGTGTCATTTGATATGATGCGCCCCGCTTCCAGCAGGAAGCAGGCCAGTACAAGCATTACCCCGTGGTGGGGTTCCCGAGCGGCCAAAGGGAGCAGACTGTAAATCTGCCGTCATCGACTTCGAAGGTTCGAATCCTTCCCCCACCACCATCTCTCAGCACGACCTCAAAATTTGAATTACCCCTGGTGGGGTTCCCGAGCGGCCAAAGGGAGCAGACTGTAAATCTGCCGTCATCGACTTCGAAGGTTCGAATCCTTCCCCCACCACCATTACTTCCATGCCTCAGGGCGCAACGCGCCGAGTAATCCTTCCCCCACCACCATCAATTCCAAAAAATCATAATAAAACCTAACCGAGCACACTTTCGTAGGCCGGGTAAGGCGTAGCCGCTACCCGGCGACAGACGTTTACATCGGCGGCAAGCGTCGCTTCACCGGTGAGCTCTTCACAATCGACGTATTACACTGGGCATGCTCCGCCAGCCCGTCCAGCAACACATCCAGTTGCTCAATTGACCGCACCACCAGCCGGATGACAAAACAGTCTTCACCGGTCACTTTGTCACTTTCAATGCACTCCGGCATCGCATGGATGTATTTATCCACTTTATGTAACAGTCCAGGCAACGGGCGAACCCGCACCAGCGCCTGCAGCGTATAACCTAACGCCGCCAGATTGACCCGGGCACCGTAACCCTGAATCACTCCACGCTCTTCCAGCCTTTTCAGGCGTTCTGCCGTGCTGGGCGAGGTCAGACCGATACGGCCGCTGAGCACCTTCAGCGACATACGCGCATCGTCGACCAGACAAGCCAAAATTTGCCGATCGATATCATCGAGAAGGTATTCCATCGTTTTCACCTAATTTTAAAAAGTCATTCGCGTATTTAACCTTATCTCAACCCTGTAACACCCGACAGCAATTTTCGACAATAGCGTCATCAACCAGGAGGTGAATGATGCGTGACTTACATAAAGGCGTCTGGCAAATGAGCCTGGCGATGTTAATTTCCGGCTCGATTGGCGCGTTTGTTTTACTCTCCGGACTGCCAGTGTCAGAAGTGGTTTTCTGGCGCTGTCTGATCGGCGCAATCGCACTGTTCATTTTCATTCGGATGAGCCAAAAACCCTTTAGTCCCCTCACCCGCACCTCTCTGCTGCTGGCTATTCTCGGCGGGGTAGCATTAGTGGTGAACTGGCTGCTGCTGTTCGCTGCCTATGAACGTATTTCGATTGGCCTTTCCACTGTGGTCTATAACACTCAGCCCTTTATGCTGGTGATGATGGGTATGTTATTAGGCGAACGCGTCAGTCTGGTCAAATGGGGCTGGCTGTTTCTTGCCTTCGGCGGGGTGGTAATTTTGCTCTCAGGCGAACTGTCCGGTTCCCATGGCTCAGCCTGGCTCGCGGGGATCGGTCTGGCACTGGGTGCGGCGTTCTTCTATGCGTTGACGGCGATTATTGCCCGCAAACTGAAATCCATCGCGCCACAGCATATAGCGTTTATTCAGGTGCTGACAGGCGTGGTAATGCTACTGCCGTTTGCCCGTATGCCCGCCTTGTCCGCTGATTTTCCGTGGCCAATTTTACTGACGCTGGGCATTGTCCATACCGGTATCATGTATCAGCTGTTGTATAGCGCCATCCAAAAACTTCCGACGCCCATTACCGGTTCACTGTCCTTTATCTATCCGGTAGTAGCCATCGTTGTCGATAATGTGGTCTTCGGGCATTCGCTGGATATTACCCAACTGGCGGGCGGCGCGCTGATCCTGTTTGCTGCGGCAGGCAATAATCTGGGCTGGGGCGAAAAAAAACCCCGCGAATGCGGGGTTAGTATCAAAACGACAAATTAGCGACGGGCACGCACAATCTGGTATTTGCGCGTCAGGTACTCCACCGGCGCGCTCCAGATGTGCACCAGACGAGAGAACGGGAACAGCACAAACAGGGTCATACCCAACACCAGGTGCAGGCGGAAGATAAACGCCACCCCATCCAGATGTTCAGATGCGCCTCCGTGGAAGGTCACTACGGACTGCGCCCATCCCACCAGCTTCATCATCTCGCTACCGTCCATATGCTGCGCCGAGAATGGAATGGTCAGCAGACCCAGTGCGCACTGAACCATCAGCAGAGAGAGGATCAGGATATCCGCCGTGGTAGTGGTAGCCCGCACACGCGGACTGAACAGACGGCGTTTCAGCAGCAGCAGACCACCCACCAGGGTCATCACGCCGCAAGCGCCACCCGCGATCATCGCCATCTTCTGCTTCACTTCGATGGGCAGCCACGCTTCATACATCCAGTGTGGCGTCAGCATTCCCAGGAAGTGGCCGGCAAAAATCCCCAGAATACCGATGTGGAACAGGTTAGACGCAACGTGCATCCCTTTACGATCCAGCATCTGGCTGGAGGCAGCACGCCAGGTGTACTGGCCATAGTCATAACGCAGCCAGCTTCCCACCAGGAACACGGTGCCCGCGATATACGGGTAAATGTCAAAGAAGAACATATTCAGGAAGTGCATTAGTGCCGTCCTCCGTTAGAGATATTCAAATATTGCGGGGCAACCGCGCCGGCAAAACGACGCTGGTGAGCCGAAATTTCAGATTCGCCGCAGCTCTGGTCAGCAAAGAATTTCACCTGCTCTTCTTCCCAGACTGCATCCAGCGCCTGTGGCGTGTCGTCGCGGGCTTCGTCCGCAATTTTCTCCGCCACTTTTTCACTGTCGACCGAGGCATTCGCCAGCTTCACCAGCACCCCAAACAGCGCCGCGTAGCGGCTCTCGCGCTGCTGAAGACGGGCGCTGAGCAACGCCAGAATCGGCGCGATGTCCTGCAGACCACCCAGCGCTTCTTCTTTTGGCAACTGCGCCAGATACTCCAGGTACAGCGGCAGATGATCCGGCAGCTCGCGGCTATCGAGCTGCAGGCCGTGCTGCTCGTACTGGGCCATCAGGTCCACCATCGCCTGACCCCGATCGCGGGATTCCCCGTGAACGTGTTCAAACAGCAGCAGCGAGGTTGCACGACCGCGATCAAACAGCTGGCTGTAATCCGCCTGCGCATCGAGAAGATCGCGCGCTAACAGGTCGCGGAGGAAAATGCCCAGTGTCTGGGCATCTTCTTTATCGAGGTTTTCAGAGGACGCGAGCGCATCAAAGAGTTCCTGCTGATGCTGCGCCAGCGCGGCATCCGGGTACTCCAGCAGACGCGAAACAATCACGAGTTCAATCATGGGTGCGGCTCCGTTTTGCTGGTCACATCCATGGCATCGATGCGGCGGCTGTTGAACAGGTTGAATTTGCTGTCAGACCCGTGGCAACCGTCGCCAAAGCTGAAGCCACAACCGTTTTTCTCCGGGAAGGCTTCGCGGGCCAGTTCACGGTGGCTGCTTGGTACCACGAAACGATCTTCGTAGTTGGCAATGGCCAGGTAGCGGTACATCTCCTGGGCCTGCGCTTCGGTCAGGCCGACCTCTTCCAGAGCACGGGTGTCGGTCACGCCGTCCACGGTTTCCGCACGTTTGAAGTGGCGCATCGCCAGCATACGTTTCAGCGCCAGCAGTACCGGCTGGGTATCGCCTGCGGTCAGCAGGTTTGCCAGGTACTGAACCGGGATACGCAGGCTCTCCACGTCCGGCAGAATGCCGTTGCTGCCCAGCTCGCCTGCATCCGCGGCTGACTGAATCGGCGACAGAGGCGGCACGTACCAGACCATCGGCAGCGTGCGGTATTCCGGGTGCAGCGGCAGGGCCAGCTTCCAGTCCATCGCCATTTTGTATACCGGAGACTGCTGCGCCGCGTCGATTACGCTCTGCGGAATGCCGTCTTTCAGCGCCTGCTCAATCACTTTCGGATCGTTCGGGTCAAGGAACACGTCCAGCTGACGCTGGTACAGATCTTTCTCGTTCTCGGTGCTCGCGGCATTTTCAATCGCGTCCGCGTCATACAGCAGCACGCCGAGGTAACGAATACGGCCTACGCAGCTCTCAGAGCAAACGGTCGGCATACCGGCTTCGATACGCGGGTAACAGAAGATGCACTTCTCAGACTTACCGCTCTTCCAGTTGAAGTAGATTTTTTTGTACGGACAACCGGTGATGCACATACGCCAGCCGCGGCACTTGTCCTGGTCGATCAGCACGATGCCGTCTTCTTCACGCTTGTAGATGGCGCCGCTCGGGCAGGTCGCCACGCACGCCGGGTTGAGGCAGTGCTCACACAGACGCGGCAGGTACATCATGAAGGTGTTTTCAAACTGGCCGTACATCGCCTTCTGCATGTTCTCGAAGTTCTGGTCTTTGGCGCGTTTTTCGAACTCGCCGCCCAGAATTTCTTCCCAGTTTGGACCGCTGGTAATTTTGTCCATGCGCTGACCGGTGATCAGGGAGCGAGGACGGGCGATCGGCTGGTGCTTACTTTCCGGCGCGTTATGCAGGTTCTGGTAGTCGTAGTCAAACGGCTCGTAATAATCTTCGATACCCGGCAGATGCGGGTTGGCGAAGATTTTACCCAGCAGCATCGCACGGTTACCCATGCGCGGCTGCAGCTTACCGTTGATTTTACGGATCCAGCCACCCTTCCACTTCTCCTGGTTTTCCCAGTCGGTCGGGAAGCCGGTACCCGGCTTACTTTCCACGTTGTTGAACCAGGCGTATTCCATCCCTTCACGGCTGGTCCAGACGTTCTTACAGGTGACTGAGCAGGTATGACAGCCGATGCATTTATCCAGATTCAGCACCATGCCGACTTGTGAACGAATTTTCATTTTACGCTCTCCTGTACCTGGTCATTACCTTCGCCATCTAACCAGTTAATATTTTTCATCTTACGTACCACCACGAACTCATCGCGGTTAGAACCTACCGTACCGTAGTAGTTAAAGCCGTAGGCCAGCTGTGCATAGCCACCGATCATGTGGGTCGGCTTCGGCGTAATACGGGTCACGGAGTTGTGAATACCGCCGCGCTGCTCGGTGATCTCTGAACCCGGCAGGTTCACGATACGTTCCTGCGCGTGGTACATCATGGTCATCCCGGCCGGTACGCGCTGGCTCACCACCGCACGCGCCGTCAGGGCGCCGTTGCTGTTGAACACTTCGATCCAGTCGTTATCTTCAATACCTAGATCCTTGGCGTCCGCTTCACTCATCCACACAATCGGACCACCGCGGGACAAGGTCAGCATCAGCAGGTTGTCGCTATAAGTAGAGTGGATCCCCCACTTCTGGTGCGGCGTCAGGAAGTTCAGCGCCTTCTCCGGGTTACCGTTCGATTTCGCGCCCATCACCGCTTTCACGGAGCGGGTGTCGATTGGCGGACGGTAAACCAGCAGGCTTTCACCGAAGTCACGCATCCACTGGTGATCCTGATACAGCGACTGACGACCGGACAGAGTACGCCATGGGATCAGCTCGTGAACGTTGGTATACCCGGCGTTATAAGAGACATGTTCATCTTCCAGGCCAGACCAGGTCGGGCTGGAGATAATTTTGCGCGGCTGCGCCTGAATATCGCGGAAGCGGATTTTTTCGTCTTCTTTGTTGAGCGCCAGATGCGTGTGGTCGCGGCCGGTAAATTCGCTCAGCGCTTTCCAGGCCTTCACGGCAACCTGGCCGTTGGTTTCCGGTGCCAGGGTCAGGATCATTTCTGCCGCATCAATCGCCGTATTCAGCATTGGCTGGCCTTTGGCCGGGCCGTCCGCTTTGGTGTAATTGAGCTTGCGCAGCAGATCCATTTCGCTCTGGGTGTTCCAGGCAATCCCTTTCCCGCCGTTGCCGATTTTCTCCATCAGCGGGCCGATAGAGGTAAAGCGCTCGTAGGTCGCCGGGTAGTCACGTTCCACCGGAATAATGTGCGGTGCCGTTACGCCCGGGATCAGGTCACATTCACCTTTTTTCCAGTCCTTCACGTCCAGCGGCTGCGCCAGTTCGGCAGCTGAGTCGTGCTGGATAGGCAGCGTCACCACGTCGGTCTCTTTGCCCAGGTGCCCTACGCAGACTTCAGAGAATTTCTTCGCGATGTCTTTGTAGATATCCCAGTCGCTTTTTGATTCCCACGCCGGGTCAACGGCCGCAGACAGCGGATGAATAAACGGATGCATATCCGAGGTATTCATGTCGTCTTTTTCGTACCAGGTAGCGGTAGGCAGCACGATATCGGAGTACAGGCAGGTGCTGGAGAGACGGAAGTCGAGGGTCACCACCAGATCCAGCTTGCCGTCGAGACCGTTGTCTTTCCACTCCACCTCTTCCGGCTTCACGCCGCCCTGCTTGCCGAGATCTTTACCCTGGATACCGTTTTCGGTACCGAGCAAGTATTTCAGCATGTACTCGTGGCCTTTACCGGACGAGCCCAGCAGGTTGGAACGCCAGATGAACAGGTTACGCGGATGGTTTTTACCGTTTTCCGGCTGCTCGGCCGCAAAACGGATTGAACCGTCTTTCAGAGACTTAACGGTGTAATCCACCGGCGACATCCCTGCCTGCTTCGCCTCTTCCGCAATACGCAGCGGGTTAGTGCCCAGCTGAGGCGCGGACGGCAACCAGCCCATGCGTTCAGCGCGGACGTTAAAGTCGATCAGATGACCGCTGTAGCGGGATTTATCCGCCATTGGCGACAGCAGCTCCTGCGCGGTAACCGTCTCATAGCGCCACTGGCTGGAGTGGTTATAGAAGTAGGAAGTGCTGTTCATATGACGCGCCGGACGCTGCCAGTCAAGGGCAAACGCCAGCGGCTGCCAGCCGGTCTGCGGACGCAGTTTTTCCTGGCCCACGTAGTGCGCCCAGCCGCCACCGCTCTGACCGACACAGCCGCAGAAGATCAGCATATTGATCAGGCCACGGTAGTTCATATCGAGGTGATACCAGTGGTTCAGACCGGCACCGACGATAATCATTGAACGACCATGGGTTTTGTCAGCGTTTTCTGCGAATTCACGGGCGATACGGGTGATCTGCGCACGCGGTACGCCGGTGATCTGCTCCGCCCAGGCTGGGGTGTACGCCTTCACATTGTCATAGCTGGTCGCGCAGTTTTCATCGTTCAGACCGCGCTCTAGGCCGTAGTTGGCCAGCGTCAGGTCATACACGGTGGTCACCAGGGCGCTAGAGCCGTCGGCCAGCTGCAGGCGTTTCACCGGCAGTTTGTGCATCAGGACGTTCTGTAGCTCGACCTTGTTGAAGTGCTCAGAACCTTCGCCGCCAAAGTACGGGAAGCCCACTTCTGCGATCTCATCCTGGCTGCCCAGCATGCTCAGGCGCAGCTCGGTCTCTTCGCCGGTTGTACCGTTACGTTGTTCAAGGTTCCATTTGCCCTTCTCACCCCAGCGGAAGCCGATTGAACCGTTTGGCACCACCAGCTCACCGTTGCTGTTATACGCGACGGTTTTCCACTCAGGGTTGTTTTCCTGGCCCAGCGCGTCCATCAGATCTGCCGCACGCAGCGTACGGCCTGCTGCGTAGTAGCCGTCACGTTCTTCCAGCATCACCAGCATAGGCATGTCGGTATAACGACGCACGTAATCGGTGAAGTACTGGCTTGGTTTATCGAGGTGGAATTCACGCAGCATGACGTGGCCCATCGCCAGCGCCATCGCGGAGTCAGTACCCTGTTTAGGCGCCAGCCACAGGTCACACAGCTTGGCAATTTCGGCGTAGTCCGGGGTCACCGCAACAGTTTTGGTGCCTTTGTAACGCACTTCAGTAAAGAAGTGGGCATCCGGGGTACGGGTCTGCGGTACGTTTGAACCCCAGGCGATAATATAGCTGGAGTTATACCAGTCGGCGGACTCTGGCACGTCGGTCTGCTCACCCCAGGTCTGTGGAGACGCTGGCGGCAGGTCGCAGTACCAGTCGTAGAAGCTCAGACAGGTTCCCCCAATCAGGGAAAGATAGCGCGCGCCGGAAGCGTAAGAGACCATCGACATCGCCGGGATCGGCGAGAAGCCTGCCACGCGGTCAGGACCGTAAGTTTTGACGGTATAGACGTTAGAGGCGGCAATCAGCTCATTCACCTCTTTCCAGGAGGAGCGAACAAAACCACCGCGGCCACGCGCCTGCTTGAAGCTTTTCGCTTTGTCGGCGTCTTCGATGATGGATGCCCACGCCTCTACCGGATCGCTGTGCTGCACCTTCGCTTCACGCCACATTTTCATCAGGCGCTTGCGCATCAGAGGATATTTAAGACGGTTCGCACTGTAGAGATACCAGGAGTAGCTGGCGCCACGCGGGCAGCCACGTGGTTCATGGTTCGGCATATCCGGGCGGGTGCGCGGATAGTCGGTCTGCTGCATTTCCCAGGTCACCAGACCGTTTTTAACGAAAATCTTCCAGCTACACGAGCCCGTGCAGTTTACACCGTGGGTTGAACGGACGACTTTGTCATGCTGCCAGCGCTGGCGGTAACCGTCTTCCCAGTCCCGGTTGGTATCCAGAACCTGGCCGTGCCCATCGGCAAAAGTTTCACCCTTCTGTTTGAAGTAGCGAAACCGGTCCAAAAATTTGCTCATCGGGTATCTCCTGTGTGGAGCCTGTGGCTCTCTAAATCGACATTGCTGATTTGCAGCGAAGGTAACGTCCTGTAAGAGAGGGAGAATTGATAACGATCAAGACGGAGGGGGACTATGAAGTAAGGTGTTATAGCGAATACCACCAAAGCGGTAGAATTTTTATTTTTATATCATAATGATTTTTAAAAGAATTTTTTATTTATCGTACAATAAGCCCGCCTGTTTTTAACATCTCGGGTATTAAGGGGTAGGCTCGGCTGAAAAGCGATGGCGATCACAGAGTTACCTGCGGGCGGGACGTTAGAAAAGTCATGAGTATGTTGTAACTACTGAGGAAACAAAAAAACGCGACCCGAAGGTCGCGTAAACGGATAATCAAACTTACTTATTTTTCTTGGAATTACGGCCATATACCAGCCACGTGATGGCGACACAGGCGATATAGAAAACGAGGAATACTTTCATTGCTCCTGCCGGAGAGCCGGTCAGGTCCAGAGAGATCCCGAACGCTTTTGGAATAAAGAAGCCACCGATAGCGCCAATCGCGGAGATAAAGCCCAGCGCTGCCGCCGTATCCGTTGCCGCTTCGCGCATGGCCTGCTCTTCGCTACCGCCCTGCGCTTTCACGCGGTCCATGGTCAGCTTACGGAAGATGACGGAGATCATCTGGAAGGTAGAAGCACTTCCCAGCCCGGCCGTCAGGAACAGCACCATAAACACGCCGAAGAAGGCGATGAAGTTACCGCCCTGTCCGTCGGCTGGCAGGGTCAGGAACAGCAGCGCACAGAAGACAGCCATCACAACGAAGTTAATCAGCGTCACGCGGGTCCCGCCCAGACGGTCAGAGACCATGCCGCCCAGCGAACGCGCCAGCGCGCCAATAAACGGTCCGAAGAAGGCGAACTGCAGAATTTGCACCTCCGGGAACTGGGTTTTCGACAGCATGGCAAAGCCCGCAGAGAAACCAATGAACGAGCCGAAGGTCGCCAGATAGAGCAGCGCCATCACCCACAGGTGGCCGCGCTTCAGCACCGGCAACTGCTCGCTCAGGGATGCCTTCGATGCAGACAGGTCATTCATAAAGAACCAGGCCGCAAGGGTAAAGACCACAAGGAACGGTACCCAGATCCAGGCCGCGTTTTGCAGATAGAGGGAAGAGCCATCTGCCTGCGTCACCCCACCGCCGCCAAACGCCGCGAAGATAGAGACGGAGATCGCCAGCGGTGCAATCAGCTGCATTACGCTGACGCCCATGTTACCCAGGCCGCCGTTAATTCCCAGCGCACCGCCCTGCTTCGCTTTCGGGAAGAAGAAGCTGATGTTTGCCATGCTGGACGCGAAGTTTGCGCCCGCAAAGCCGCAGAGCAGAGAGATGATCACGAACACGCTAAACGGCGTGGAGGTGTCCTGCACCGCAAAACCGAGCCACACGCAAGGCACGATCATGATACCGGTACTGAACGCCGTCCAGCGACGGCCGCCAAAAACCGGCACCATGAACGCGTAAGGCACGCGCAGCAAGGCTCCCGACAGCGACGGCAGCGCGGTCAGCATAAACAGCTGATCGGTGGTAAAGGTAAATCCGACCTTAGGCAGGTTCACCGCTACCGCGCTGAACAACATCCATACGCAAAACGCTAACAATAAACATGGAACGGAAATCCACAGATTTCGGCTTGCGACACGGTGGCCGCGCTGCTGCCAGAACGCCGGATCTTCCGGACGCCAGTCAGTTATAACGGCACCATTTTCCCTTTCGGGAGCGGATGTGTGACTCATAGACACCTCTGATTCTCGAATGATGCTGCAAACATTAGGGTTTTAGGGCGGCGGTAAGTTGATATAAATCAAAGGAAAAGTGGGAGGATTTGCGGCGAAAAAAAAGCCATCATCCTTAGTGAGTAGAGTAAAACGGTAAAAAAGACGTGGTTTTTCACAGGACTGACGTCTCGCTGTCCATTCCTCCCCCTGAGCCTTACCCCATTGGCAATTTAGAGGTAATCCTTTATTGGTATGGGTATACTCCAGGGTATGCACCAGAATAACGCCATTCCTGCAAGCAGGCCACGTCAGGAGCCCGGCAACTCTATGTTAAAAAGATGTTTATCTCCGCTAACACTCGTCAATCAGGTCGCCCTGATCGTTTTGCTGTCCACCGCCATCGGCGTGACCGGCATGGCGATTTCCGGCTGGCTGGTACAGGGTGTACAGGGTAATGCCCATGCCATCAACGAGGCAGGCTCACTACGCATGCAGAGTTATCGTCTACTGGCATCGGTGCCGTTAACCCAGGACGATCAGAAGCTGCTGGACGATATGGAACATACCGCTTTCAGCACCGAACTGGAAAGTGCGGCGATTCGTGCCGGTCAGGAATCCCAGCTTAAAGCCCTTCAGGGCTACTGGCACACTCAGCTGGAGCCGGGGTTAAAGCAGGCGAAAAATCCTGATACCGTTGCCCATGATGTCGCCGGGTTCGTTTCCCGCATTGATACCCTGGTCTCCTCTTTCGATCAAACCACCGAATTACGCATCGACCGGGTGGTGATGATCCACCGGGCGATGGCGCTGTTTATGGGGCTGCTGCTGATTTTCACCATTGTCTGGCTGCGCGCCCGGCTGCTGAATCCCTGGAAGCAACTGCTGGCGATGGCCCGCGCGGTGACCGCCCGGGATTTTACCCAGCGCACCCACATCAGCGGACGTAACGAAATGGCGATGCTGGGCCAGGCGCTCAACACCATGTCAGATGAACTCGCCGAGAGTTACGCGGTACTGGAAAAACGCGTACAGGAGAAAACCGCGGGGCTGGAGCAGAAAAACGAGATCCTCTCGTTCCTGTGGCAGGCTAATCGCCGCCTGCATATGCAGGTGCCGCTGTGCGAACGTCTCTCCCCGGTCCTGAATGGCCTGCAGAATCTGACCCTGCTGCACGATCTGGAGCTTCGGGTGTACGACATGGAAGATGAAGAAAATCACCAGGAGTTTACCTGTCAGTCAGACATGACCTGCGATGACAAAGGCTGCCACCTGTGCCCACGCGGCTTACCGCCGTTGACCACCAGCGGCACGACGCTAAAATGGCGGCTGACAGACAGCCACACCCAGTACGGTATTCTGCTGGCGACCCTGCCCGCCGGGCGTCATCTGAGCCACGACCAGCAGCAACTGGTGGATACGCTGGTTGAACAACTGACGGCCACGCTGGCCCTAGACCGCCATCAGGAGAAGCAGCAGCAGCTGATCGTGATGGAAGAGCGCGCCACCATCGCCCGCGAACTCCACGACTCTATCGCCCAATCGCTCTCCTGTATGAAAATGCAGGTCAGCTGTCTGCAAATGCAGGCCGCAGAAATGCCGGAAAGCAACAAAGCGCTGCTGAGCCAGATCCGCAACGAGCTGAACACCTCCTGGGTACAGCTTCGCGAACTGCTGACCACCTTCCGCCTGCAGCTCACCGAGCCCGGCCTGCGCCCGGCGCTGGAAGCAAGCTGCCAGGAATTTAGCGCCCGACTGGGGTTCCCGGTGAAGCTCGATTACCAGTTACCGCCTCGTTTTGTGCCTTCTCATCAGGCCATTCATTTACTGCAGATCGCCCGCGAAGCGCTGAGCAACGTGCTAAAACACGCTGACGCGACGGCGGTCACCGTTACCGTTAGCCAGCACGATAATCAGGTGAAGCTCACGGTTCATGACAACGGCCGCGGCGTGCCGGAAAATGCCGAACGGACAAACCATTACGGTTTAATTATCATGCGAGACCGCGCCCAAAGCCTGCGCGGTGATTGCCAGGTTCGTCGGCGAGAAACAGGTGGCACAGAAGTGGTTGTCACCTTTATCCCCGAAAAACCCCTCACAACTATCCAGGGAGAAACCCATGACTAATCAGGAACCGGCATCCATCCTGTTGATTGACGACCATCCGATGCTGCGTACTGGCGTAAAACAGCTGGTCAGCATGGCACCTGATATCACCGTCGTTGGCGAAGCCAGCAACGGTGAACAGGGCATTGAACTTGCCGAATCGCTTGATCCTGATTTGATCCTGCTCGATCTCAACATGCCAGGCATGAACGGTCTGGAGACGCTCGATAAGCTGCGTGAAAAATCGCTGTCTGGACGCGTGGTGGTCTTCAGCGTCTCAAACCATGAAGAAGATGTCGTCACGGCGTTAAAACGCGGTGCAGACGGCTACCTGCTGAAAGATATGGAGCCGGAAGATCTGCTCAAGGCCCTGCAACAGGCTGCCGCAGGCGAAATGGTACTGAGCGAGGCGTTAACCCCGGTGCTGGCCGCCAGCCTGCGGGCAAACCGCGCCACCTCCGACCGCGACGTCAGCCAGTTAACCCCGCGCGAGCGCGATATTCTGAAGCTGATTGCCCAGGGTCTGCCGAACAAAATGATCGCCCGTCGTCTGGATATCACCGAAAGCACGGTCAAGGTGCATGTGAAACATATGCTGAAGAAGATGAAGTTAAAATCCCGCGTTGAAGCCGCCGTGTGGGTGCATCAGGAACGCATTTTCTGAGGATTACTCATTCGGGAGTAACTTCCAGCGCGGGTCGTCGTCAGGTAACGCGACAAGCGGCTGAACCACGGTAAGCGTGATCTCATTGGATGAGACGCGCTGTCCTTTTTCATCTTCAACCACCGCCGACAGGTGCCAGCGGTTCTTCGCCCCGTCACTGTCATCCCAGGCAGGCATAATCACACTCCAGCCGTCGCTGCTGTGCGTGTTGGCCGGTGCGGTCAGGCTCAATGCCTGGGTATCGCCCTGCCAGTGGATCTGCCGAATACCGTGAGTGCTGCGTACCTGAAGCTTGAGCATCACGGTCTCGCCCCCTTTCAGATCCCACGGCGGGGTCGCCAGCCAGACGGAGAGCGTTTTGCGCTGGCGGAACTCCATTACCGGCAGATTATCCCGCTCCGGTGAATCATAGCGACTGCCGCGCAGGGAGCGCGTGGCGGCAACTTCGCTGGCAGAAAGCTGCTTGGCAAGGGGCACGCCGAAGCGGTAGTTGAGCTTAAGCCCGAGGTTGTTCTGACTCGCACCGCTCTCGCCCTGCTTATGCGCCGCCGTCAGGGTGACCAGCGGAACAGGCGTATAGTTAAGCCCCAGGTTGACCGCCACCGGGTTGTGATAGCCGGTTCCACTGTTGAACAGGTCAACGTTGTCACCAAAGTACTGCTCAAAGCTGACGCTGGTGTTGAAATGATGAAACCACGGCAGCCAGGCTTTAGCGGTCACGTCATAGCCACGCGCCATGCGCTGCTCCTGCACGTACGAACTCTCGCGCCAGCTGGCCAGCGGTTGATAGTAATTGGCAGACAGACGCAGATTCTCGCCCCACGCCTCCGCGCCCAACCCGGCACGCTGCAGGTTTTCATCGAGCAGGTTATCGTAAAAGGTGTTGTAGCCGAGCAGCCATTTTCCGGCAACCCAGCGCTGACCGATGCCGGCATTGCTCACCAGGCCGTCACTCTGCTGCGTCAGCCCCAGCTGGCTCCAGCTCAGGTAACGGTTGTTATCATTCCAGGGGATGAACCAGCTCCCGCTGCTGCCGTTAAAGTTCCCCTCGTCATCCACCAGTAAATTGACGCTGGCGTTGCCCCAGGGCGAGAGCCAGGACTCAATCTGCTGATTCACCTCGCCGCTCACCGCGTCACGCACCTTACCAAACGCGAACTGACGCGCCTGCTCGCCGGTGGTGAGGCCGTTATCGGTCATACTGGCTTCGCCAAAGGCTTTTGCCATTTCGGCCAGGTGCTTTTCCCCCTCGTCTGTTGGCGTCGCCATGCCGAGATCGGGCAAACTGTCCCCGTTGTTATCAAAGGGGTTTTCTGCCTGATGCATAAAGGAATTCGGGGCACCGTGAACGGCACCCGCCGTAAGAAGTGGGAGTAATAATAGAAAGCGAATGCGGGACGATACAGCCATCAACGTCGTAAATAAGAACCTGTGTTTATGAGGCAACGCTTTTAATGTTAACGCGATAAGCTGTGAAATGCAGTCTTAGCGCAAATTTCAGGAATATCCTGAACATTATTGTCGCCTTACCCGACACTCTTAGACCATTATCCAAACAGCCCTTTCAGCTCCGGCACGCAGGAGCCGCAGTTGGTGCCACACCGTAGTTTCGCCCCCAGCGCTGCAACGGAATCGCACCCGCCGACAATCGCCTCCCGTATCGCATTTTCCCCGACGCAGTAACAGCTACAGATAATGCGTCCCGGATCGACACTCTCCCCCGCGCCCGCGCCGTTCAGGAGCGCATGCCGCTCCGCAAGCGTATCTGGAGCCCGACGGAAAGCCTCTTCAATAGTCGCATGCGCCAGCGCTGGCAACGAAGTCCCTTCCCAGAATCCGAGCATCAGCTCGCCGTTATGCCATGCCAGTACGCTGCTGCGCGCATCCGTCCGGGCAAGTTGCAGCTGCCAGCCCTGCTGTTCAGCATACTCTTTCACCCACGGCATCAACGGTTCGTCAGCCGCCACCGTCAGGCGTGATGCTTTGCGCCACCAGTGTACCGAAGGCGGCAGTTCCGGCAGCACACGGGCATACAGCTCTCCCTGCCACTCAGGCTGCCATGGCATGATCCTGACGGCGGTCTGTTTACTCTCCGGCTGGCCAGACTGAGGATCGCAGCGCCCCTCCACCAGCGTATTAACCTTTCCCTGACGGGCAAACTGCGCATTCCAGTGCATGGGCGCGAATACTTCCCCCTCCCTTTGTCCATCGTTGATACGTGCTTTTGCCACCATCACTCCACGCGGAGAACTGATCCGTGCCAGTTGCCCGTCGCAAAGGGCGAAACGCGCGGCATCTGCAGCGCAGATCTCAACGCAGGGCTCAGAGATATGCTGCATCAGCCCGGGAACATATCCCGTACGGGTCATGGTATGCCATTGATCGCGGATGCGTCCGGTATTCAGCAGCAACGGATATAACGCATCTGGCGCCGCGCCGTGCGGACGCGGGTCAACGGGCACCATATTCCGGTGGGGAAAATCGCCCGCCGCCCACTGATAAGGCTCAAGCTGATCCCAGGCCTCACGGGTAAGCCCCGCCAGCGCATGCAGATTAAACGCCCGTGCCCCGTCATTCTCAAACGCCGACAGCGCCGCATGTTCACAAAAAATCTCCCGCGGATGTTCCCAGGCAAAGGCCTCACCATAGCCCAGCTGTTTCGCCACCTGGGCAACTATCCACCAGTCCGGTTTTGCCTGGCCCGGGGCAGCCAGAAAGGCGCGCTGGCGCGAGATCCGCCGTTCGGAGTTGGTAACCGTACCGTTTTTCTCTCCCCAGCCCAGCGCCGGGAAACGAATATGGGCGTAGCGGCTGGTGTCGGTCTCCTGCATCACCTCAGAAACAATGACCAGCGGACAGTTCGCCAGCGCCTGGCATACCGCGTGACTGTCCGGCAGCGAGACAGCCGGATTGGTGCCCATGACCCATACCGCCTTTACCTCACCGCGGGCAATGGCGTCAAACAGCTCAACGGCCATCAGGCCCGGCGTTTGCGCCAGCCGTTCTGTTCCCCAGAAACGCGCCACCCGCGAGAGATCGTCCGGCTCGAAGTTCATATGCGCCGCCAGTTGATTCGCGAGGCCACCCACTTCCCGTCCCCCCATCGCGTTTGGCTGGCCGGTCAGCGAAAACGGCCCGCAGCCCTGACGGGCAAATTTCCCGCTGGCAAGATGGACGTTAATGATGGCGTTGCACTTGTCGCTGCCGCTGGAAGACTGGTTGATCCCCATGGTGTAGAGCGTAATGGCACGCGGCGCCGTGAGGAACCAGTCGTAAAACGTGACAATCTCCTGTGCATCAAGACCACAAAACCCGGCCACGCGGGCAATCGGCCAGTCGTCGGTACCCTGGATCAGGTTGAGCAAACCGACAAACAGCCCGGCGTCACTGCCGGGCGCGAGCGCCAGATGCAGGTCGGCGATATCACAGGTGGCGGTTTTACGCGGATCGATCACCACCACTTTCATTTGCGGATTGTTTTGCCGCGCCTGAACCAGCCGCTGATAAAGCACCGGATGCGTCCATGCCGCGTTTGAACCCACCAGCACCACCAGATCGCTGTTCTCCACGTCCTCATAGCTGCACGGCACCACATCTTCGCCAAATGCGCGCTTATAGCCTGCTACCGCCGACGACATGCAGAGCCGCGAGTTGGTATCGATGTTCGCCGCGCCGATAAACCCTTTCATCAGCTTATTGGCAGCGTAGTAATCCTCGGTGAGTAGCTGGCCGGAGGCGTAAAACGCCACCGCCTGCGGCCCCCAGGTGTCGATAATCGCCCGCAGCCGCTCGCCGGCCGCGCTTAACGCCTGCGGCCATTCCACCTCCAGCCCGTCCACCACCGGTTGCAGCAGCCGCCCCTGCAGGCCCGTGATTTCACCTAACGCCGCGCCTTTGACGCACAGCCGTCCAAAACTGGCGGGATGGCGTTCATCGCCGCGCACCGTGACCTTGTCGCCCTCAACCCGGGCCACCACGCCGCAACCGACGCCGCAGTACGGGCACGTTGTTCGGGTTTCATTCATGATGCCTCCGCACGGACCAGCAACGCGTCGTTCCCCACCCATACCTTGCCGTTTTCGATTTTCACCGGCCAGGCGCGCACCGCAGGCTCACCGTTATCCACCTGGCAGCCGTCGCGCAGGCGAATACGCTGTTTATAGAGCGGCGAGATAACCACCGGCTCACCCGCCGCATCGCCAAGAATACCGCGTGACAGCACGTTCGCATCGCTGCCTGGCTCCTGATCGTCAAGGGCATAGACCGATTTGCCAAAACGGAACAGCGCGATCGGCTTACGCCCCAGCCGGGCGCCGATCCCCGCCTGCTCCGGGATCTCATCCAGACCGCAAATTTCCTGCCAGCGTTTACTCTCTTCCGTCGCCGGACCGTTCACCGCCGTGCGGAACAGCGCCAGACGGTTCGGATCGTTAAGCGTGGTCTGCCATTCGCACTGATACGTTTCCACCACACGGGCCATCTCCTGCTCCAGCTCGTGCGCAATGCCGAGACTATCGTCGAGGATCACCTCCCGCAGATAGTCGAGACCGCCTTCAAGGTTGTCCATCCAGGTGCTGGTCCGCTGCAGGCGATCCGCCGTGCGAATGTAGAACATCAGAAAACGGTCGACGGTACGGATCAGCGTCTCTTCATCCAGATCGCTGGCGAAGAGATCCGCGTGTCGCGGCTTCATGCCGCCGTTGCCGCACAGATAAAGATTCCAGCCCTTGTCCGTGGCGATCACGCCGACATCTTTGCTTTGCGCCTCGGCACACTCGCGGGTACAGCCGGACACCGCCATTTTGATTTTGTGCGGCGCGCGTAACCCTTTGTAACGGTGCTCCAGTTTTACCGCAAGACCAGTGGAGTCCTGCACGCCATAGCGGCACCAGGTTGACCCGACGCAGGATTTCACGGTACGCAGGGATTTACCGTACGCATGCCCGGTTTCAAATCCGGCCTCCACCAGCGCCTGCCAGATCTCCGGCAACTGCTCCAGCGTGGCACCAAACAGGTCAATACGCTGGCCGCCGGTGATCTTGCTGTACAGCCCGTAGCGCTTTGCGATCTGCCCGATAGCAATCAGCCCGTCGGCCGTTACTTCCCCGGCGGGCATGCGCGGCACGATGGAGTACGTTCCGTCCTTCTGAATATTGGCAAAGTAGCGGTCGTTGGTGTCCTGCAGCGGCAGATGCGCCGGTTTCAGCAGGTATTCGTTCCAGCAGGAGGCCAGCACTGACCCCACCAGCGGTTTACAGATCTCACAGCCGTGCCCTTGGCCGTAGCGGCTAATCAGCTGGTCGAAGGTACGAATATGGTTGACGCGCACCAGGTGATATATCTCCTGACGTGAGTACGGGAAGTGCTCACAGATATCTTTTTTCACCTCCACGCCCTGCTCAGCCAGCTGGAACTCCATCACCTGTTTCACCAGCGCGCTGCACCCACCGCAGCCGGTCGCCGCTTTGGTGCACTGCTTGATGGCACCGATCTCCGTCGCACCGGCGCTCACTGCCTGGCAGATATCGCCTTTGCTGACGTTATGACAGGAGCAGATCTGCGCGCTGTCCGGCAGTGCCGCCACCCCCAGCGCTTTTGGCGCGCTACCGGAGAAGGCTGGCAAGATGAGCGTTTCAGGCTCTTTTGGCAGGCTGATTCCGTTAAGCATCATCTGCACCAGCGTGGCGTATTCGCTGGCATCCCCCACCAGCACGCCGCCGAGCAGGATTTTGTTGTCATGGCTGACGACAATTTTTTTATAGATTTGCTGCGGGCCGTGGGTCCACTGGTAGCTCAATGCCCCCGGCGTACGGCCATGGGCATCCCCAAACGAGGCCACGTCCACGCCCAGCAGCTTAAGTTTGGTGCTCATATCCGCCCCGGTGAAGGATTTCTCCTCACCCGCCAGCGTGGCCGCCGCCACGCGTGCCATCTGGTAACCCGGCGCCACCAGACCGAAGATTTTACCTTCCCACAGCGCACATTCCCCGATGGCGAAGATGTCCTTATCTGAGGTCTGGCAGGCGGTATCAATGCAGATCCCGCCACGCTCCCCGATCGCCAGGCCGCTGCTGCGCGCCAGCGCATCCTGCGGGCGGATCCCGGCAGAGAAGACCACCATATCGGTGTCCAGCTGTTCACCGTCGGCAAAACGCAGGACCAGCCCGTCGTCAGTGGCCGCAATTTCAGTAGTGGCTTTGCTGGTGTGAACCCCGACGCCGAGCGCTTCTATTTTTTTACGCAGCATCGCCGCGCCGTCGTTGTCGAGCTGTACAGCCATCAGGTTGGGGGCAAATTCCACCACGTGGGTTTCTAGCCCCAGCTGTTTGAGGGCGTTGGCCGCCTCCAGCCCGAGCAGGCCACCGCCAATGACCACGCCGCGTCGTGATCCCTTCGCATGCGCGGCAATGTTATCGAGATCGTCCAGCGTACGGTAGACAAAGCAGCCCGGCAGCGTGTTGCCCGGCACCGGCGGCACAAACGGATACGAGCCGGTCGCCAGCACCAGTTTGTCCCAGTGGGTTTCGTGACCGCTGGCGGTACGCACAACGTGCGCGTCGCGATCGATGGCGACAATTTGCCGCGACAAACGCAACTCTATGCCGTGTCTGGCAAAGAAATCGCCCTCCACCAGCGAGAGGGACTCCGCGCTGCGGCCGCCAAAATACTCTGAGAGATGGACGCGGTCGTAAGCGGCATAACGCTCTTCGCCAAAGACGACAATCTGGTATTGCTGATGCAGATTGCGGTTTACGCAGTCTTCAAGAAAATGGTGGCCGACCATACCGTGCCCAACCACCACCAGAGTAGGTTTTGTCATAGCGTTCTGTCCTGCAACCTGCGGTTGCGTCGTAGTGAATCGATCGAACAGCCAGTCCACGTGTGCGGGCGCAGCCGTTGCCAGTAAATCGGTAAATGTTGCCGCGCTGCGGCAATCTCCCATCAGCAGTACGCCAGCCAGCGCACCGCGATGAATCAGTAAGCGACGGTAGTGACAGGTCAGCGGATCCCACGCGTCCCAGACCGTATCCTCCGGTTGCGCCGTTACGCGCCCGGCGCTGAAGAGCTCCACACCGGTGACCTTCAGGCGCATCCCGCTGTCGGTATGGGCAAAAGGCACAGGGGCGTCCCCTGCCAGCCGGGCGGCGAGAATGTCCGCCTGCGACAGGCAGGGGGCAACCAGGCCAAACGTCTGACCGTCGATTTCGCAGCACTCCCCAATGGCGCTAATAGCCGGGACGGAGGTCTTCATCTGCTGGTCGACCACAATGCCACGGGCGCAGTGAATACCGCTGGCGCTTGCCAGGGCGATGTTGGGCAGTACGCCGGTAGCCAGCACCACGCGCGCGGCGCTAACCTGGCGTCCGTTGTGTAGCGTCACTGAATCCGGCGCGATTGCCGCGATCCCGGACGACAGCTCGCAGCGCACGCCGCGCTCCGCCAGCGCAGCCTCCAGCAGCAGCCCCGCCTGCCGATCCAGCTGTTGTTCCATCAACCACGGTCCGCGATGCACCATCGTGACGTTGTCACAAGTTTGTGCCAGCGCCGCTGCCGTCTCAACGCCCAGCACGCCGCCGCCCAACACCACCGCTGACCCCGGGATCTGCGCAATGGCTCGCGTATCCTCAAGGCGGCGGAAGGTAAAGACGTGTGGCGCATCGCCCCCGGGGATCGGCGGCACGAACGGTATCGACCCGGTGGCGAAGACCAGTTCATCCCACCCCAGCGTGGTCTGCGCGGTACGGATTTCCCGTTTCGCCACGTCCACGGCGAGCACCTTTTGCCCCCTGAGCACCGTGACGCCGCGCTCGCGGTACCAGTCATCGTCCTGCAGGCGGATCTGTTCCGGACGTTTTTCCCCACCCAGCACCGGCGAAAGCTGGATGCGGTTGTACGCATGCTCAGGCTCCTCACCCAACACGGTGATCGCGAAGCGGCCAGGCGCACGCCCGGTCAGCGAGGCAATCAGCCGTGTTGCTGCCATTCCATTGCCGATAATGACCAGTCGCATCGTGGTGCCCCCACTACGCCGCTTTGGGCTGTTTTTCATAGAGGAAATGGAGGATCTGCTGGCGCATGTGGTGGTAGCGGCTGTCGTCCGCCAGCTGCACCCGGTTACGCGGACGCGGCAGGTCAACCTCCAGGATTTCGCCGACGGTCGCCGCCGGGCCGTTGGTCATCATCAGCACGCGGTCAGAGAGCAGCACCGCTTCGTCCACGTCGTGGGTGATGAGCACAATGGTGGTGTTGAGCGCCTGCTGGATTTGCATCACGGAGTCCTGCAGATGGGCACGCGTCAGGGCATCCAGCGCGCCAAACGGTTCATCCATCAGCAACACTTTCGGCTTCATCGCCAGCGCACGGGCAATGCCCACGCGCTGCTTCATACCGCCTGAGATCTCCCCCGGGCGTTTATGCAGGGCGTGCCCCATCTGCACGCGATCGAGGTTGTGTTCAATCCACTCACGACGCTCCGCCTTGCTCATGGTGTGGCGGAACACCTGATCGACCGCCAGCGCAACGTTGTCGAAACAGGTCAGCCACGGCAGCAGGGAGTGGTTCTGAAAGACCACCGCACGCTCCGGTCCCGGACCCGCAATTTCACGGTTGTCGCAAATCAGTCCCCCTTCCGTCGGCAGGGTGATCCCGGCGATTAAGTTCAGCAACGTTGATTTGCCGCAGCCGGAGTGGCCTATCAGGCTCACGGTTTCACCTTCGTGGATATCAAACGAGACGTTCTGCAGCGCCAGAAATTCTCCGCTGGCGGTAGAAAAACGCTGGCTTACGGCCTGGACCTGAATGATTGGTTTCATGTTCGCTCCTTATTTTTCCTGCCAGCTAAAGCGACGGGCGATCAGCATCAGCCCCTGCTCCAGCAGTAACCCGACCACGCCAATGATGACGATGGCGATGAGAATGTTTTCGACGTTGAGGTTGTTCCACTCATTCCAGATCCAGAAACCGATCCCTAAGCCGCCTGTCAGCATTTCGGCGGCGACAATCACCAGCCAGGCGATACCGATGGAAAGACGTACCCCGGTCAACACCGCAGGCAGCACCGCCGGGAAGAGGATCCGACGCAGAATGGTCCACTCAGAAAGCTGCAACACGCGTGCGACATTGAGGTAATCCTGCGGAATACGGCGTACCCCTTCGGCGGTGTTAATCACCATTGGCCAGATCGAACAGATAAAAATGGTCCAGCTGGAAGCAGGCTCTGCTTTCTGGAACAGCAGCAGGCCGATAGGCAGCCAGGCCAATGGGCTGACCGGGCGCAGCAGCGCAATCAGCGGGCTGAACATGCGTGAGAAAAAGGTGAAACGGCCAATCAGAAAACCGAGCGGGATACCGACTAACGCGGCCAGGCCAAAGCCCACCGCCACGCGCTGCAGGGAGGCAAGTACGTTCCAGCCGATCCCCATGTCGTTTGGCCCGTCGCGATAAAACGGATCGGCAAACAGGGTGATGGCAGAATCCAGCGTGCTCAGCGGCGTCGGAAAGCCTTTGCTGTTGATTGCCGCCAGTTGCCAGAGCACCACCAGCAGCCCCAGCCCCAGCAGCGCCGGAATGATACGCTGGAGCACGTTGTTAATCCGGCGGGCAATCGCCGGAGGACGACGGCGAACCTGAACCGGTGGCAGGGTAATCACCTCGCCACTCACCGGCGTCTCGTGTTTTGCTTTCGTGCTGTGCAGATGCTGCATAATCAGGCCCCTTTACGGTGAATAGCGAAGCGGTTGGCATAGCCTTCAGGATCGGTACCGTTCCAGACGGTGCCGTCCATCAGGGTGCTACTGCGTAGTGGTGAAGTCGGTGTGGTAATGCCCCCCACCGCGGTGGCGGCATCCTGCCAGACCGCGGTCTGGTTAATGCGCTGCGCGATGCCCGCGTAGTCCGGCGCGGCTTTGAGCAAACCCCAGCGGCGGAACTGGGTTAAGAACCACATGCCGTCGGAGAGATACGGGTAGCTCACAGCCCCCTCGTTGAAGAAACGAATCGGATGCGCGTCCTGCCAGCGCGTGCCCACCCCGTTGTCGTACTCACCCAGCATCCGTCCGGTGAGGTACTGCTCTTTGGTGTTCAGCCATGCGCGACGCGAGAGGATCTGCGCCGTTTCACGTTTGTTTTCCGGTGAAGCGTCGATCCAGCGCGCGGCTTCCAGTACTGCGCTCACCAGCGCCCGCGCGGTGTGCGGATTTTTCTCCACCCAGTCGCGACGGGTACCGAGGATTTTTTCCGGGTGGTCAGCCCAGATAGACTGCGACGTTGCAGCGGTAAAACCGATGCGATCGTTAATGGCCCGGGCATTCCACGGCTCGCCGACGCAAAAGCCGACCATATTGCCAATACGCATGTTCATCACCATCTGCGGCGGCGGTACCACCACGGTGCGAACATCGTCAAACGGGTTAATGCCCGCACTGGCCAGCCAGTAGTAGAGCCACATGGCGTGCGTGCCCGTCGGGAAGGTATGCGCGAAGGTGTACGTGCCCGGTGCCTGCTGACCAATCAGTTTCTTCAGCCCGTCGAGATCGCGAACGCCCTTCTCTGCCAGATCGGCAGAGAGCGTAATCGCCTGGCCGTTCTGGTTGAGGGTCATCAGATTCGCCATCTGCTGTGGCTTACCGGCGATCCCCAGTTCCAGTCCGTACAGCAGACCGTAAAGAATATGCGCCGCGTCCAGCTCCCCCGCGACTAACTTATCGCGCACGGCCGCCCAGCTCGCCTCTTTGGTGGGCACGATGGTAATGCCATGCTTTTTATCGAACCCTTTCAGCGCCGCGATGACCACCGGAGCGCAGTCGGTCAGCGGGATAAACCCGATGCGCACCGTCTCCTGCTCGGGTTTATCCGAGCCTGCCGCCCACGCGGCCTGCATGGCACCCGGTAACAACATTGCACTGCTCGCCAGCACGCTGGCCTGCAAAAACCGCCGTCTCGACAAATCCGCCATGACCACTCCTGAAAAAAAGACAAAAAAAAGCGCCCGACAGTGCCGAAGCACCGCTGGACGCCTTTATCCCGAAGACTGATGCACCGCCGTTGGCGCACCGTCAAAATTGGTTACTGAAATAATGCAAAGGTAATGCCAGGTTTTAATGCCTTGTTTTTGTGGCTTTTGCCCCACTGGCTCTGCAAAAACGCACCTCAATCAGGCACAACGTGCCCACTGATTGTGCAGCTACTCCTTAGGGGTTAGCTGCCACAATCGCTTCACGGTAAGCAGCGCGCGGGCGATATCCACCATGCGCTGGTTCTTGTCCATCGCCATTTTGCGCAGTGCCGTCCACGCCTGTTCCTCACTCATGTTGTGGTGGGTCATCAGCACGCTTTTGGCTTTATCAATGGTCTTGCGCTCTTCCAGCGTATCGCGCAGCGTCGCGAGCTGGCGGGAAAGCTGTTCTATTTCACGAGCCTGCTGGCGAACCAGCGGCAGCAAAGGTTTATCCGGATAAAGCGCGAGCGGATCGTCATTCTCATCGGCACTTACCGGATGTTGAGGGTCATGATGGATACGCTCATCAACCGCCAGCATCAGGTCGGCGATAACCATCTCCTCCAGGGTGCGCAGGTGCTCAAGACGCGACGTTTGCAGGGCGAACCAGTTCAGCGCCGTGTCGCCATTATCCGCAGCAGGCTGGCGGGTACAGGCCACACGCCGGAGTTGCTCCGTCTCGCGGTCGGGCTGGCAGTCCCGGGAAAAGGTGCTCTGCACATCCGCCGGGCTGTGGCTTAAAAAGATCTCAAAACAGGCCTGCTGCCCGTCAATGCGATCCACCAGCCTCTGGCGGGTGACATCATCAAAAAAACCCTGCGTGAAGCCAATGGCCCCCAGCGCCCGCTCTTGTCCCGCCAGCTCTTTGCCCTGCATCAGGCTGTAGAGGGCAACAAAACGCCCCGCCAGTTGCGGATCGTCAATGCTGTCGTTGAGCTGCGGCACGATACTGAGCAGATGGCGAAGCATGCGACAGTAATGTTCCATCGCCTGCGGGGCGGTAACGGTTTGTTGATTCACCCCTTCTCGCAGGGCGGGGAGTGATTCAAGGCTCTGCAACGCAGCGGCGATGCGCTCACATACGGCGCTGCCCGGCACTGGGGAGTGTCTATCCAGAATGCCATACAGTATGGTGAGATTTTCATCCACCAGCGCCCGGCTGGCTTTGCATTCGGGGGCATAGAGCTTACCCTGTGAGCAGAGCCAGACGTTTGATGCACCGCGCTCGCACTGTAGCATATGCACCAGTTGGCTAATGCCATTCACCAGTACGCCCAGCTGTGCCAGCTTGCTGAGCTGCTCCTGACGCAACGCTTTTGCGCGCTGGAGCCATTCGGTTGCACCCGACGAATTGCCAGCCATTAATGTCATGCTTACTCTCCCGGATAACCCTACCTGGGAGAATGAAGCAATATTCGTGCCTTAATATAAACAGGAGTTAACATGCAGAAGATTGTGATCGTCGCCAACGGGGCGGCCTACGGCAGCGAATCCCTTTTTAACAGCCTGCGTCTGGCCATAGCGCTGCGCGATAACGCGAGCGAGCTGGATCTGCGGATCTTTTTGATGTCCGACGCGGTCACCGCCGGTCTGAAAGGCCAAAAACCGGCAGAGGGCTACAACATTCAGCAGATGCTGGAGATCCTGACGGCGCAAAACGTGCCGGTTAAGCTCTGCAAAACCTGCACTGACGGGCGCGGTATTACCGGGCTGCCGCTGATTGACGGCGTGGAAATTGGCACACTTGTCGAGCTGGCCGAGTGGACGTTAGCCGCCGATAAAGTATTAACTTTTTAATAATAAACCCGTAAAAATATTATTTTCTTATGGACGCGGTTTCAGCATCAAGTTTACCTGCGGGGTTGCCGATAGGCATGGAAACAACACAGCAGGTATTTCACTTATGTTCAGATCGATTCGTGCTCGCATCATTGTCGCGACGACAGGCTGCCTGGTCGTCGCCCTTCTTCTCAATACCGTCATTAATTTCCAGGTCACGCGCCAGGATAATCAGCAGTCGCAGCGTGACATTCTGACCAGCACCAGCGCCAGCCATAACATGGCGATTGCCGACTGGGTGAAAAGCAAAATGACGGTCATTACCTCCGCCCAGAGCGTGGCGCTGAGTGACGACCCGGTACCGGTCTTTAAACAACTCGCCCAGGCGGGAGGCTTCACCAACGTCTATGTGGGCTATGCCACTAAAACGGCGAAATTCTCTGAGCCTGCGGGCGTGCCTGCGGATTATGACCCGACCATTCGCCCCTGGTATCAGCAGGTGGTCAGCCAGGACGGACCGGTGGTGACCGCGCCTTACGTGGACGCCGGAACCGGAAAACTGGTGGTAACTTTTGCGGTACCGGTAAAAGAAAACGGGACCCTGAAAGCAGTGGTGGCGGGCGATGTGGCCATGGATAGCGTGGTGGCTAACGTGCGCGGCATTCACCCGACCCCGGCCAGCAGCGGGTTACTTCTGAACAGCGACGGCAGCGTTATCGCCGCCAACGATCCGGCCCTGACGTTAAAACCGTTTGCAGAGACCATTACCGGCACCGATTTAGCGACCCTGAAAAGCGGTGAACCGGTTGATGGCACATTTGACGGCGGTGATAAAACCCTCGTCGCCACGGCCGTTCCGGGAACAAACTGGATTCTGGTGGTCGCACTCGACAATAACGACGCCACCTCCGGCATGCGCTCGCTGCTGAAAGCCTCGGCACTCTCGTTGGTGATCCTCGCCCTGCTGAGCGGCGCGCTTGTCCACATCCTGATTGCCTGCCTGCTCAAGCGGTTGTCCGATATCCGCGACGCGATGCATAACATCGCCAACGGTACCAACGACCTCTCCCAGCGCCTGCCGGAGAGCGGTAACGACGAAGTGGCGCAAATTGCCCAGGCGTTTAACGCCTTTAGCGATAAGCTCTCGGTGGTGATGATCCAACTGCGTGACGCCAGCGCCTCGGTGAAAAATGCCGCCCAGGAGATTGCGGCTGGCAACCAGGATCTCTCCGGGCGTACCGAGCAGGCAGCCTCCAGCCTGCGTGAAACCGCCAGCGCCGTAGAGCAGATCACCGCGTCGGTGACTCAGTCAAATGAGTCCGCGGCAGAAGCGAATGAACAGGCCAGTAAAGCCTCCGCTGCGGCCTCACGCGGCGGTGAGGTCGTCTCTCAGGCCATCAGCACCATGCAATCCATTGAAGTGGCTTCGGCAAAAATTGGCGATATCACCAGCGTGATTGATGGCATCGCCTTCCAGACCAATATCCTGGCGCTGAACGCCTCGGTGGAAGCGGCGCGCGCCGGTGAGCAGGGCCGCGGGTTTGCCGTGGTGGCAGGCGAAGTACGTAACCTGGCGAGCCGCAGCGCCCAGGCGGCGAAGGAGATCAAATCGCTTATCGACTCCACCACCGACAGCGTGGCAACCGGCTCCCGCTATGTACATCTGGCCGGGGAAAGCATGGATGAGATCCGCGCCAGCATCGGCAGCGTCTCGGGTATCATGCGTGAAATTTCCATCGCCACCAGCGAGCAGATGAAAGGCATTCATGAGATCAACCATGCTGTCACGCACCTCGACAGAATGGTGCAGCAGAACGCTGAACTGGTGGTGCAATCCGCCGCAGCCGCCAGCGCCCTGCAGAGCCAGGCGGGCGACCTTGCTGAAACTGCCGGACATTTCCGCATTTAATTTTCTTCTGGTGCGCCTTCACCGTGTAAACACGCGCCAGCTGAATGCTTTCAGGTATTTTGTCATTTTTGTTTAAACGTTATGCCATTTTTTGATCAAAATCAGCATCCCGACGCTCCCCCTTTGGTGTTATGCCATGAGTGAATTGTGAACAACATCACGCTCGGAAATGGCAGCAGGGAGAGCGTTGTTTAAGACTACGGGGTAAATAAATGGCACTGGTAAAAACAAGTTTGAAACTGTTTGGCGGGGATACGGTAGTGGTGCGTTGTTCAGAGCGCTGCCGTATTCATTTGATGAGTGCGAAGGCACAAAAACAATCGCAGGCAGATATCCTGACCGTGCAGGATGATAAGGCGTGGCTTACCGTCCCTTATACCGGCACATGGGATGTCCTGATTGACAGCCATAGTCAGTCACTCGAACACTCAGTCAGCTACGTGGCCGCTTAAAAACAGACGCCCGGTCTGCACTCTCGCAGCCGGGCGTATTATCAGGCAAAACCCGGACGCAGCGGGTTATTCAGCGGATTTCCTTCCAGCAGCGCTTTCACCTTCGCTACCAGCTCATTCAGACACTCGTCCTGCATGCCGAGGCGCGTCAGTTCCTGATCGAGTGAAAACAGATACTGCGCGTTTGTGCCGAGCGGTCCACTGGCCGCCGCAATCAATGGCGCGATCACCTGCGTGCGGGTATCCGCTTCATACAGGGGATGGCGCGGATCCATAATAAACACCAGCGCGTTGACGGTGCGTCCGTCATCAAGTTCCAGCTTGCACCAGCTTGGCATATAGCAGCCGGTGATCATCTCGCGCTTCCAGAGCAGCGTCAGCTCCTCTTCGAGGGTGGCATCCGGCAGGCGATACGCCACCCCCGTGGTGCGTCCGCCCTCTTTCAGTGCAAGCATACGTCCCGGCTGACAGGCACTTCCGCGTCCGGCGGTTAATCGCAGACAAAATGCGCGATGCCACCCCGGGAGCGTACCTGTCGCCGATTCGACAAATTCCAGAGCCGGGTTCCACATCAGCGAACCGTAGCCAAAAATCCATACCGGGCCATCATCCGGGCGGCAGGCAAGCGTGGCAGCGAGCGACGCCGCACGTTGTTCAGCTGACCAGAGAAGCGATTCCTCAATAGCACCAAATGCCGTCTTACAATCTGCCTTCATTAAGAAATCACGCGTTAACACTTTACACCTCCGCCACTGCATGCTTCCTTGCGACATCTGTAATTCACCTTCCCGGCATTATCTACTGGTCATTTTGCCAGCAGTTGAATAACGATAAGCAATTCGCGGGCCAGTTGCAATACAACGGCAGTTCAACCGCCTGAAAAGTCAAAATGAAGGCAGCTTATTATTTTACGGCTATTTCTTTTTATGCCATTTATCATCGTCTCCTTTCTCGTAGTCATGTTTTACTGCCGCCCAGGCCACTTTATGCGCCGTCTCTTCCCGGCTGGCATCGTCCCGACGATCGTCTTTATCTTTGTATTGATCCCAGGCGCTGTTAAACGCCTCTTTATAGATATCCTGCGCATGTGCGGGCAGTACGTTTTGCACGTTATCGGGTAAATCGCGTTTCGTTTTATATGGCATCATTAACCTCTCTTTTGCTTAAAAAGATAAGTGTGGACGACGATGCTGCAAGCTGCCAGTCGCGGATAAATTTTGAAGATTAATGAAGTTAATTACATGTTATTTAATATGTATTAATCAAAAATATGACATTATAGATATCAGGAGACTTAAAACAGGATTAGGGTAAAATTAAGTAAAAGATAAAGGGTATTTAACAGAGATCTGTTAATTTAATGACCTCAAAATTCTATCTATAATTACAAGCACCTGCATTGATGGAGAAGCACATGACAGCAGCACACGAGGCGGTAAAAACCCGCCACAAGGAGACGTCGCTCATTTTCCCGGTTCTGGCACTGGCTGTGCTGCTCTTCTGGGGAAGCAGTCAGTCACTGCCAGTGGTGGTTGGTATCAATATTCTTGCGCTGGTAGGGATTTTAACCAGTGCCTTTAGCGTGGTTCGCCATGCCGATGTCCTGGCTCACCGTCTGGGCGAGCCGTATGGATCGTTAATTCTCAGCCTTTCCGTTGTGATTCTTGAGGTCAGCCTCATTTCCGCGCTGATGGCGACCGGCGACGCCGCACCAACCCTGATGCGCGATACGCTCTATTCCATCATTATGATTGTGACCGGTGGTCTGGTGGGCTTTTCACTGTTGCTGGGCGGCCGTAAGTTCGCCACCCAGTATATGAACCTGTTTGGCATTAAACAGTATTTGATCGCCCTGTTCCCGCTGGCGATTATCGTGCTGGTCTTCCCGATGGCGCTGCCGGGAGCAAACTTCTCTACCGGTCAGGCGCTGCTGGTCGCATTGATTTCCGCCGCCATGTACGGCGTGTTCCTGTTGATTCAGACCAAAACGCACCAGAGTCTTTTTGTGTACGAACATGAAGACGACAGCGACGACGATGACCCGCACCATGGCAAACCGTCTGCCCACAGCAGCGCGTGGCACACGGTTTGGCTGATCGTACATCTGATTGCGGTTATCGCCGTCACCAAGATGAACGCCAACCCGCTGGAGACACTGTTAACCGAGATGAATGCCCCGGTGGCGTTTACCGGCTTCCTGGTGGCGCTGCTGATCCTCTCGCCGGAAGGGCTGGGCGCGCTGAAAGCGGTGCTGAACAATCAGGTACAGCGCGCCATGAACCTGTTCTTCGGCTCGGTACTGGCGACCATTTCGCTTACCGTTCCGGTGGTGACGCTGATTGCCTTTATGACCGGTAACGAGCTGCAGTTTGCGCTGGGGGCGCCGGAGATGATTGTGATGGTAGCGTCACTGCTGCTGTGTCAGATTTCGTTCTCAACCGGGCGCACCAATGTACTCAACGGCGCGGCGCATATGGCGCTGTTTGTGGCGTATCTGATGACGATATTTGCGTAGTTTTATCTGGTGCGGGCTGATGCCCTCACCCCAACCCTCTCCCACGGGGAGAGGGAGAAAAAAAACCCGCCGAAGCGGGTTTTTTTATTAATTGCTGGTATCCAGCTCGTCGAAGCTCTTCACCAGATCGTCAATCGCTTTGATCTGTTTCAGGAACGGCTCCAGTTTGTCCAGCGGCAGCGCGGACGGACCGTCGCATTTCGCATTCGCCGGATCCGGGTGCGCTTCAATGAACAGACCCGCCAGCCCGGTCGCCATACCGGCGCGCGCCAGTTCGGTCACCTGCGCACGACGGCCGCCAGACGCGGCACCAAACGGGTCGCGGCACTGCAGAGAGTGGGTCACGTCAAAGATCACCGGAGACTGGTTAGAGACGTTTTTCATCACGGTGAAGCCGAGCATATCCACAACCAGGTTGTCGTAACCGAAGTTGGAACCACGGTCGCACAGGATCACCTTGTCGTTACCGCCTTCGATAAACTTATCGACGATGTTCCCCATCTGCCCTGGGCTCACGAACTGCGGCTTCTTCACGTTGATGACCGCACCGGTTTTGGCCATCGCTTCCACCAGGTCAGTCTGACGAGCCAGGAACGCTGGCAGCTGAATAACGTCAACCACGTCAGCCACAGGCTGCGCCTGAGACGCCTCGTGAACGTCGGTGATCACTTTCACGCCAAAGGTCTGCTTCAGCTCCTGGAAAATTTTCATCCCCTCTTCCAGGCCCGGGCCACGGTAGGAGTGAATGGAAGAGCGGTTGGCTTTGTCAAAAGAGGCTTTAAACACGTACGGGATGCCCAGCTTCTGGGTCACGGTCACGTAGTGCTCGCAGATACGCATGGCGAGATCGCGGGATTCCAGCACGTTCATACCGCCAAACAGCACGAACGGCAGGTCGTTTGCCACGTTGATATCACCAATGCTAACCACTTTTTGTTTCATAGGATCGCCTTATTCAGGTGTGAATCGGAATTAAGATTAATGCAGTGTAATTTGTTTGTGCGAGATCGCGTTGATCTGCGCGCGAATCATTTCGCTGATCGGATCTTCCGGGCATTGCTCGACGAAATAGCTTAAATCGTTCAGCGCCACATGCTCGCAGTCGAGCTGGGCATAAATCAGCCCGCGGTCGCGAATTTCGTACGGGTCTTCCGGATTAAACTGCAGCAGCACTTCGCTGGCGCGCAAGGCCAGCTCCATCTGCCGCTCTTCCATCAGTGCAGATTTCAGCGTATCCAGCAGCTTGCGGATCACTTCGGCGTTATCGGCTTCGTCGAGATCTTCGTTAAAGAGCTCGGCCACCGGGCTGATATTACCTTTCAGCCAGACATCCAGCGTATGTTCATCCAGCGTATCGCCGTTAAACGGATTGATTAACCACATCTCCCCGTCCAGCCACTCAGCGCGCAGGATCATCTGCGTCGGGAAAATGACCGGCACCAGTGGAATATCCAGACGGTGCGCGATCCACAGCAAAATAGAGCCCAGCGCAACGGCGCTGCCCTGACGATTTTTTAAGACCTGGTCCAGCCATAAAGCGTCAGACAGGCGATACACGCCACGCGTGTCGCAGAAACCCCACTCGCCGTAGAAAAGCTCCAGCAGCTTTTCCAGTTGCCAGTCCTGCGGACGCGCCTGATTGATCTCTTCGCGCGCCAGGCTGACCAGACTTTCCAGCTCATCGTAGACATACTGCGACGTAAAATCGTCGCGAATCATCTCCGAAATCAGGATCATGCCATCGCAGAGCGGCACTTTATTAAATTCGAAATCGGCTAAGGACCTCATGACTTACCCCAGTAACGGTATTCTAGTGGTGGCGAGTTTAATGATGATGTACAGCACCACCAGACCCAGCAGAAAGGCGATAAACCCGACCTGCTGGCTGCGCGGACGACGACGTCCAGGCGCGATAAAACCCAAAACGATATATACCCATCATACTTCAAGCTGCATGCGCGTTGGCTGCGCTCGCTCACCTCAGTCACATAGTTAACTATGCTCCTGAGGACTCGCTCTCTTGCCGCCTTCATGCAACTCGAATTATTTTGGGTATAGATGATAACGCCAAACAGCTTTTCAGTCAGCCATGCGCCTTTATCAGTAAATGGCAGATAACCTGTTTTCACTGCCACTGCCCCAGCGTCAGACGCTCGTTGCCGCCGTAGTCGCGGCAGGTCTCGACAGCAGCATAACCCGTCTGCCTGAAGAGCCCACGCACCGCCTCCCCCTGCGTCCAGCCATGCTCCACCAGCAGCCAGCCGCCGGGCAGGAGATGTTGTCGTGACGTCGTCACAATGTGTTCCAGATCGGCCAGCCCTGCATTACCTGCGACCAGCGCCGTCAGCGGTTCAAAGCGAACATCCCCCTGCGCCAGGTGCGGGTTGTGTTCGTCAATATAGGGCGGATTACTGACAATCATCGCGAACGTCTGCTTCTCCAGCGCACTGAACCAGCTGCTTTGCTGCACGGTCACATTAGTCACGCCCAGTCGCTCAACGTTACGCTGCGCAAGTGCCACCGCGTCGGGCATCACATCGACCGCCGTTACCGCGCAATCGGGCCGCTCGGTGGCGAGCGCCAGCGCGATTGCGCCAGTGCCCGTTCCGAGATCGAGAATGCGGCTGGCCGCTGCGGGTAACCGCGCCAGCGCCTGCTCCACCAGACATTCGGTGTCGGGACGCGGGATCAGCGTCGCCGCTGAGACGAACAAGGGTAACGACCAGAACTCGCGCTCCCCGACCAGATGTGCCACCGGCTCGCCGGTTTTACGGCGGGCAAGCAGCGCGGACAGTTGCGCTTCCTGCTCTACGGTCAGTTCAGTTTCACCGAAGGCCAGCAGATACGTGCGGGCTTTTCCCGTCACATATCCCAGCAAAATTTCGGCGTCGCGCTTCGGGCTTTCACTGTCAGAGAGCGCGCCGGTGGCCAGGCGTAACCAGCTCTGAAAATCCATTATTCCTGCTCGGACAATGCCGCCAGCTGGTCGGCCTGGTATTCCTGCACGATAGGCTCAATCAGCATATCGAGCTTGCCTTCCATCACCTCATCCAGACGGTATAACGTCAGGTTGATGCGGTGGTCGGTCACACGGCCCTGCGGGAAGTTGTAGGTACGGTTACGGTCGCTACGATCGCCGCTGCCCAGCAGGTTACGACGGGTTGACGCTTCCGCCTGCTGACGTTTTGCCATTTCCGCCGCGTGAATACGCGCACCCAGTACGGACAGCGCTTTGGCTTTGTTTTTGTGCTGAGAGCGTTCGTCCTGACACTCCACCACAATGCCGGTTGGCAGGTGGGTAATACGGATGGCGGAGTCGGTGGTGTTAACGTGCTGACCACCCGCCCCGGAAGAACGGAAGGTATCAATACGCAGATCCGCCGGGTTAATGTCCGGCAGTTCCGCTTCCGGCAGCTCTGGCATCACCGCAACCGTGCAGGCTGAAGTGTGAATACGGCCCTGCGACTCGGTCGCCGGTACACGCTGCACACGATGGCCGCCGGACTCAAACTTGAGACGGCCGTACACGCCGTCACCGCTGATTTTGGCGATCACCTCTTTAAAACCGCCGTGCTCGCCTTCGTTGGCGCTCATGATCTCCACGCGCCAGCGACGCGATTCGGCGTAACGGCTGTACATGCGGAACAGGTCTCCGGCGAACAGTGCTGCCTCATCACCGCCCGTTCCGGCGCGGACTTCCACAAACGCATTACGCTCGTCGTCTGGATCTTTCGGCAGCAGAAGCACCTGCAGCTGTTGCTCCATCTCTTCTGAGCGCGCTTTGGCATCCTGCAGCTCTTCCTGCGCCATTTCGCGCATTTCAGGATCGTCGAGCATCATCTGCGCGGTTTCGATATCTTCCTGAACCTGTTGCCAGTCGGTAAAGCATTTTGAAACATCACTTAACTGCGCATATTCACGCGACAGTGCGCGAAAACGTTCCTGGTCCGCAATGGTCCCGGCATCGCCGAGCAGCGCCTGGACTTCTTCATGGCGCTCGTGCAGAGCTTCCAGTTTAGCGACGATAGAAGGCTTCATAGGCGTAAGTGCACCTTGTAATAGAAAATGGGTATAGGGCGCTATTCCAGCCCGAGGCTGTTGCGCAGAATAGTCAGGCGTTCATCGTCCCCGTCACGGGCAGCCTGCTGGAGTGATTTGGTTGGTGCATGGATCAAGCGATTGGTCAGTTTCCAGGCCAGATCCTGCATAATAGCGTGTGCGTCGCCGCCCTGTTCCAGAGCTGCTAACGCTTTGGCAGTCAGGTCATCACGCACCTGCTCCGCCTGACCGCGATATTCGCGGATGGTCTCGCTGACGCTTTGCGCGCGCAGCCAGGCCATAAATTCACTGGCTTCCTGCTCGACAATGGTTTCCGCCTGCACCGCTGCCGCTTTACGCTGAGCAAGGTTGTGTGAAATGATGCTTTGCAGATCATCCACGCTGTAGAGATAGGCGTTGGCCAGTTTGCCAACCTCCGGTTCGACATCACGCGGTACGGCGATATCCACCAGCAGCATTGGCTGATTACGACGGGATTTCAGCGCGCGCTCTACCATCCCTTTACCGATAATCGGCAGCGGGCTGGCGGTAGAACTGATGATGATATCCGCCTCTTTCAGGCGTTCGTCGATCTCGCTCAGCGCAATCACCTCGGCCCCGACTTCGTCTGCCAGCACTTGTGCCCGCTCGCGGGTGCGGTTAGCGATAACCATCTTTTTCACTTTATGCTCGCGCAGATGGCGCGCCACAAGCTCAATGGTTTCGCCCGAGCCGACCAGCATCACGGTGACGGTCGACAGGGATTCGAAGATTTGACGTGCAAGGGTACAGGCCGCGAACGCAACAGAAACCGCACTGGCACCAATGTCGGTTTCGGTTCGCACACGCTTCGCCACGGAGAATGACTTCTGGAACATACGCTCCAGCTCGCTGGCTTTCAGATGCCCTTTTTGCGAATCCGCAAACGCTTTTTTTACCTGACCGAGAATTTGCGGCTCGCCCAGTACCAGCGAATCCAGACCGCTCGCGACACGCATAAGATGGCTCACCGCATCGTTATCCTGATGCCAGTACAGGCTCTTACGCAGCTCGTCTTCGTTGAGATTGTGGTAGTCGCATAACCAGCGGATCAGCGCTTCATGCAGGTTATCCTGCTCTTCCACGCTTAAGTAAAGCTCGGTACGGTTGCACGTCGAGAGCACCACCCCGCCCTGCACCATCGGTTGTGCAAGCAGGCTATCCAGCGCCAGGTCAAGCGTATCCGGCGAAAACGTGACGCGTTCTCGCAGCGAAACCGGGGCGGTTTTGTGGTTGATGCCGAGTGCTAATAGGGTCATGTTGAGCGGGAGTAGTACCAGCGTTAATAAGGTTAGCAAGACGCATCATACAGGATGCGCGAGATCAATAAAAGAGACTGCCCCCTTTCGGAGTAATAGGTTACTCAACGCTTTGAGATAATTTGAACGTAGACGGTGACACCCTTCAACGCTAGCATTAACAGTTATAACTGCAACGTATCTCAAGGATTTGTCCTCATTATGACCCGACTGATTCGCCTGCTGCCGCTGGCAGCACTGGTTCTGACCGCATGTTCTGTCACTCAACCAAAAGGCCCGGGCAAAAGCCCTGACTCACCACAGTGGCGTCAGCACCAGCAGGACGTACGTAATTTAAGTCAGTACCAGACCCGCGGCGCGTTTGCTTATCTCTCTGACGAACAAAAGGTTTATGCCCGCTTCTTCTGGCAGCAAACGGGGCAGGATAACTACCGCCTGCTGCTGCTGAACCCGTTGGGCAGTACCGAGCTGGAGCTTAACGCTAAGCCGGGTGAAGCGCAGATCACGGATAACAAAGGCCAGCACTACACCTCCACCGACGCGGAAGAGATGATTGGCAAACTGACCGGAATGCCTATCCCGCTGAACAGCCTGCGCCAGTGGATCCTGGGCCTGCCGGGTGACGCCACCGACTACACCCTGGACGATCAGTACCGTCTGAGCCAGGTGAACTACACGCAGAACGGTAAAACCTGGAAGGTGGTGTACAGCGCCTATGACAGCAACAGTAAACCATCGCTGCCATCGAATATGGAGCTGACGCAGGGTAACCAGCGCATCAAGCTGAAAATGGACAACTGGATCGTTAAATGATGACCCACTGGCCCTCTCCGGCAAAACTTAACCTGTTTTTATATATCACCGGCCAACGTGCTGACGGGTATCACACCCTGCAGACGCTGTTTCAGTTTATCGATTATGGCGACACGCTCTCGATTGAGCTGCGTCAGGACCGGCAGATTTGTCTGCTGACGCCGGTGGAAGGCGTAGCGCATGAGGATAACCTGATCGTGCGCGCCGCGCGTCTGCTGATGAACGCAGCGGCTGACGCCGGGCGCTTGCCCGCCGGGAGCGGTGCGGATATTCGCATTACGAAGCGTCTGCCGATGGGCGGTGGGCTGGGTGGCGGTTCATCCAATGCCGCGACCGTCCTGGTCGCCCTGAATCATCTCTGGGGCTGCGGATTGTCAACGGATGAACTGGCCGCGTTAGGGTTAACCCTGGGGGCGGATGTCCCGGTGTTTGTGCGCGGTCATGCTGCATTTGCTGAGGGGGTGGGTGAAATCCTCTCCCCGGTTGAACCGCCGGAAAAATGGTACCTCGTAGCCCATCCAGGCGTCAGCATTCCGACTCCGGTCATCTTCAAAGATCCTGAGCTGCCACGCAATACCCCGGCGCGGTCAATAGAAACGTTATTAAATTGTGAATTCAGCAACGATTGCGAGGTTATCGCAAGAAAACGTTTTCGCGAGGTTGATGCGGCGCTTTCCTGGCTGTTAGAATACGCGCCGTCGCGCCTGACTGGTACAGGGGCCTGTGTCTTTGCTGAATTTGACACCGAATCCGCCGCTCGTCAGGTGCTTGAGCAAGCGCCGGATTGGCTGCATGGTTTTGTAGCGCGCGGGATGAACACCTCCCCCCTACAGCAGGCCATTCTGGCGCAGACTGAGTTTCGGTGACAACGTCACCCTGTTCCAGACGTTGCATCGCGCTCTTTAATACACCGCCTGGATAGCATTTCGCCTGGCCCCGCACAGTTTGCGGCGAACGCTATCCACCAATGGACGCATGCCTGAGGTTCTTCTCGTGCCTGATATGAAGCTTTTTGCTGGTAACGCCACCCCGGAACTAGCACAACGTATTGCCAACCGCCTGTACACTTCCCTCGGCGACGCCGCTGTAGGTCGCTTTAGCGACGGCGAAGTCAGCGTACAAATTAACGAAAATGTACGCGGTGGTGATATTTTCATCATCCAGTCCACCTGTGCTCCAACGAATGACAACCTGATGGAATTGGTTGTTATGGTCGATGCCCTGCGTCGCGCTTCTGCAGGCCGTATCACTGCTGTAATCCCTTACTTTGGCTATGCCCGCCAGGACCGTCGCGTCCGTTCCGCGCGTGTGCCAATCACCGCTAAAGTTGTCGCGGACTTCCTGTCCAGCGTTGGCGTTGACCGCGTACTGACCGTTGACCTGCACGCAGAGCAGATTCAGGGCTTCTTCGACGTCCCGGTTGATAACGTATTCGGCAGCCCAATCCTGCTGGAAGATATGCTGCAGCTGAACCTGGACAACCCGATTGTGGTTTCTCCGGACATCGGCGGCGTGGTACGTGCCCGTGCTATCGCTAAGCTGCTGAACGATACCGACATGGCAATCATCGACAAACGCCGTCCGCGCGCTAACGTTTCTCAGGTGATGCACATCATCGGTGACGTTGCTGGCCGTGACTGCGTGCTGGTTGACGACATGATCGATACCGGCGGTACGCTGTGTAAAGCCGCTGAAGCGCTGAAAGAGCGTGGTGCCAAGCGCGTGTTTGCGTACGCGACTCACCCGATCTTCTCCGGTAACGCGGTAAACAACCTCCGTAACTCCGTCATTGACGAAGTTGTGGTATGCGATACCATCCCACTGAGTGACGAGATCAAGGCACTGCCAAACGTGCGTACCCTGACCCTGTCCGGGATGCTGGCCGAAGCGATTCGTCGTATCAGCAACGAAGAATCCATCTCTGCAATGTTCGAACACTAATCGAACACGGCCGAAAAACCCGCTGCGGCGGGTTTTTTTGTTTCTGATATTTATTAATGCTCTAAATAATTCGGGTTGCAGGAAGGCGGCAAGTGAATGAATCCCAGGAGCTTACTTAAGTAAGTGACTGGGATGAATGAGCGCAGCCAACGCATCTGCAGCGCGAAGTATGACGAGCAATGATTAATGCCTCCTTCACCTGCCATTGATATGACAGATGATGCGCATACGGATGATAGATAATTGTGAAAAACATCACTTCCTCACATGTTCTGCCCTTTCGCGCCCTCATCGACGCATGCTGGAAAGAGAAATACACCTCGTCACGCTTTATCCGTGACCTGATTGCCGGGATCACCGTTGGTATTATCGCCATTCCGCTGGCCATGGCGCTGGCAATTGGCAGCGGCGTGGCTCCACAGTATGGCCTGTATACCTCGGCCGTCGCCGGGATCGTGATTGCCCTCACGGGCGGTTCGCGTTTCAGCGTGTCCGGCCCTACCGCTGCTTTTGTGGTGATCCTCTATCCGGTATCACAGCAGTTTGGTCTGGCAGGCCTGCTGGTTGCCACGCTCATGTCTGGCCTCTTTTTGATTCTCTTTGGCCTGGCCCGCTTTGGCCGGCTGATTGAATATATTCCCCTTTCCGTAACGCTGGGATTCACCTCCGGGATCGGCATCACCATCGGAACGATGCAAATTAAAGATTTCCTGGGGCTGCAGATGCCTCACGTTCCTGAGCACTATCTGCAGAAAGTGGGAGCGCTGTTTATGGCACTGCCCACGGCCAACATGGGCGATGCCGCCATCGGGATCGTTACGCTGGGTACGCTCATCGTCTGGCCGCGCTTAGGCATTCGTCTGCCTGGCCACCTGCCCGCGTTGCTGCTGGGCTGTGCGGTAATGGCCATCGTCAACATGTTAGGTAGTCATGTCGCCACCATCGGCTCGCAGTTCCACTATGTTCTGGCGGACGGTTCTCAGGGCAGCGGTATTCCTCAACTGTTACCGCAGCTGGTTCTTCCCTGGGACATGCCCGGCTCCAGCTTTACCTTAAGCTGGGATTCGCTGCGTGCACTGCTGCCCGCCGCCTTTTCAATGGCGATGCTGGGGGCGATTGAATCTCTGCTCTGCGCCGTAGTGCTCGATGGCATGACCGGTACCAAGCACAAAGCCAACAGCGAGCTGGTCGGCCAGGGCTTAGGTAACCTCATCGCTCCGTTCTTCGGCGGTATTACAGCCACCGCGGCTATCGCCCGTTCTGCGGCCAACGTGCGCGCGGGTGCAACCTCACCGGTTTCAGCGGTTATCCACTCCCTGCTGGTGATCCTCGCGTTGCTGATCCTCGCGCCGCTGCTCTCCTGGCTGCCGCTCTCCGCCATGGCCGCCCTGCTGCTGATGGTGGCCTGGAACATGAGCGAAGCGCATAAGGTGGTGAACCTGCTGCGTCGCGCACCGAAAGACGACATCATCGTCATGCTGATCTGTATGTCGCTGACCGTGCTGTTCGATATGGTGATCGCCATCAGCGTCGGCATCGTGCTGGCCTCCCTGCTGTTTATGCGCCGGATCGCGCAGATGACGCGCCTTTCCCCGGTAAATGTGGAGGTGCCTGATGATGTACTGGTGCTGCGGGTAATCGGTCCGCTGTTCTTCGCTGCGGCGGAAGGCCTGTTCAGCGATCTGGAATCCCGCATTGCGGGCAAACGGATTGTGGTGCTGAAATGGGATGCCGTACCGGTGCTGGACGCCGGTGGGCTGGACGCCTTCCAGCGCTTTGTAAAACGTCTGCCGGAAGGCTGTGAGCTCCGGGTGAGTAATCTGGAATTTCAGCCGCTGCGCACTATGGCGCGCGCTGGCGTGCAGCCGATCCCTGGCCGCCTTGCCTTCTATCCCAACCGCGACGCCGCGTTAGCGGATCTGTGATTCATCTGATGCGGAGAAACGTCTCTGCATCATTATCCCTATCGCCTGCTGGAGCCATTCAAGCACAGCAGGCGTCATCCACGTCCCTTTCATCAGATGCGGCTCCTGCTGCATAGCAGCGCGAAACTTTTGCTGCGTCTCAGGGTTTGTTCCTGCGTATGACTGGAACAACGCCAGCCAGGTTTCAGCCAGCTTTTGCGCCTCGTCAGAGGCGGGGTCGAGATTTTCCCGCTGCGCCTGGTGCAGCTTCGCCACCAGCGGCGGCCACTCCATCATGCGGTCAAAGTAGTGTTTCCGGGTAAAAGCCATCTCATCGGCAGAGAGATACTTTTCCCAGATGACCAGCTTCGATTCGGCAAACGCCCGCGTGATGTAGTCGGTCATCTCTGCGGTGATGCCCGTTTGCTCACGCATTTGAGGTTCGACGCTGTGCATCTCGTTCAGCCGGGTGAGAAACTCCGGCTTGCCGGCAGTGTCCTGCTCCAGGCGCTCCATCCAGCGCGTCGCAAGATCCATCGCCCGCGGGTCAGAAACGGGTATGTGCTGTTCCAGCAGCGTGTTGGCCTCGGTAACCAGCCCTGACCAGACAGCCGCCAACGCATCTTTCTGCACCGCAAACGGCAGTTGCTGTAACTCTTCTTTGCTAAACCAGCGATCGTACATATTCATTAACTCCAGAGTCTGTAGCCAGGATTCCAGATCGGGCGTTTCATCGCCGGTAAGCCCGGTGCGCAAGTCCACCAGCCTGTCACGCAGCGTGTTAATGCTGCGCAGCTGTTTATCCAGCAAACTGATTTGCGCATCGAGGAGTTCCGTTAACGAAAGCGACGCCTGCTCCAGAAAATCCCTGATTTCAGCAAGCTCCAGCCCCGCTTTTGCCAGTGCCTGAATCATATGCAAGCGCTGTACATCCGCCAGATTATAAAGCCGGTAGCCTGCCGCGCTTCTGGCAGAAGGCAGCAATAACCCTGTTTGCTCATAGTGATGCAATGTGCGCACGGTGATCCCAGCGCGTTTTGCCAGTTCACCCACCTGAATCAACATAACTGCTCCTTTTATTTTGCCAGTGACGCCACTCTGGTGCCTTACGTTACGTGAGGGTCAACCCCTCAGGCAAAAAAAAAACGACTCCATCTGGAGTCGTTTCAGTGTTCTTTATTCTATGCGCACTAGCTGTGCTTATGCTGGTCGCGGCGGCAGCGTTTGTCGTAATGGCGCACCCACCAGTATTTATCACACACTTCCTCATGACCGCTCACACGCGCCCCGGCGAGCCACAGTACCGCCCCCAGGAAGATGCTCAATACCGCACCATGCGCGAAGTATTGTGGGAGATCAAGCTGCGGCAATTGGTTTAAAATTGAATAACCCACACCGGCTACCATCACGAACAGCCCCAACCCCATCAGCACGTTACCGAGTAACGAAGCGTTTTTGCGTTTCATATGTCACCTCTGGAACTTTGGGTTGTAGGGAATAAGTCCCTATTCCTTGTGTGTAAAGTATAGACAACGCCCCTTTTATGAGTTGCGTCAATGATCACAATTACAGATTACTCCCAAACAAAAATTTACAAATAACGCATTGAACAGCTTGAAATTCTAATTGTTCAAAGAAGTAATTATTCGTATTTCGCTGTTAAGGTCGCAGAATTTTGTCAAGCGGCGCGCCAGACAGTAAACTACGCGCCAGATCTGGAACCCATTAGGAATTGAATCGTGACGATTAAACTGATTGTCGGCCTCGCCAACCCAGGCGCAGAGTACGCTGCAACCCGCCACAATGCCGGGGCCTGGTACGTTGATCTGCTGGCTGAACGGTTACGTGCTCCCCTGCGTGAAGAACCAAAATTCTACGGGTATACCTCACGTATCAATCTCGCCGGTGCGGATGTGCGCCTGCTGGTGCCTACCACCTTTATGAACCTGAGCGGCAAGGCCGTGGCGGCAATGGCAACGTTTTATCGCATCAATCCGGATGAGATTCTGGTTGCTCACGATGAGCTGGACCTGCCGCCAGGCGTGGCAAAGTTTAAACTGGGCGGCGGCCATGGCGGACACAACGGTCTGAAAGATATCATCAGTAAGCTGGGTAATAACCCGAATTTTCACCGTTTGCGCGTAGGAATCGGCCATCCGGGCGATAAAAACAAAGTTGTTGGTTTTGTGCTGGGTAAGCCCCCGGTTTCTGAGCAGAAACTGATTGACGAGGCGGTAGACGAAGCGGCGCGCTGCACTGAAATCTGGCTCAAAGATGGGTTAACCAAAGCGACAAACCGCTTACATGCTTTCAAAGCGCAATAATCTGCCCGATACGGCATTTTTACCGCGCGGTAGGCGGGTTACGTGTATAATAGGCGTAGTTATTTACTTTTCATCAGTCGGTTATCGTTAACGGATTGATTATCAAGATATTAAGGTGATTTAGAAATGGGATTCAAATGCGGTATCGTCGGTCTGCCAAACGTGGGCAAATCCACCCTGTTTAACGCGCTTACCAAAGCGGGTATCGAAGCGGCGAACTTCCCGTTCTGTACCATCGAACCTAACACCGGCGTTGTGCCAATGCCCGACCCGCGTCTGGACCAGCTCGCGGAAATCGTGAAGCCGCAGCGCATTCTGCCAACCACCATGGAGTTCGTGGACATCGCGGGCCTGGTGAAAGGTGCATCCAAAGGTGAAGGTCTGGGTAACCAGTTCCTGACCAACATCCGTGAAACCGAAGCGATCGGTCACGTGGTGCGTTGCTTCGAGAACGACAACATTATCCACGTAGCAGGTAAAGTAAACCCGGCGGAAGATATTGATGTAATCAATACCGAGCTGGCGCTGTCGGATCTGGATACCTGCGAACGTGCGATCCACCGTATCTCCAAGAAAGCCAAAGGTGGCGATAAAGACGCCAAAGCCGAATTAGCGGTACTGGAAAAATGTCTGCCACAACTGGAAAACGCAGGTATGCTGCGCTCTCTGGACCTGAGCAAAGACGAGAAAGAGCTTATACGCTACCTGAGCTTCCTGACGCTGAAGCCAACCATGTACATTGCCAACGTGAACGAAGACGGTTTTGAAAATAACCCGTACCTCGATCAGGTTCGTGCTATCGCCGAGAAAGAAGGTTCTGTCGTTGTTCCGGTTTGCGCCGCTGTAGAAGCCGATATCGCCGAGCTGGATGACGAAGAGCGAGACGAGTTCATGGCCGAGCTGGGTCTGGAAGAGCCAGGTCTGAACCGCGTTATCCGTGCAGGTTATGCCCTGCTCAACCTGCAGACCTACTTCACCGCTGGGGTGAAAGAAGTGCGTGCGTGGACTATCCCTGTTGGCGCAACGGCTCCACAGGCTGCGGGCAAGATCCACACCGATTTCGAGAAAGGCTTTATCCGTGCGCAGACTATCGCGTTTGAAGACTTCATCACCTTCAAGGGTGAGCAAGGCGCGAAAGAAGCTGGCAAGATGCGTGCTGAAGGGAAAGACTACATCGTTAAAGATGGCGATGTGATGAACTTCCTGTTTAACGTCTGAGTCGGTATGAATGAAAAAAATCCACGCTTTGGCGTGGATTTTTTTATTCTTAGAAATAATCAGCGGAATTAACTTTATGTTATGGCTTTAGCGCCTAAATACACGGCACGGGAGAATAACCGTACTATGTTGTATTTATAAAAAAGTATCCTCGGGTGCCCTATCGAACAAATCACCTGCCATTTGGAAAATTCTATCGTGCTGGACCAGCTTGTTTTTCCACTCCAGCGGAATACCGGAATAACCATACAACGCGCCTGCTATTTGTCCTGCCGTCGCCGCAACGCTGTCAGCGTCATCGGCAAGATTGGCAGCCAGCAGAATCGCATCCCGGAAATTATCAGTATTCCATACGGACCACATCGCGGCCTCAAGCGTATCGATTACGTAACCACTTGAGCGGATTTGGTCACGGCTTTTATTTTTGTATTCACCTGCGTTGATAACCATTACACGCGCGCAGAGAGGGAAAACATGAGGTGAAAAAGTTTGTTCTTTTGAATAACCATTTATCAAATAATGCAGTATCAACCCCAGAAACTGGCATGCATTAATAGACTCCACCGCGCCATGGGTAGCCCGACTCTGAGCCTGAGATTCAAAATAAATGGCGCGCAACGATTTTCGACGAAAGATCGACACCGGTGCCTGACGAATCACTGCCGCATTACCCGCAGTATGTTTTTCTGTATTACCATACCAAGATGGTCCAACGCGCATATACTGTTCTAGAGCAAAGCGTGTTGTATTTCCAATGTCGAAACAGCGTCCATTACTGCTATTTTCTCCTTTTAAATACCAGTTCAAAAGATACTGTCTCAGTACATCAGTATGCATTCTTTTTTCGGAAAGATATGTTTCTGCCACACATAATGCCATTGAGGTATCATCTGTCCACTCCCCAGGATTTAACTGAAAAGGTCCACCGCCCAGCATATCATGTACATATTCACTGTCTCTTTTTTTAAACTCAAGGGTTGTTCCGACTGCATCTCCAACAGCCAAACCAACAAATGCTCCAAGCGCTTTATTGCGGGAAATCTCTACCGACGAAATTAATGGTAATGTTTGATCCCATGCATGAATGGAAGAAACAGATTCATCACTGTCACGTTTTACAGCCTTACGGACATTTACGGGCATATAGCAACGATAGCGATCGGCATAATGATTAATTATTGAATCTTCGACATGTAGGTCGATCATGGTATTTCCTTTAATTCTATGTTCGTAACTCCAAGCTCATCTGACCTGCTGATAACCTCAAACGTTGTATTGGGTTTAAAGAGTACTTCAGTTTCAGTAGCATTGAATTCTGACAAAAAGTCAATTTTCCTGCCCGAAACCCCTTCAATACGCATTTGAATCGGTCCGCTGAATCCTTGGTTAATATCAGTACTTACAAAGGCGGGATCGATAACCGTTTTGCCTGGAGTATAGCCTTCCAAAATATTTGAAGGTAAGCTATTCATTCCTCGGAAAGTCTCACCGTTGTATACCGGAAGCTGATCCAGACCATCATTTATATGTTGAGTAAATGCTTCCATTTCTTTGGTCATGGGTTTCATACCTCGTAATGCAGGATTCACCATCTGGTACCCCGGATCCGTAGTATAACCATATAATGCACCTACTTGTTCATCACTCAGTAATGCAGACAAAGCAGGATCACGATTATCCGCGAGCTCCCTGCCGCGGCTAATCCAATTTTCTGCCCTTTGTTTCCCTACAGCTTCAGCTAAACTCATCTTGGGCATCGCCGGCGCGATTGCGGGTTCAGCCACAACACGCGGCATAGATTTCCCAGCACGCCACGCATCAAATCGTGCCCCGCCCTTCATGCCAGCCCCGCCGCCGATAACGGAGCCGATTAGCATCCCCCATTTCTGACCGTCGCTACCTTCGCCAAAAAGCATCCCACCCGCGTAGCTACCAATAGTTCCACCGCCCATTGCACCGAGAGTGCTCAGAAGTGCAATTGCCGGACTGGCCAGCACCGCCACCGCTCCGGCACCAACGACGAGCATCGTCCAGTTTACCCATTCAGGAATTTCAGGACTTATTTCATCGGTCTGGACCTTGCCTCCACCAATGATAACATTACGCGAACCCTGGCTAATCTCAGCGCTGCATGTCAGCTTATCGCCAGTGCGAGAAGCAGGAAAGTTGTTGATGTAAACCTTTATCGAACCTTCGGCAACCCGTTGCAGGCTGCCGCTGTGTTCGTCACACTCTCCGGCCGATAGATGAGCGCGGATAGCCTTTCGGCTGTTGATAAAAACATTGGGCGAACCTTCTTTCAACGTACCCGTAGTGTGACGCGGTGCCCATGACATACTTCCCAGGACCTCACCCAAACCACCGGCAGCACACGCCCCTGCGGCGACAGCAGAAACGGCTACCAGAGCGGTCCCACCGGTAACAACAACGGCAGCTGCTCCCAGAATTGCCCCACCTACAAGCCCAGCGATCATCCATCCTTTTGAGGCTGTATGAGCAATCTCGTCATCTACACGTGCGGCCAGACATTCGGACATGACTATTTGGCTCTCTGCGCCATCAGATACTTGCGGATCTGATCTGTTGAGTTAAGGTCGTCAGAACCTGAGACCTGGCGGCAAACAGAAAGCTGTGAAACTAAGTGGTGGGATTTTTCTGCAGAAAGGGTCCACAGCGCGTAACGAAGAGGCTGACTGCCCGGGACAGGCGCAATACTTAAAGGTGCCCCCTGCTTATCAAAAAGTAAATAGTGTCCCTCTTTCGCCCGCTGAAGCGAAAGATGCCCGTAAAGCTCCTGAATGTTTTTAAACACGCTGAGTATCTTACTCTCGCTATCGAGTGCAAAAAATGGCCCCTCTGTGTTGGCCTCAAGCATATCTCTGGTTTCGGTCGGAGCTGGCTTATGGAACTTGATACTGCGGATAATTGCTTGATATTGATCGTGATAATAATCGCTAAACTCACCAGGACAGGTGCCGATGTAACACACCATTTTTCGCCCAGCGGGATGCTCGTCCATTAAAATAATGGTCTGCTTCTGAAAAACGGTCGTACCATCATTTTTAAAATGATAAAAAAGCTCCGCAGCCGCGTGATTATCAACAGTGGTCATATGCGAGGACGTCAGGTTAAAATCTGGTACGGTAATTTCTAACTCACGCACCAGACGAGTTGCCACATCATGCACACTCTCATCTTTTTTTACACTGGCACGAGAAACAACGAAGGTAAACTCACTGGCACCATTTTCGCTCAGGGTAAATAAATTCATGGTTCTGTCTTTATATACATCTGGTAACGCCAGGGTAGCTTCCTGGAGAATATATTCAGCCATTTGAGTTACTCTTATTTGTTGGCATTAATAACAAAAAAACCATCCACTTCCTGCTGGATTGCCGTCTGGTGGGATGCCCCTGGCGCATCGATGGCATTGCTGCCATCAGCAGGGTTAAGATGCAGTTCCCCGGAAAGCGTGTTTATTTGTGCACTCTGTTTTGCGGTAAAGTTAAAGTTATTGCCAATGATATTCACGCTCCCGTCTTTTGATAATTCAATGGCGCTTTCACCACACTCCAGCCTCAACGTATTGCCCGCTGAAATAATAAAGTTATTAACAACTTTATCGCTGCGGCTGTTGCCCGTCAGGCAGACCACATCCCCTTTAACCCCTGCCTTCTGATTTTTTGCCACCCGTAAGGTTTCATCCTCTCCCACATATTGGGTTCGATTTTTTTCCGTGGCATGCGATTCATCATTTTTGACGTTGATATCGAGATTGCGCTCGGCCTGGAGCCACACCTGTTCCGCACCCGCCTTGTCCTCAAACCGCAGAGCGTTGGCATTATCCACGGAGCCATCTTTCGTGCGGCTCATAAAGCCCATCTGCGTCGCCGCCGCCGGCAGCGCCCACGGTGGCATGCTGGCATCGTTGTACACGCGCCCGGTGATAATCGGACGGTCCGGGTCACCGTTGATAAAGTCCACCACCACCTCATCGCCCACGCGCGGGATCTGCACCCCGCCGTAACCCTGGCCCGCCCAGGCGCTCGACACACGCACCCAGCAGGAGCTGGTGTCGTCCCCTTTTGCCAGACGGTCCCAGTGGAATTTCACCTTCACGCGGCCGTATTTGTCCGTCCAGATGCTTTCTCCCTGCGGCCCGACAACCTTCGCCGTCTGCGGGCCGTAGGTGCGCGGCCACGCCGTGGACTGCGCCGGACGGAACGACACCGACGCCGGGATAACCGTGAAATCGATACGGTGAATGGTCTCCCCTTCGCCGCTGGCATAGCGGTTCTCTTCCAGATGATACCCGGCCGCCGTCACCAGATAGTCACCGTTATCGCTGAAGAACGGTGCGTTGGTCAGGGTGAAGGTGTGGCCCGGCGCAATACCCGCCGCCGTGGCCGTGGCCTGAATCTGCTGATGCTCCACCTGCCAGCGCTCCTGGCGAATGCGGGCGTAGAACTCCGCATGCCCGGTCTCCACAAAGCGCCCAGGCCAGTCGTACACGTCAATGCTGCCCGGCTTCGGCGACGCCGGGTTCTGCTGCGCCTGGAACAGCCACGCGTTCGGCTTGCGGAAGTCGTAGTCGTCGAGGCTGTAAATGCCCGGCGTGACGCTGTCCTCCAGCGCCCACTGGCTGATGCCCTCTTCGTCCGTGCTACCGCCGGACGGCGTCTGGTGATAGGGGATGACCTCGTAACCGCTGAACGGCTGATGCTGCGTGGCGGCGTCGGTGAGCACCAGGGTGTGTTTGTCGGCCTCGTGGCTGAAGTAATACGCTATTCCCTCCAGCTCCATCAGGCGGCTGATAAAGTCGAGACTCGACTCCTGATACTGGACGCAGTAGTCCCACACCCGGTAGCTGCCGGTGAGCTTATCTTCCACGTTGACCTGATGCTCGCCCAGCAGGGTTTTCACAATCTGCGGCACCGTCTGCCCCTGGAAGATACGCAGGTTACGGTCGCGCTTCATCGGCCACAGGTCCGGCTCCACCGTCAGCTGATACACCGCATAGCGCGTTCCCGTCAGCTCAACGGCGCTCACCGCCACACGCGTGACTTTACCGTTGATGTAGCGCGGGGTAAGCAGGTTCTGGGTCGGGATGGTCACCGTGACCGGCTGGCCCAGCAGTTTGCTGCGGTCGATACGCGCATCCGTGCCGAGCAGGGTCAGCGTCAGGGCGAACGACTCGGACATCGCCTCGCGGCCGGAGAGTTTCCAGAAGAGCAGCCCCTCGACGGGGAGCTGGACGGTAATTCGGTTGAGCATAATCTGTATTCCGTAATGTTTTATGCTAAATAAATGTATTAACAAAGACGTGATTTCTGACAAGACGTTTGGTGATATGCACAAGTCACCGTCTGCTTAATTTCGATACCGCTTTTGCCTTTTTAGATATTCATTATCCTGCTCATGAGGAAGAATAACTTTTAACCCTTGCGCCATCTGCGAAGCGATGTAGTTTACATTTGACAGATGCCGGGCAAGCTCTTCATCGGTAGTTTCAAACTCTTTTGCAGCCATAGCGCCAAGATTTAACGTATGGAGTTTACTTTTATCTTTATTCTTTCCTGTCAGGATATCCCTGACATACGCCACTTGTTTTTCAGCCATGTTATACAAAGAAAAAGAAGGATGAATTGACTTTCGCTCCTGAATAACGCCGAGGGCATTTTCAATATAATCCATCGCTGTATAACTTTGTTTATTCATGCATATCCTTTAACTTCCGTACCAGATTGACAAAATGACATCCATAACTCTCAAAACTCGTCAGGGTATTTTTCCGCCAGTACGCATTGTTTCTGAACATAGTCAGGATCCACTTCATGCGGTAATTTCACTTTAACGCCACGGAGACGTTGATCTGCGATATACCATGCTTCCGTCAGTCTCTCGAAAAAGAGCTCATCTGAGTTTTCAAACTCTCTGACCGCATAAATGCCAAAAGTCATTCTCTTTAATACGGATTTGTCAGCTTTGTTTTTGATCACAATCTTTTTCAGAATTCGTAACTGCTGCACAATCTCATCATACATATGTAAAATTGGCTCCCTGGGGTACTTGCCATTAATTTCCGCATATCTTTTTTGCGCCAGTCTGAGGGCCCTTTCGATATAGTCCCGTTCAGTTAACGGTAAAAATTTGTTTACCCCATCACCCGCATCCCATTTTTTCATGACAAATATGAGCGAGCCAATTTTTACTATTTCGGACAAAATGAACAGCGTGATATTAAGAGATATAACACTCATTCCGAGACCGACAATAATCATCGGGAACAAGGTCACCGAACAACTCATGGTGAGCAGGCGTAGCACTTCCTGCGCCAGAGCAAACCGGACGGCATATCGGTGAGTTGTGAAAAAAAACCAGGCAGAAAAGAGTAATGAAACCGGCCACAGAATGTATACGAGGTAAAAAAGACCCGTCAATAAACCGTTTACCCCTCCTGCTATCAGCATGAAGATGATAACACCAAAATTCCCACCGGTAGAATCCCACCATGACTGAAGCAAGTGGTATGGGCCGACAAAATAAAACACAATGCCGATGACATCCATAATGCCCCAGAAATAGAGTATTTTATTTTTTGCGTTTATGTTCACTCAATCCCTCTTTTGACCGGCTCGGGTGGCCACTTACCACCATGTCGGATAAGTGATTCTTTAATAGCGATAAGGTTTTTATACTCGTCACTGTCTTTTTTCGCTCTTTCAAGAAAACGCTGCAACTGATTTCCTAAGGCCCACCCGTTATCAGCACGAATGTCAGGATCAGCCCCACGCTCAAGTAAAAGGAAAACATGATCGTAGGAATGAAAATCGAAAGCATTTATCAGCAGAGTCTCACCCAGGGAATCCGTTATGTCGATATTGCTGCCCCGGTCAAGCATTGCTTTTAGTGTCTCGGTGTTTTTCGCTTCCAGAGTTTGAAAAATAATTGGTTTATTAAAAACGTAATCTTTCGCATTCGGAGATAATCCCCCATCCAGCATCGCCTTTATCCAGTCTCCACTGTCGGCCATAAGTACAAACTCTGCCGGGCTACTTTTTCCATTGGGTCTTGGCTGAAGCGGGTCGGCACCGGCCTTTATTAGTTCGGTCATGATATGTAAGCGCGGTTGCGTTTTCTTATCATAAAGTGTATTAGTCAACGCCCAAAAAAGTAGCGTCATATCATGTTGACCGGGTTTATTGAGATCGGTTTTCGGAAGAAATTTTTTGACTTCATCCATATTGCCGCTTTCAATCGCCCGCGCCAGAATAAGCTGCTGGCCGCTAAAGTAATCTTCGGGATTCAAATCCGAATTTTGTCTACATCCCTGTATCAGAAAAATGAAAACCACTGTGAGGCTAGCAATTAACCGTATTTTCACGTCAATTCCATATAATATATTGAACGTATATCCTACTGCTTATCATTGTTTTACTGGCGCAGGTGGCCATTTACCGCCATGTTGAATAAGGAGTTCTTTTATTTCGTTAAGTTTTTTATACTCATCACTACCTTCTTTAGCTCTTTCAAGATAGCGTTGGAGTTGGTTACCCATCGTCCAGCCATTTTTGGCTCTAATTTCTGTATCAGCACCCCGTTTCAGCAGTAGCATTACGTGATCGTAAGCATGATAGTTTAAGGCTTCAAACAATAATGTACTGTTTAGTGAATCAGTGATATTAATGTTTGCCCCTCGATCCAGCAGAGCCTCAAGCGTGTCCGTATTTTTTGCTTTGATGGTTTCAAAAATTATAGGCTCATGAAACGTTTTATCTTTAGCGTCAGGCGATAATCCCCCGTCGAGTAAAGCATTGATCCAATCTGCACTGTCCGCATTCAATACAAACTCAGCGGGACTGCTTTTACCCTGCGGCCTCGGTTGCAGGGGATCAGCACCAGACTTAACCAATAAAGTGACGATTTTTAATCGAGAAGGAGTTTTATTGTCATTGATACTGTTACCAAGCGCCCAAAACAGAAGCGTCATGTCTTGCTTACCTGGTTTGTTAAGATCAGTTTGCGGCGCAAGTTTTTCAACACCGTCAATATCGCCATGCTGAATATCTTCAGCCAGAACCAGTTGCTGACCGCTGAAATAATCTTGTGGATTTAGATCCATATCTTGTTTACACCCCTGAATCAGCAATGAAAATAGAATCACGAAAAAGGATACAAAAAGCTTATTCACAAACGACTCCTGATTATCGAAATATCTTCGTCTTTTTGCTGTTCTATACAATTAATGGCTTGTCCAATCCCGTGCCTGTCGAGTGCTCCACCAACCCCACCAGGCAGATCATGAGGAATACCTGCGGCATCAGGTGCCAGTGCTGACAACTCTTCTTTAGCGATTAAGGACGGAACATGTCCTCTCACCATTTTGAAGTCCTCAACAAGATCGACTTCCTGAATTTTAGTCAGCAACTCTCCTTTGACGCGGTAGGCCTGTATGTTTTCAGCGCTTCCCAATAAACGTCCGCCATATTTTTCTACTGTCCCGCTATTTAACCCTGACGCATTAAATGTCCAGGCCGCTTTTCCACTTGCTATAGACGTTGCCGAGGCCAAGCCGCCCCCTAAAGAATGACCAGCAATATCAATCGGCTGGGAAGACATTGCTATTTTTTCACCCAGTTGCACTGCACTGCGGTAATAAGGTGCTTCAAACCCTATTCCTTGCTTAAAGTTATTCGCCCAGTCGGCACCATTTTTTATTGAGGCGAATCCATTTTTATTTCGCAGCGAGTCCAGATGCTCTGAAAGCGATGGCAACCCCGGTTCCCTCGATCCTCTAAAAACCAGCGTCGAATTCATGTCTTTACCGAATACACCCGGATCAGGCTGATATACGCGTGACAGAAAATCAGGTGAGTCAGCTCTATCGAAAAGATCTTTGCTTTTAAGGCCAAACTTTTGCAAAGCACCCGCATCATTACTGATATCCTTCCACCCCTCCGGTACTCCCGGCGTGGCCTCAAGCGGGTTCACGGTCTTATACACATTCTCTGCCAGCTTCGCTTTCTCAAACGCGATATTATTCGCCGCCAGCCGCTTAGCCGCGATTTGCGCATCCGGATAGAGGCTATTACTCCCCTTCGCAATCAGATCCTTACGCGCCTGCCAGCGTTCAGCTTTGGTCATATTCTCCAGCTGTGCCGCATAGGTTTTACCGTCTTTGCCCGGCGTCGGCTCATCCGGCATCTGTGCCGCTTTGGATTTGACTACCTGTTTCGGCAGCACCGTTGGCGCAGGGCGGGAGCCATAGGTTCGCACCATGGTTTCGTAGCGGTCGACAATTGTACTCACCGGGTACCAGCCCAGACCGTCCAGCGAGGCAGCCTGCAGACGGCCATCAGCATTGATATAAAATATCTCCGTCACTGACGACCAGTTACGATAGCTCTCGTCGATCGCCACCACTCTGCCCATGTCGAGATCCTGCACAATCAGCTTACGGGTATCGCGCCCGGACTGGTAAGGATTCGCGCCAGTGATGGAGTGCAGCAAGTCGTAACGTGTAAACAGCGAGCGCAGCGAATTGTCGGGCACCGACATAATCCACTGCCCGGCAACGGACGGGCGGATAATTTTCGCAAAAAGCGCGGGCGAGACGTTCTCGCTGAAAAGATAGACAAATTTTATGTTGTACATTCGCTCCGTCCTGTTACCAGTCCCTGTTCGCCTTGTTTACGGATTCACCAGCCAGGTGCCAGGCTTCACGATATCCAGCGTCTGGCTACGGGTTCTGCCGTTGCCCTGCAGTTCAATGCTCACCTCACCCGCCGGCAGCTTGAGCGATGCATAGCCGTTGTTCGCCGGACGCAGCGCTTTCGGCTCGCCGTTCACTTTCAACGTCTCGCCGTCAAGGATGCGAATGTAGACCAGAGCAATCGGGCTGGCTTCAACCGGTGGCGGCGTCGGTTGCGCTGTCGCAGGCGTTGCCGCTTGTTCGCTCACCTTCGCGGTCTCCGGTTTGACATCTGGCGCGTTCGATGCGGTTTCCGTCGTGCGGGATGCTTCCGGCGCTTGCGCAGCCTGCTCTGGTGCATCGTGGCCGCCGCTGAACAGCATCGCGCCAGCGACCACCCCGACCAGCACACCCGCGGCAACCATCCCGGGGATCTTGTAACGACGCCAGTCAAACGCCGAAGCCGGTGCCTCTTCTTCCACCGGCACCAGCATGGTGCCCGGTTTTTTAGCAGTCAGCACGTCATCGATACCGGCGACCGGCATCTCGATTAACGCCGCGAACTCATCAATAGACTGCGGACGGTCTTCCATGTGCAACGCCAGGGCACGGTCGATAGCCTGCAACAGCGACAGGGAGTACCCCTGCGGCTGGATTTCCGCCAGCGGTTTGCAGGTATCCTGAATAGAACGCACCACGCTGACCGGCGGCGGTGAGCCCACGATCAGGGTGCGCAGCACCGCGCCGAGCGCGTAGATATCCGTCCACGGTCCCTGCTCGCTTTCGTTGTCGTCGGTGTACTGCTCGATAGGCGCAAAGCCCGGACGCAGCATGGTCTCGGTTTCGTCAGAGAGGTTACCGATGGTGCGACGCGCGGAGCCGAAGTCCAGCAGCACCGGCAGGCCGTTATCCTGGATCTGAATGTTATCCAGCGAAATATCGCGGTGCAGATAGCCCTCGTCATGGATGGTCTTGATTGCGCCAAACAGCATCGGCAGCGTACGACGGATCCATGCCTCGTTAATCAGCTCCGGCTTCTCCTCGCGCAGGCGAGAAAGCGTGGTGCCGCTGTAAAACAGCGTGCCCATGTAAGCCGTATCGTTTTGCACCCAGAAGCGCAACACGTGCAGCAGGTTCGGGTGGTTGAAGCGCGCCAGCAGGCGGGCTTCCTGAATGAAGCTGTTCAGCCCCGCCGAAAACGCTTTGCCAAAGCGTTCGCTGCGCAGTACCAGCGTCATGTCGTCGCCGCGCACGGCGAGCGAGGAAGGCATAAATTCTTTGATAGCGATAGTGCGTTCGAGCTGGTGATCCCAGGCGCGATAGACGATGCCGAATCCGCCGCCGCCAATCACCTCTTTAATTTCAAACTCGTTGAAGCGATACCCGACCGGGAGCGCGTTTGGGACAGTCCGATTGTTATCATTATCCGTCATCTTTTACAGTTCTCTTGATGATTATTACGCGGCAAACTGACAGTGAAACTCGCCCTGCTCGCAGGTGACATGCAGACGTCGGTACTGCTCGTCGCTGCGGCTGGCGGTAAGTAATATCTGACTCATCTGAGGCAGCAAGGTGTTGGTCAGGATCGCATCCACCATACGTCCACCTGATTCCACCTCGGTACAGCGCTGAACAATCTGTTCTACAACGCTGTCATCAAACTCGGAAATAATATTGTGATTCTCTTCCAGCCGACGCTGAATGCGTTTGAGCTGCAGGCGAACAATTTGCCCCAGCATCGCGTCGCTCAGCGGATAGTACGGCACCACCAGCAGACGGCCCAGCAGCGCCGGTGGGAACACCTCCAGCAGCGGCTGGCGCAGCGCCCCGCTTAACGCCTCCGGTTCCGGCATCAGTTCCGGATCGGCACACATGGCGCTGATAAGCTCGGTCCCGACGTTAGACGTCAGAATAATAATCGTATTACGGAAATCAATGTGACGACCTTCGCCATCCTCCATCCAGCCTTTGTCGAAGACCTGGAAGAAGATCTCATGTACGTCCGGGTGCGCTTTTTCGATTTCGTCCAGCAGCACCACGCTGTAAGGACGGCGACGGACGGCCTCGGTTAACACCCCGCCTTCACCATACCCGACGTATCCCGGGGGTGCACCTTTTAAGGTGGAAACGGTGTGCGCTTCCTGGAATTCACTCATGTTGATGGTGATGACGTTCTGCTCCCCACCGTACAGCGACTCCGCCAGCGCCAGCGCGGTTTCGGTTTTCCCCACGCCGGACGGGCCACAGAGCATAAACACGCCAACCGGCTTGTTCGGATCGTCGAGTTTTGCCCGGGAGGTTTTCACCCGGCGGGCAATCAGATCCAGACCGTGACGCTGGCCAATCACCCGCTGGTTCAGCGTGTCGGCGAGGTTCAGTACCGCATCAATCTCGTTTTTCACCATCCGGCCCAGCGGGATGCCGGTCCAGTCAGAGACTACGGCCGCCACCACGTTTTCATCCACAGCGGCAAACAGCAGCGGTTCATCACCCTGTAAGGCGTTCAGCGCCTGCTGCTGCTCTGCCAGTTGGCTGCGCAGCTCAGCGGTGTCGTCATCGCCCGCCGCAAACAGTGCGGCACGCAGGCGAATGATCTCCTGCACCAGGCTACGCTCGTCTTCCCAGCGCTGAGCCAGGGCCTCACGTTTGGCCTCATACGCGTCACGCTCTGCGGTTAATGCCGTGACGCGCTCAGATTCCCCTGCACCGACGCGCGCTTCGCGCTCCGCTATCTCAATTTCTACGTCCAGCGCCGCAAGATGGCGCAGGCAATCTTCCAGCTGCGCCGGAGGTGCACTCTGGCTCACCGCCACGCGGGCGCAGGCCGTATCCAGCAGCGCAACGGCTTTATCCGGCAGCTGACGGGCCGGAATGTAGCGATGCGAAAGCTTCACGGCTGCGCTAACCGCTTCGTCGAGCAGTAAGACCTGGTGGTGGGTCTCCAGCGGCGACACGGTGCTGCGCAGCATCAGAACCGCTTTGGCCTCATCGGGTTCATGTACCTGCACCGTCTGGAAGCGACGGGTCAGTGCCGGATCTTTCTCGATGTATTTTTTGTATTCCGCCCAGGTAGTGGCACCAATGGTACGCAGTTGTCCACGCGCCAGCGCTGGCTTCAGCAGGTTGGCGGCGTCACCGGTGCCCTGCTGACCGCCCGCACCGATCAGGGTGTGGATCTCATCGATAAACAGAATGACTGGCGTGGCGCTGGACTGCACTTCGTTGATTAATGCCTGCAGACGGGCTTCGAACTCGCCTTTCATCCCGGCACCGGCCTGCAGCATACCGATATCCAGCAGCCACAGCTGAATGTTTTGCAGCGGCTCCGGCACATCGCCGTCGGCGATGCGCAGCGCCAGCCCTTCCACCACCGCCGTTTTTCCGACGCCGGCTTCCCCGGTCAGCAGCGGGTTGTTCTGGCGGCGACGCATCAGGATATCGATCATCTGGCGGATCTCTTCATCGCGCCCAACCACCGGGTCAATTTTGCCTTGACGGGCACGGGCGGTCAGGTCCTGACCATACTGGGCCAGCGTTCCCTGGGCAGCAGGCACCGAACCGGCTGGCGCATCCACTGCGGCAGCGGCCTGCTGCGTCTCTTTGCTGTTGGCACAGATAGTATCGAACTGCTCAATCAGCACCTCGACGTTAAGACGGGTAAACTGCGCCGAGATGCTCTTCAGCACGTTCGCCAGATTCCAGGTTTTCAGAATGCCGATCAGCAGATGGCCGCCGCGGATACGGCTGACGCCAAACTTCAGCGATCCATAGACCCAGGCGCGCTCGACGGCGCTGTCAATATGTTCGGAGAGATCGGAAACGGAACTGGCTCCGCGCGGCAGGGCATCGAGCGCCGCCACGATATCGCGCGTCAGCTGCTGTTCGTCGAGGGCAAAATGACGGATCACCTGTTGCAGATCGCCATCCTGCTGCTGCATCAACTGATGCAGCCAGTGCACCAGCTCGACGTAGGGGTTGCCGCGCAGCTTGCAGAACGCGGTGGCGCTTTCCAGAGAGGTAAATAACAGCGTATCCAGTTTGCCGAAAAGCACGGCACGGCTAATTTCTGACATGTTAGTTTCCATTAACAATGATTCGGTATACGGAAGGATTACCGCTCTGCGCGATACACCAGATCGCCACGCGGGACAGGCTGCGGCTGAAGGCCCAGCCAGGTGTTGTACCCCAATCGCCCGGTGCTGCCGAGCGTGGCGCCCTGCACGGCGTCAGCGCGCAGGATCACCCGTGTTTCCCATTCAAATTCCACCCCTGCGTACTGGCGTACCCAGTCCCGCAGTTCGGTTACCCATGCTTCTCCGGGCAAAAACCGGTTGTACTCTTCCGCGCTGAGTGGGCCAATCTCGATGCGAAATTTATGCTGCACGTCGCGGACCGCCACGCCCAGAAACGCAGATTCGCCCATCCGCGGCACGCGGCGTCCTGCTCCCAGCTGCGCCTGCTCGCGCGGTGAAAGCGGCATCCACTGCGGTACGTTGGCGATCAGTTTGACCGGGGCTTTAAAATAGTTACGCAGGATTTTTTCCAGACCTTCAGGATCCCGTCCGTGGCGGGTCAGGTGTCCGGCGTGGGTAAAGCGGGCATGGGCGCTCAGGCTGCCTTTGTCCATCTGGCCGGGCTGCCCCATACCAATCAACGACGCCAGATATCCCTCAAAACGTTTATTGTCGGCGCGGTCGAGGGAGACGGCAGGCTGCGCATCGGCCCAGGCGCGATAAAACAGCAGCGTCAGACGATGATGAAACAGATCGGCAAACGCGCTCAGGCTGGTGTCCTGATGATGATGAATCCGCTCGCGGGCGTACTCGGTCATGTGAACCGGCAGCGGCCCGTTAGGACCAAACAGGCCGAAGCTCAGAATGGAGACCTCGTGCAGCCCGTTGCCTTCGCGCTGGCGTACCTGCGCCACCGTCGAAGGTGCAAAACTCATCGACGGCTGCTGGCCCAGGCGTAGCGGCTCGAATTTTGGCAGCGGCGCACGCCCCAGCGGGTAGCGCTCCCCGCCCTGAGCATCAATGCGCCTTAACAGCTGGAACAGATCGTAGCGCCATGGCGTCTCGCGAACCCCGCGCCAGAAACTGTCCGGCAGCGGCGTCAGACGATGGACCTTCAGTGGCGCAGTGACAACGTCGCTCATACCAGTGCCCTTTTGCCCATACGCGGCGCCCAGTAGCCGATCTCGCCGCGCTGCTGACTTTTCAGGGTGAATTCCGTGAAGCTGTTGATCGACACCAGACGGGCAAACAGCCGCTCCAGCACGCTACCGAAAAGCCAGGGACTGGCACCGGAAAACGCACGTTCATCCACCGTCAGGGTAATGCCGATGCCACGGGCGAAGACGACCGGTCCCGGCTCGGGCACGCGGCGGTGAACCGGCTCCAGCACGCAGTGACGAACCCCTTCTACCTGACGCGCAACCGGCGTCTCCGCGAGATTGGCGTACAGCCCTAACAGCTGACGCAGCGCGGCGGCGCCCTCTTCGTTTTCACTGTCCATCAGGCTGAGGTAGTTCATCTGTAGCTGGCTGATCAACCGCCAGGTGCTGAACCCTTCTGCCAGCGCCGGACGCGGCGGCGTCGGCCCCTTACGCAAGGTCAGCGACTTCACCGGCATGGAGTCAGCCATAATGAACTGTCCCAGCTCCTGCTGCAGCATCAGCGGCAGATCCCGGCTGGTGCACAGCACCTCGGCGGAGATGTAGCGCAGGTTCTCCTGCCAGGGCGCATGCTGCTCATCCACCAGCGAGACAAAGACCTCCGAGCCAATGTAGCCGGTGCGGGTGCCGTAACGCAGGGCATGCTCAGAGAGCACGCGTTGTTCCCGGCGCAGGGAAAAGTAGGCCCCGTAGTTGCCCGCATCACCGCTCCAGGTGCTCCAGAACGGACGAAACGTCTGGTCGTCGCGTTGACCATCCGCGCTGCCGTATATCTTATTTACCGCGTAAATTTCGTAATCCAGCGGGCGGATGTTATCCACCACCAGATGGTATTCATGCTGGCCTTCGCTCAGCTTCTGACGCGCCGCTACCTTCGGGAACAGGTTGATCACCGGCGTGCAGTGCAGGGCCAGATGGCTGGCATCGACAACGCGCTCCAGCTGTTCATCGGTTTTATCCAGCAGAATGAAGATATCGAAGGCTTTTTCGTTTTCGCAGCGCTGGATCAGTTTGCTCAGCCCGCTCAGGCTGATGAAGCGGAAACGGGCCGGAAAAGCAAAGTACTCCTGCAGCAGACGGTAGCCGTCAAAGTTGCGCAGATCGTCCGGGAGTAGCGACTGATCCGCGTCAAACCCTTCCTGACGCAGGGCATCAGACGCCAGCACATCACGCTGCGGATGTTTGCTGACGGTCTGGCAGACCACCCCGACATGGTGCTCCATTACCAGCTCCAGCAGCTTTAACGCCTCGATATCCGGGCCGCTAAGGAAAAACTCCAGCCGGTCAAAATCAAGGTGGCCGAGGTTTTGCGGACCGTCGCAGGCAATGCGGATCCGTAAGGCGCTGCTGATCCCCTGCTGGCCCAGACCAAGCTGTGTCAGGGGCAGGTCGGCAGGCACACCGCCCAGTTCAACCTTGTCGATTTTCAGCGGCAGCAGGTTCACCTCATGCGCCGTGGTGTAGCTGCAGGTCACGCCGGTTTTCTTCAGCGCCAGGCTGTCCATCATTGTGCCGCGCGGCACGATAAAACCGTTGCTCAAATCGCCACGGCTGCTGTCAGGCTGAATTTCAGCAATCGCCATGGACGGAGTGGGCGCGAGATAGTTAGGCGCAATCATCTCCAGCAAGCGCTGGGAGAAGCGCGGAAACTCCGCGTCCATTTTCATCTGCACGCGCGAGGTCAGAAAGGCAAAGCCCTCCATCAGTCGTTCGGTGTACGGATCCGCCACTTCGATGCCGCGCATGCCCAGCCGTCCGGCCACTTTGGGATAGCGCTCGGCAAATTCGGCGCCCATCTCACGCAGATAGGCCAGCTCACGGTTGTAATATTCGAGCAGTTTACTTTCCACGATCACCCCGCATCTTTCAGTTCAAAGTGGCCGTTTTCCAGATCGACATCGGTACGAAACAGAAACTCCAGCGGGTACGGCACACACCACAAACGCCCTTTTATCTCGATGGAGAGCACGTTGTGCAGATCCAGCGAGGAGGTGTCCGACACACAGCGGACCTGCAGCCCCTGGGGCAAAATGCGGGGTTCAAAGTTGACAATGGCCTCAGTGAGTTTGCGCTGAATGTCGTGCCATTCGATATCCGACATGCGCTTTCCGGCCAGCGGCGCAACGCCAAAATTCACTACCGAACGGCTTACGTGTGGCAGCATGCTCAAATCGCCGGAGGCGTCGTGATTGATGGTATTAAACAGCCACTGCAGATCCCGCAGCACGTTGCGACGCAGCGCGGCATGGGTGATCAGGTTGCTGTTGGCCGACTCGCGCTTTTTCTCCGGGTCGTTATCGGTGAGGCGATCGAGCAGCGAGGGCTGCATTTTATCGCGCGCCCCCACCTTCTCCTGCTTACTGCGGGCTTGCCAGCCGCTGCGCAGCAGATCGCCTTCGCCAGCAGGATTACTCATGGGCTCCATCCGTTGCAAAAGTAACGAGACTCAGCGACAGCAGCGGGCTTTCGCTTTGCTCGCTGAGCCAGGCTTTCTGCCCCAACCCTTCATACAGAGTGCCGTCATCATCGAGCGGCAGCCACTCGGTGGTGCGTGCGAGTTTAACGGCGTCAGAGGCATCGGCGGCAAAAGGATAACGCGCCGGGATCTGACACACCTGCTCCGTCCCATCGGTCAAACGCACCAGCGCATGACGCCAGACCAGATCGGTGACGCTGGCCGGAGCCTGGAAACGGATCTCCGCGATAGCGCTAAACGGCAACCAGAAGTAACGGCCGTTAACAAGGGTTTCGCACACCGGCCCCAGACGGGCATCGCCGTCCATCAGCCATTCAAAGGTCTGCGTCTCATCATTCTCTAGCGTCCATTGCCCCGCGCTCGCCTGCGCCTGTTCAAGGGCTTCCAGACGCAGCGCGTGAGCGCGTTCATCGCTCTCGCTCAGCGCGGCAGCAAGGGTGGTCAGCCATGGCCACTGGGCTTCCGGCATGGCCGGACGACGTTCTCCCGCCATCACCTGCGCGCGCTGCAGTTCTCCCTGAATGCACTGCTCCAGCAGGGTGACGGTGGGTTTCGCCTGCGGCTTAAGCGCCAGCCAGCTTTTCAGCTGGGTCAGCGCGCGCGTCCAGTTACCGCTGAGGGTGAGAAACTGCACAAACGCGGCACGGAGATCGGCATCCGCCGGACGGGCTTTAATCTCGTTTTCAAGACGCACCAGCGCGTCGCTGAGCGACTCGCCCGCCAGATGTTGATAGAGCGTATTCATAGCCATTCCTTAGTTTGCCGCGCGCCAGGCGCCCACTGCCGGGTCACGCAGCTGAGGACGCAGGGTATCAATCAGGACAATATTCAGCGTGGTGCCAGGGGTAACCCAGGCGCTCCAGACCTTCTTCACTGCAGCAATACGCGCCTGCAGTTTTGCATCGTCGCTGGCGGTTTCACGGGAGATCTCCACGGCCACCGTGCCGTTGCTTTTCCAGCCGTTCAGGGCGCTGTCGTAAGGCAGGATCATCCAGCTCTGGTCGCTGTTCGGGGTGCTAAAGACCATACGCTCTTTGTTGACGGAGGTGATCAGGGCATGTTCCGGGTCGACGCTTTGATTCAGCCCCATCACCGGGAAGCCGTGAATGTAGGTCACCGCTATCTCTTTTTGACCGCCGCTGCGGGTCTGCGAGATAACCGTGTGGCCGCTCAGCCAGCTGCCGTTGCCGCAGCGGGTCGTGTCGGAATCCGGAATAAACAGCGCCGGCGCGGAAGATCCGCCTTCCCAGAAGGTGCGCAGATGGCAGCCGTCCTGGAGGGTAAACTCCTGCCACGGTGTGCGGTCAGCGGCCACCGTGTTGGTTTCAGCGTTCTGGTCAGGTGGCAGTAACGCGCCGCTGGTCTGGGTCGCAGCGGGCGCCGTCTGCTGCTGTTTCACCACCAGCTTCCACTCCTGAGCTTTGTCTGCCGTTCCCTGCGCAAGCGTAGTCCCTGCCGGATCGTTGAGGGCCCAGCTCAGCTTATTCACTTTGCTGCACTGGTGTTCCAGCAGCGAGCCGAGACGCGGAACAAAGTTTTCCAGCACTGAAACGTCTTTATTGCCGTTCGCCACAATGCGCAGCGCAATCTCTGATTTACACCAGCTCTGCGGGGTGTTGTCTTTGATGTTGTCGATCCAGATATCCAGCTTCTGCGCAGGTGACTGCACGATGCGGAAATTTTCAGCCTGGGCGGTGGAGGCCACCGCCAGAAGTGCCAAACCCGATAGCCAAAGTTTCATATCGTTCCTTGTGTGTCTAGTCAGTTCCGCAGGGAAGAAATTGTGCTGCGTCAGAGAGCGTATGCAGCAAAGTGGTGTCCTGAGGGTTGCCCATCCATACCGCCAGCGCCGTATAGTTATCCTGAGCATTCCCCTCCTGTTCAGCATTCTTTTGAATGATTTGGTTCATTAAGGTCAGCCACTCCTGTGGGGTGTTGACCATATGCAGCGACTGTTTCATCTGCTCTTCGCTGACGCCGTGCCAGAAACCGTCGGTGCAGAGTAAAAAGGCATCGCCGTCTTCAACCTGCACCACGTCGCTGTAGCTCGCTTCCGGGCCACCGTTTTCAATGCCCAGCGCCAGATACAGCAGGTTGCTGTTGAGATTATCGGTCTGGTGACCGGCATCTTTCATCTGCTGAACCAGGCTGTGGTCGGTGGTGACATGCCACAGCCAGCCGCGACGAAACAGGTACAGACGGCTGTCCCCGGCGTGTGCCCAGTAGGCCAGACGGTAATCCCGGTCGATAAACAGGCTGACCAGCGTAGTACCCATCCGGCGATAGTCCTGCACCGCCTGCTGTTCGCTGAGAATGGTGCGATTCGCGGTTTGCACATAGTCACGAATATGCTGCGCGTTAAGGTGTTTGTCGCCATCAAAACGGGAGATGATGCTATTGCGGGCCAGTTCAGCGGCCACCTCACCGCCCGGCAGACCAGCGATGCCGTCACAGACGACAAAGCAGGCTGAACGTTCCCCTATGGTTTCTCCCGTCTGGTCCTGATTGCTGGCGCGCGTTCCCTGGCGGGAGAGAGAAGCCGTTGCGATATTCATTTTTCTTCCGATCCGCTCTGTGAGTCTTTGTACTGATTGACCTCCATGTCATAGGCATGAAGGAACGCTTCGCCAAACAGGGTGTGGAAGTCATCCTCAATCTCACCGGCCGTCTCGCCATAGCTGCGAACAAAGTAGTCCCACAGCGCGGCTTTGCGGCTGCCCGGCAGCGCCAGACGAGAGGTCATGCCGTTCTGCTTCGCCTGCTCTTCCAGTTGCTCCGGGTTAAAGGACTGCAGCATCGCGGCGATGATGGCGCGGATACCGGAGATCATCCCCAGCTGATGCGCCTGCAGATCGATCAGCGCGTCACGCACTGATTTGGTGGGTGGCATAAAGCCCGGCATCGGCGTACCGAACATCTGAATCAGGACCGTTTTCCCGGTCGGCAGCAGCTTGAACGGGTTGTTGGCATCGTCCAGCACCATGGTCATATCGGCTTTTACGCCGCGCTTGAGGATAGAGCGCGAAGAGAGCAACGCTACGGTGCCCTGCGAGAACATGCCGAGGATCTGGCCCAGCTGACGCATATTTTCACGGTCAAACTGCGGCACCGGCTGCATTTCGCTCAGGCCCATCCCCTCCAGCAGCGCCTCCAGCAGCTCGCCCTGCAGCACCTCGCCTTTCTCACCGTTTTGCGCCGTAGCGCTTGGCGCTGCCGCGTTTTTGACCGGGTCGATACGCAGACGTCCCTTCGGCGTCTGTGCGCTGCTGCGTGCGACGGCCTGCGGCGTAGGCATGGTAAAGCCTGCGTAATCGGTACGTACCGGCTCTTCCTCTTCCGCACGCGGTGGATCCTGTGGCTCAGGAGCAAACAGCGGAGAATCCGCCAGCGGATCGTCCTGCGGTACGGCCTCTGGCTCTGGCGCGGATGCAGATGGCTCAGGCACGATCTCATCCGGATGGGTTAACGGCGCCCCGCCCATCAGCCCGAGCGGATCATCGTTACGCGCGGCTGGCGCGCTGGCCGAACCACCAAACAGGGCCAGCGGGTCGAGTTCATCCGTCGCCTCTTCTGCAGGCGCAGGTTTGCTCTCTACCGGCGGCACCAGCGTTGAAGGGGTGACATCGTCAAAAATGCTCTCTTTTTTGAATAACGCTTCATCGCTGAACAGCGTGTCGGGATCGACATTCTTACGCTCAAGCTTCGGCTCGCTGTCGTTGAACATTGCCAGCGGATCTTCAGCGTTACGCTCGGGTGCCGCGGGTTGCGAGAAGGGATCGTGAGACGCCGCAGGCTGCGGTTTCGCGCGGTTGCTGGAGATGCTGTCAGAGATAGAGAACTCCTGCATCAGGCTATCCCAGATTTCCGACGGCACGGCCGTTGGCTCCGCCTTGCCGCGCGGTGCGGCACTGGCTGGCTTCGGCTGCGGAACAGGTGTCGACGCCACTGTCGGGCGAGCCTGCTGCTGCATACTGGCGGCCATGCGGCTCACCGGCTGCGTGTCGTGGATAAGTTCCGTCACTTCGATGCGGTAGTCATCAATACCGAGAATATCCCCGTCCTGCAGCTCTACCTGACGCCCCCGCTCCAGCGGGATGTCGTTCAAAACCACGCGGGTGACGCTGCCACGGTTGGTCACGCGGCATTCGCCCTGGGCGTCAACGTGAACAATAGCCTGCAGGCGCGAGATGGTGCGGTCATTGTCCGGCAGTACCAGATTGTTATCCGTACCGCGCCCAATAGTGCCCCCGGGGGCATAAAAATCACAACTGCTCTGCGGCGGCTGATGACCGGGTTTCGTAGAAATAATCGTGAATCGCATGGCGTATTCCTGCTGGTATGATTAGCGCTCAAACGCTGCCGCTCTCGGGGGTGAGAACGGCGGCGTTTGAGGCCGATTTCATCTTTACTACTTTGAGGATTTGAGTGGTCGAATAGCGTCACTATTAGCGATCAAGGTGCACTTCAATATCTGATAATGACCAGGCTCGGTACCACCTACCTTCTGTTTCAGTAAAGAAACAATCACCTCATCAGCTTTTTCAAAATTTTCAGCAGGCAGATTGCTTGCTTCCAGCCATGCCGCGGCGCTGGCATCAGCATCTTCTTTCAGGCTTTTACTGTCCGCAATCTTACCGATGCATCGATTCTGCACCCAGTTTTCGAAGATTTGTTGTTGAGAAAAAGTACTGATATCAGGCAACGTCTGGGCATTTGCGGCGGAGGCAACGAAGGCTAAGACAAAGAGCAATGGCTTTTTCATTTCAGGCTCCAGAAGGTTGCGTTAGTAGGGATAAATGAACCATTACCCGGTGAGCCAAGGAAATGACAATCATCCGAACAAATATTTCCGTTCCAGAGTGTTACATGCCCGGTTGCATCAAGCCAGCCATGCCCGGTAAAAATAATAATACCTTGCTTGCCCGCAAATTGTGCTGGGGTTGGAGAAGAAACAGATATGTCAGCTTTTCCCAATACCGTGGGTAAAAAAGCAATCATATCTTTAACACGGAACATATATCGCTTCTTGTCGCTCCCGGTCACGGTTGCATATTTACTATTAGAAGGAACTGGAATGCCACAATAATTTAAAACATAGCTCATACGAATGGGGCAGGCATTTTTAAAAATACCAGCATCTATATTATGCTGAACTTTCCCCCCCAATAACTTGCCAACCTGTTCTACGTTGACGTTCACTTCTTTAAATCGGTTCCAGGCGGCACCAAAAGCAGGACGCATATGAGACATCTTGTTTCTCCTTGAAAAGAAGCTCAGGAAAAAGTGGGCCCTTTCGGACCCACTACTATTATGCTTCTTTGTTTTCTTTGATGTTCCAGCCAGCGCTGCTTTCAGCACCTTTACCACCAGAGGTGGTCTGCTCCCAGTACTGCTGTTTCACTTTCGCAGCCTGGAATGCATAGGTCACACCAACGGTATCGCCGTTGTCTGCACCGGTGTACTGAACAGACGTTACCAGAACGTCTTCCAGGGTAATGCGAGAGTATTCCACCTGCTGGCCACCGGCTTTACAGACGGACAGCTCAACTTTGGTCAGGTGTTTACCGCTGGCGCAGTGTTTCAGGATTGCTGTGGTGGATTTGTCGATCAGAGCGTTAACGTGCAGATCGTTAAAGTTAACTTTACCGGCACCGCCGCCACCGCCAACGCTCATATTACCTGGCTGGGAAGCGCCCCAGGAGAAGGAGGTAATATCAGTCCAGCCGGTGTGGTTAGAATCTTTAGATTCGCCCGTAACACCCTCGACCTTCAGAAACATATCAATAGCCATAATATCTACTCTTCGTGGATGAACAATATTGCTTTCGAAAAAGCACTTATATGGCAAACAGGAAAGCATGGGGCTGAATAAAACCGTCCATATTTTACCTCTGCCTCATATCAAATGACCCGTGTCATTTGACAGTCTTACATTCCCTCCCGAATAAAAGGAAAGAATGAGAAGTCTTTTACTACCGAACGTTATTCCGGACCCTCTCAGGACCAGTCTTTCTTGCCGGGTGGCGCTTTGCTTACCCGGCCTACGCTGTGCAGCGATATCAATATATTTCACGTTGCATTGTAGGCCCGTGCAAGCGTAGCGCCGCCGGGCGAAACTCACAAAAATTACGCGTCTTTCGTCTTCAGCGATGGCAGTTTAGATACCAGACGCAGAGAAACGGTCAGACCTTCCAGCTGGTAGTGCGGACGCAGGAAGAACTTCGCGGCGTAGTAGCCCGGGTTGTCTTCAATCTCCTGCACCTGCACTTCTGCAGCGGCCAGTGGCTTGCGGGACTTGGTCTCCTGAGAGGAGTTGGCCGGGTCACCGTCCACGTAGTTCATGACCCAGTCGTTCAGCCAGCGTTCCATCTCTTCGCGCTCGCGGAAGGAGCCGATTTTGTCACGCACAATGCACTTCAGGTAATGCGCAAAGCGGCAGCAGGCGAACAGGTACGGCAGACGGGAGGCCAGACGCGCGTTGGCGGTGGCATCCGGGTCGTGGTACTCGGCCGGTTTTTGCAGCGACTGCGCGCCAATGAAGGCAGCAAAGTCGGAGTTTTTGCGGTGAACCAGCGGCATAAAGCCGTTTTTCGCCAGCTCGGCTTCGCGACGGTCGCTGATGGCGATCTCGGTCGGACATTTCATGTCCACGCCGCCGTCGTCGCTCGGGAAGGTATGGCACGGCAGGTTCTCAACCGCCCCGCCGGACTCCACGCCGCGAATTGAGGTGCACCAGCCGTACTCTTTGAAGGAGCGGTTGATGTTGGCCGCCATCGCGTAAGCGGCATTCGCCCAGGCGTAGCTGTTGTGGTTCGCGCCGTCGGTCTGCTCTTCAAAGTCAAAGCTGTCGACCGGGTTAGTACGAATGCCGTAAGGCAGGCGCGACAGGAAGCGCGGCATCACCAGGCCCAGATAGCGGGCATCTTCCGATTCACGCAGTGAACGCCAGGCGGCGTATTCGGTGTTCTGGAAGATTTTGGTCAGATCGCGCGGGTTAGCCAGCTCCTGCCAGGACTCCATCTGCATCACGCCCGGTGCGGTACCGGTGATGAACGGACAGTGGGCCGCAGAGCCGATGCGCGCCATTTCACCCAGCAGTTCAACGTCCTGCGGGCTGTGGTCAAAGTAGTAGTCGCCGACGATGCAGCCAAACGGCTCACCACCAAACTGACCGTACTCCTGCTCGTAGATTTTCTTGAAGATCGGGCTCTGATCCCAGCCCACACCCTTGTAGCGTTTCAGGGTACGACCCAGCTCCTGCTTGGAGATGCTCATAAAGCGGATCTTCAGCATCTCGTCGGTTTCAGTGTTGTTCACAAGATAGCTCAGACCGCGCCAGGCGCTCTCCAGCTTCTGAAACTCTTCGTGGTGAATGATCTGATTCACCTGCTGAGAGAGCTGTTCGTCGATACCCGCAATCAGGTTCTGGATGGTGCGATAGGTGTCGTTGGAGAAAGTAACGGTGTTTTCCAGCGCCTGCTGCGCCAGAGTTTTTACCGCGCTCTCGACGGCGGAACGCGCCTGGTCAGTTTTAGGACGGAACTCTTTGTTCAGCAGTGCGCTGAACTCGTCCTGACTGAACGCCTGACCTGCCTGCTGCTCGTGTTGTTGAGTCTGGTTGCTCATCGATTACTCCTCGCTACCTTTCGCACTTTCGTCATTTTTCGGCAACTGGCTCAGGGATTTGAGCAGCGTCGGATCCTGCAGAATTTTAGCGATCAGCTCTTCCGCGCCGTTTTTACCGTCCATGTAGGTCAGCAGATTGGAAAGCTGAGTACGCGCTTCCAGCAGCTTGTTCAGCGGTTCAACCTTGCGGGCCACCGCATCCGGCAGGAAGTCGTCCATGCTGTCGAAGGTCAGATCGACGTTGAGCTTGCCTTCGCCGGTCAGGGTGTTATCCACCTGGAACGCCACGCGTGGCTTAAGCGCCTTCATGCGTTCGTCAAAATTATCAATGTCGATTTCGAGGAATTTACGCTCATCGACGGCCGGCAGATTTTCCACCGGTTTGCCGACCAGATCGGCCATTACGCCCATCACAAACGGCAGCTGAATTTTACGTTCTGCACCGTAGATCTCTACGTCGTACTCGATCTGCACGCGGGGGGCACGGTTACGTGCGATAAATTTCTGCCCACTGTTACTCATTGCCATGATGTTCTCCATCAAAGATGCGCGGTGAAGGTGAAACGACAAGCTCCGTGCCCGTCGTCATAATGCCTGGACGCGTCATTCGCGGCGTCCAAAGATATTTTCCAGTTGGTTAACGCCGTCTGGCGCCAGGTCGCGAATAATGTCCATAAAGTTAAGTTCTGACAGCCGCTGCACCCGTTCAATCATTAGCGGTGCGGGGTGGCTCGGTTCGTACTGCGCAAAATACTGTTTCGCTTTCTCCAGCATCAGCTGGGCGTCGGCGCGACTGGTAACCTGCACGCTGCGCCAATCGGTGACCTGCTGCACGGGTTGGGTGGCCACCGTCTGCGGCTCAGCGTGGTGTTCCGCCTGTGCATCCCGATTGGGCAGCAGCTTGCTGATGTCGGTCACCTGACAGGCGCTGGCGACCAGGCCCACGGTTTTCAGCAACTGCTCCATTTCCGGTACGCCGCTTTCACCAAGGTAACCGCTGAGCAGATCGCGAATGGCCAGCAGCCTTTCGTTAATCAGGATGACGGCCTCTGTACCTGGCTGGTCGCCACGCGCCAGTTCGTCAATCAGCCTTGGGCGGCCGCCGGGATAATCCGGGCATTCGGTTTTGCTGCCATCCAGCAATGCCTGCGCGTCACGCAGCGAAATTTCATCGCCGTTTGAGCGCAGCAGCGAGGCGTTTCGCAGCGCGACGGTCAGGTCAGATTTATCGCTCAGCGCGGCAAGGGCGTTAATGCGATAGAACGGGTCCGTTTCGCCATACTCCTCCAGCAGTGGATAGAGCGGCTCCCAGTAGCGGGTGATCGCCTCCTGCACCAGCAGCAGGCCGTCCGCGTAGCCCGGCAGCCCACGACGTCGGGTCCAGGCATGGGTTAACGCCAGCATGACGCGAAGATCTTTGGTGCGCCCCAGCAGGCTGATGGCGAGCTTTTCTACCGTATTCCAGTCAGCGGGCTCGGCGGGAATGATCGTGTCGCCGAACTGCTGTTCCGCTTTACCCTGGCTTGCCTGTCCCATAGCCTGAAAATCGGCGTCGTACTCAAGGTTGTCGCCGCAGGGTTTTTCGGGGCTTATCGGCGCGAGAAATTCTTCGATATTCATGTGATCCCTGCTTATTCAAACATAGGCGGATAAAGACCGTGACGGCCTGGTCGGGCGCCGCCAGCCGGATCGAACAGCAGCGTAAAGAGCTGCCCGGTGAAGTTTCCGCTGTGGACGTGGGTGTAGAGCGGGTAGCCGTCGCAGCGGTTGGTCCACCAGTAGCTGGTCTGACGAAGCGGGTCAAAACACTCCGCCGCCTGAGGCCAGCCCAGCGTGCTCTGGCCGTCTTCGTCATAACCAATCACATCAAGGATGTCGGAACGCTTCTGCGGCTCGACGGGCTGCGGCGCCGGAATCGACATCAGCATCTCATCCAGCTGCGAGGAGGAAAAACTGTTGCGCACCGCATGCAGCCCGAGACGGCCAATCTGCTGATACCAGCTTTCAGCCTGGCTGAGCAGGTTGGTCGACCACTCTGACGGGGCGAAGCTCAGTTGAATGCAGATCGGGTACTGTCGGCCCACGCTGTCACGGCCCGGCAGCAGGCAGCCCATCTGGATCATCTGGCTGCCCAGCATCGGCGGGACAACAAAGTTCCACACCGGCGCCTTGTTAAACTGGCGTTCGCCGCTGCGCTGCTCTTCCTGTTGCCAGGCCAGCAGGCCGACCTGAAACCAGTGCGACCACTGACGCTGTAGGGTGTCAGGAAAGCGACGCTGCAAAAAATCTCCGGCGCTGGGTAATTTGCCATACCAGCTGTAGCGGTTCATCGCAGGGGTATTCGTCATACGGCTGTCCTTGCGGTTATGGGCATGAGAAACGAGGAAGCTGGAACGGATTGCGAATGCTGTTCGGCGCAAACTCCAGCGTGACCTGATGGCCATCGACGTTGAACGTGGCCTGACGGCTCAGACTACCTGCCCCAGGGCTGGTGCGCGCTTTATCGAAGAAGCGGTTCAGCGCCCAGGCGCCGTTGGTTACCAGCGTCGCGGTGCTGCCGTTGGCCAGACCCAGCTGCATACGCACCTGGTTGGTGCCGCCCGGCCCTGGCCAGTTCATGATCTGCACCGCCTGTGGACCGTGGCTGTAACGCAGCAGTTGGCCGTCAACGTCCAGCGTCAGGTTAAGAATGGTGTTATCCATCCGCACGGTACGCACCGTCACCTTGAAAGAGGGGGTCGTCGCACCGTTAGCAAAGAAGGCATCGCGAATGGACTGGGCCTGCTGGAACGGTCGCAGCAGTCCTTCACTTCCCGGCAGCGTTTTCCCGTCGATCCCCGGCATAAAGCGCCAGTTCGCCTGAGTGGTATCCACTTTGTTGGTCAGGTTGTCGCGAAAGAAGGTATCCATCAGCCCGGTACCCGGCGCAAACATGCGTGCCAGATCGTCCGGCGTCACTTCGGTGCTGGCGCTGCGCACCAGCGGGTAGTGACCGGCAATTGCCTGACGGCAGAAACCACCCACTTCGACGTTAATGCGCTTACGGACGTTTTCCAGATCGCGACGCTGGGTATCACTGCTGGCCCCCACCGCCATGTTGCTGAACATGGTTTGCAGCCCGCCCGGCAGACGCCCGGCGCTGGCCTGCAGACGGCTGATTGCTTCACCACCCGGGGCTGGCATGCCGCTGTTGGCAGCGTCCTGCACCGCGGTCAGGTAACGATACAGCTCATCCACCTGCTTGAGGAAATCATCAAAGACGATGGTTTTGCCGCCCTTCTCCAGCGGCTGAGCCAGCTCGATCATTGGCGCGTAGTGGTCGGTCACCAGCTGTTCAGGTGCCTGCGTCACTACTGCCCCCTGCGTCGGAGCATTGTCGTTATTGCTGAACAGCGCTTCGAGGGTACGGGTGGCGCGGTTACTCTGGTCTTGCGCTTTCCCCGCGTCCTCCGGCGCTGGCGCGTTGCGCGACAGCGTCAGCACCTGGCTCAGGTTCTGCACCAGACGGCGCAGCGGCGAGTTTGCGCCGGAGAGCAGGCGCGCCGTGTTGATGCGCTGCGAGAGATCGGCGCTGTTGTTAAGCTGAATGTCGGCGAGGAAACGATCCCAGTTTGCGATAAAGTCGCGCATGTAGAGCTGACGCACGGCGTTATCGATCTGCTGCTTGTCTTCCCCGGAGGTGGTCGCGCCCAGCACCCAGGCATCATCTTCGTGCAGCGCCGTGGTCACGCTGTCAATCTGGCTGTTAAAGCTCTTCCAGTAGCCGTCCGGGGTGTAGAGCCCCGGCACGCCTTCGCTCACCGGTTTGCCGCTTTTGCGGGAGAACACCAGTTCGCTCTGCGGGCCACCCAGGTCGGACAGGGAGACCGGCTTCAGGTTGTCGTCATGCTCCAGCAGACGCTTCAGACGCCCATACACGCGGGTGGAGAGCGGCTGCTGGTTGATGAGCGCCCTCTCGCGAGCCACCAGCGCTTCGTCCTGGGCATACGGCGAAGCCTGAATTTTTGGCTCCAGCAGCTGCGTCAGGTGCCACTCCAGCTGTTGCAGCTGCGCCTGCGTCACGTTCTGCGGCAGATTGCGCTGCAAATTGAGCATCACCCAGGAATGCAGGAATTTGCCGTCGTAGTGTTTCGGCTGATACAGCATCTGGTAGGCTTTCAGCGCCTCGTAGCTGTATTCCACGTCGCTGCCGTTGTCGTTGCGCAGCCAGGTGGTGATATGCATCGCCACGGCGGGCAGCAGCATCTGATCCAGCGCTTTCTGATACAGCGACTGGGAAGCATCGCTGACGTCATCTCCGCGATAGAGCCCCATACGGCGGGAGACCGGCGGGTCGTTGACATCGAATGCCTCGCTTTTCGGCAGATCGACCAGGCTGTTCAGCAGCGGCAGGAGCGCGAACAGATCGCGCTGGGGCTGATTCTGTAACGCTTTACTCTGCTGCTCCAGCTGCGGGACTTTAGCGTCCACCTCTTCCAGATAGGCCTTATTTTTGGCATAGCTGGTCAGCCACAATCCGCCGAGGATCACCAGCAGCGCCAGCAGCGCCGCGTATCCGGACCAGATCACCGCGCGGTTGCGCAGTTCCCACCAGCGGTTTTCACCGGCAATACCGGCTTCCTGGAAAATGACGTTTTGCAGCAGGTTTTTAATGAAGAAGCTCTGCCCTTTTGCACCAGGGATAGGCGCCTCTTTACTGACCGAATCCCACTTCTCTGCCTCTGCCCCTTCCGGCAGTGACAGGGCGCGGTTCAGTTCACCCATGACGCGGTCGAACGGCATGCCTTCCTGGGTGCCGCTGGCGAAGTATATTCCGCGTGGGGAGAACTCGGTCTCAAAGTTAGAGCGGGCAAAGACCGTGCTCAGGTAGTCAGCCAGCAGCGGGCGCAGCGCCGCGAACTCCTGCGGGAAGAGATACGCTTCGGCACGGGTTTTGGCGTCATGCTCTTTCAGCATGGTCTCCGGCAGCCCGGCGTCCAGACGCTGCTGCAACAGCGAGAACTCCTGGTGGAAGTTCCCCATCAGGTCGAAATCGGCGTGTTTGGTCTGTTCCCACGGCAGCGTGAAGCCCCAAATCTGATCGCGCTGCGCTTTGTCGTAGTCAGCAAACCAGGCGCGGAAGCCTTTAAGCAGGTCCGCCTTGGTCACCATCACGTAAACCGGGAAGCGGATACCCAGCTGTTCATGCAGCTCAGACAGCCGCTGGCGCAGGTTGACCGCCTGCTGGCGCGCGGCTTCCGGGGAGAGCGTCAGCAGATCGGAAATGCTGATGGTGATAATGACGCCGTTAATAGGCTGGCGGCGGCGATACTTACGCAGCAGGCCGATAAATTCCAGCCACTCCCCGGCATCCTGAACCTGCTCGCTCTCCTGAGTGGTGTAGCGGCCCGCGGTGTCCAGCAGGACGGCTTCATTAGTGAACCACCAGTCGCAGTTGCGGGTGCCGCCAATGCCGCGCAGAGCGGTTTTACCGAAGCGATCCGCCAGCGGGAATTGCAGGCCGGAATTGACCAGCGCCGTGGTTTTACCGGCGCCAGGTGCGCCGATAATGACGTACCACGGCAGCTGGTAAAGATATTGCGTACTGAAGCGCTGCGTCCACTGGGCACCGTGTCCCGCTTTGCTGAAGTGGGCTTTCTTCAGCATTTGCGCCGCTTCATCAAAACGTCCGGCGAGGATCTGCTCCTCGCTGTTCAGCCGCTTCTGGGGATCGGCCGCGTCCGGTTTGGCGGTGTTTTCATTGAGCTTGTCCATCAGCTTGCGGTTCAGCCAGGCGTTGTAGAGCCGCGGCAGAATATGCCCCTGCGCCCAGAGCAGATAAACCACCGCAATACTGATGATGCGGTTTTGTTCAGATTCGAGCGGGCGGGTATCCACGATGGATAACAGCGGACCAATCATCCAGATCACCGCCGACAGCGCGGTAACGCCCAAGAAGCTCCACAGAATGCGATTGGTCAGTATGGAAAGAAGAGTCGTCAGCATCCTTAGTTTCCTTGCGGCAATCCGTTCAGCTCAGCCTGCGTATTTTCAGGCGACACCAGCAGAGTTATTTCCACACGGCGGTTACGGGCGCGGTTTTCAGGCGTATTGTTTGGCGCCACAGGATTGATCTCTCCCCGCCCTTCCGCTTTCACGCGGTCAGGCTGCGAGAGGCTTCCCTGCAACATTTTTTGCACGGACCGGGCGCGATCCAAAGAGAGTTCATAGTTGGAGGCGAAGCGCGCGCTGCGAATTGGCACGTTATCGCTGTAGCCCACCACCAGAATTTTGCCGCTGACGTTGTTCATCGCCTGGGCAATCCGGTTGATGACCGGCTCATAGCGGTCACGCACTACGGTAGAGGCTGAAGCGAACAGCCCGTCTCCTTTCAGGATCACCACGCTGCGATCCGCTTCATCCTTCACCGCCACCAGACCGGCGTCGATTTCCGGCTTCAGGAAGCCACGCAGGTTAAGCACCGCAGGCAGTTGACGCGCAGGTTGCTGAATGGTGGTTTCAGGCAGCTGAGACTGGTAAATCTTCGCCAGTACCGGGTTGGTGTTGTCGCCAAGACGCCAGTTGAGAATGATGTAGAACAGGCAGGCGATAAACCCGGCCAGCGCGACACAGGCCCACAGCGGCACCATCGGCCGCCACAGCTTGCGCAGCACGGGACGATCTTCCGGGTGTGGAGAGAGCGGTGCCGGATAGCTGCCGCGCACGCCACGGATCATCTGCCACAGCCGCTGCTTGATAGTTTCCAGCTGGGTGCGGCCATTATCCAGAACCCGATAGCGCCCTTCGAAACCGAGCAGCAGGCAGTAGTTGATCATCTCCAGCAGGAGGATATGTTCACGCGGGTTCTGCGACAGACGCGCCAGCAGCTGGAAGAACTTTTCGCCGCCCCAGGTTTCGTTATGAAACGTGACCAGCAGACCATTGCTTGACCAGACACCGCTGCTGCCCCAGGGGGTCAGCGCCGCGGCTTCATCCAGCGCCGTGCAGAGGCAATAGCGCGCCCCGACGATCACCTCATACGCCAGCCCTGCCTGCTGGCAGCGGACTTCAAAACGGCGAATCTCGTCGATCAGACGCTGGCGCAGTGCCACCTGATCGTCATGAGACACCGAATGACGGATTTGCGGAATCGCGTTGAGCAGCGGATTGGCGGCCGCCACCAGCTGATTGTTGCTACTGGCTCCGGTAAACGCGGCATCACTGCCGGTATCCTGTCGTTCCTGCATATTAAGCGCTCGCTTTATTATTCAGTCGGGCTACGGATGGCCCAAAACTCCATATCAAGACCCGGGAACTCCCCTGCGAGATGCAGGGCGAATGCACCGGACTTATCCATCTCGTGCCACAGCTCGCTGCCCTTCTCCAGTTCAAAGTAGCTGTAACCCGCATGCCATGGGATTTGCGGCGGCGCAACCGGCATGGCGCGCAGCATAATGCCCGGCAGCTGTAACTGAACCAGATCGCGGATTTTCGACACCGGCGCGACTTTCATCTGGGCAGGGAAATGGGTTTGCAGGTGTTCGCCCGGCACGTTGGCTTTGACCGCCAGGACGAAGCCGAACTCGCGCACCATGCTGGTCTCCGGCACCGTGGCGATGTTCAGGCCATGGGAGCGCTCGTTCAGCGGCAGCTGAATGGCCTGATCTTCCATCACCAGCGACAGCCCCTGACGCAGCATCAGCATCAGCTTGCTGAAGCATCCCGCAAGATCGTCGTGATCGTAAATCGGCAGCACGCTTTCGGCGGTGCGTTGCGAGGTCCAGGTGGCAAGCTCCGTGGCAAACGGCAGCCAGCTGCGCCAGAGCGTTTCCGGGTGCAGCAGCGGGAGCGTTTTTAAATGGGAGACTTCGCCCAGGTGACGGTTAATCAGCGACAGCAGCGTAAATTCGATCAGCTCTGAGGTGTTAAAGCGGCCAGGCTGGCGCAAACGCCCCCCAATCTGCTGGCTGCGCTGCACCAGCAAGCCGTGCAGATCGTTGACCATGCTGTAGAGTTGCGGGCTGTTGCAGGCGTTCAGCATCGGCGGAATGTAGCTGCTATCCAGACGCACATGGTTGTCGTTGCGCTTTTCCGCGACAAACGCGATGCCAATCGCTGTCCATTCGGCCGTCAGATCTTTTTCCAGCATCAGGGTCAGACGTAAACGGCCAAACTGCACCGTGGCATCCCCCACCGACATGGCGTTATCGTCTTCCACCTCCTGCTCGAAGGCGATGAAACGCGCCAGTGACGCGGGCTCTTCGCTGAAAATAACCTCTTCACGCTCTCCCCTACGTACCGGCAGCGCGAGCACCACCTTTTCGTTGGTGAGATTGTCAGGAATTTTCAGCGGGGCCGGGCCATTGCGCCCGTTGCGAACCTGGAAAAACGTACCGTCGGGTAGCACGCCGCTGGCGTAGCTCAGGGCAATGCAGCCCTGGCGAAGCATCGCTTCGTCCAGTTCAACGTCGAGGAAGCCCCAAAGATACGATCGCTGCAGCGCACCCCATTCCCGAACGTGGTTGAGCAGATAACTTTCTGTCCGTTGAAAATGGTGTGGACGCAGGAACATGCCTTCGGTCCAGACGACCTTCTCTGCTTTGGTCATGATAGGTTTCCTGTTTTTAAGCGCGTTACTGGCTGATGACCCGGATGCCATTTATGTCGAGAAAGACATTGGCCTGGAGTTCATCGGATGACCATTTCCAGAACTGGTAGAGATGGTTTTCGCCTGGTACAGGCAGTGGGAGTGAAACACGCCATTTCTTTCCATCCAGCATCTGATATTCGGCCATAACACCGATATAGCGCGCCTCGGGTGAGCTTTGTCCGCTAAGGGTTTTCGAAAGCTGGCCTGGCATCAGGAAGAAAACATCGCTGTTCAGCAGATTCGCGCCAAGCGTGGCTGACGCGTTGTTCTGCAGGGAATAGAAGTCACTGGACATGAAATCCGCATCGGACTTCAACAGCAGCACTCTGACTTTAAGCGGCGCAGAATCATTGATTTGTGGATGAGCCTGAAACTGCAGATTGTAGCGGGAGGGGTCGCTGTGTGAAGACGACGAACAACCACTGACCAGGGCGAATATCACCGCGTAAAAGACGAACCACAGCTTATGAAAATTTTTATTATTCATAAAAATACGCTCAGAAAAGCCGTTTAGTTCAGGATCCAGGTACCGTTAGCGCTGTCTTTGCAGGCTTTGCTGTTACCATCGACATCGACACAGGTCGCTTTTTTACGCGCCTTAGGACGAATAGCCTGTTTACGCACGGTGGCTTCGTACTGATCGGCTTTGATTACCGCACGCATTGGAACGTAACCAATCAGCTGGTCTTGTCCTTCATCGGCAAGCGCCATCCAGTAGTGTTCAACCTGCCCCAGCACCACGTAGGTTTTACCGGTGACAAGCGTACTGACCACTTTCCCACCGAAATCAGGGCGGCTCATCAGGGAGGCCGGATACATGGCACGGTATGGCTCGTTAACCTGAGTGAACTCAGCAGGAGGCGTGATGGCATGACGGTGGGTTAAGGTGACGCCGTTGACCTGGCTGGTCACGATCGTATCGTCGGTGACCACAGGTTTCTGCGGCGCTTTACAGCCCGCCACCGCCATTACAAACAGAAGTGAAAACAATACGCGCATTTTCATATGCTTTTCCGTAGCGATATTTCGATGATGAGATAAAGGGGATGAAGTTTGACTTAAGTGCTATCGTTAAAATAGCCAGGATATTTTCGGGGCGTTACTATTATTCGGGCATAGCTACCGCACGAGCCCTTCAGAATAAGGCCCAGCGTCTTCCTGACATATTTTGACAAACGGTAAACAAGTTTACATGAGCTTGTCACCAATTCAATATTTCCTTCCTCACAACTGCTGCTTAATGAAGCACCCGACTCATTATAGGATTAATCTGAGAAAAAAAGCTTACTTTGCTGAATTTGTCTTATTATTACGCTTTCCTCTAACACAAGCCATTGATTCAGAAATGAAAAAATCAAAAGAGAACCATTGTCATTAACGCAATACTGCTATTATCGCCACTACCATAATTAGTAGAATGGGGATTTTTTCAGGGGGAGTATGAATATATCTTCCATGAATTATTTGTTGCATTGATAGCGTATCTTTAATAGCGATGACTTTTCCGCCCTGAATTAAGACAATTCATAGACGATGAAAAAAATTAATTTTACGGCGCAAAATAACCTGGTGCCTTTAATCCCTTAGAGGCACGATTTACACCACCTGCAGAGAATTAACAGTTAAGCAGGACTACATCTTTATTCCCCGGCGCATTGTTCACTTTATCGCCTTCAGCATCGTCGGGTAAATATATTGCAGGTTCCCCTGCCCGCCTTTCGTTTGAAATTTTACTGTCACTAACATTGTCGCCTTCACGCCACCTTGTCAGGACACATTATCGACATGATAAAAATTTGTTATGATTTCTTTAATTTTTCTCAGCCGCATCATGCACGACCGGCGGTCTAACAGGGTAATCTGGAATGAATAACAAACGACGTGCCGTTCCCGGCATCAGACCTTACGACGGCCCTGCAGGCGGCTGGGGAGCATTAAAAGCGACGGCAATTGCCGTGCGAACACAGATGGATGCCCTGGATGCTCCCGCCACGCTGTTGCGCACCAACCAGCCTGACGGCTTCGACTGCCCGGGCTGCGCGTGGCCAGACAAAGAGCATAAATCCACGTTCCAGTTCTGCGAGAACGGGGCAAAAGCCGTCACCTGGGAAGCCACCAGCAAACGGGTGACCCCTGAGTTTCTCGCTCATAATACCGTTACGTCGTTACTGGCAAAATCTGACTTTGAGCTGGAAGGATACGGGCGCCTGACCCATCCCCTGCGCTATGACCGGGCAAGTGACACCTTCCGCCCCGTTGAGTGGGAGGATGCCTTCGAACGCATCGGCGAGGTTCTGCGTGGGCTTGAACCAGACCAGGTGGAGTTTTATACCTCCGGCCGCGCCTCCAACGAAGCGGCCTGGCTGTTCCAGCTTTTTGCCCGCGAGTACGGAACCAATAATTTTCCCGACTGCTCTAACATGTGTCACGAAGCCACCAGCGTCGGTTTACCGCGCTCCATTGGTATCGGGAAAGGCACCGTCTCGCTGGACGATTTTGACAAGACGGAGCTGGTTATCTCCATCGGGCATAATCCCGGCACCAACCATCCGCGTATGATGGGCACCCTGCATGAACTGGCCCGCCGCGGCGTGCCGATCATCGTCCTGAACCCGCTGCGCGAGCGCGCGCTGGAACGGTTTGCCGATCCGCAGAGCGTGATTGAGATGGCGACCTACAGCTCTACCGACATCGCCTCTACCTACTTTCAGGTTAAAGCCGGTGGCGATGCCGCCGCGCTAAAAGGCATCGCCAAACACCTGCTGCAAATGGAAGCCGGGCGTGGCAACGTGCTCGACCACGCGTTTATCACCGAACACACACAGGGCTTTGAAGACTTTGCGGCAGACATTGCGCAAACGAACTGGGACGCCATTGAGCGCGAGTCCGGGCTGAGCCAGGCGGCGCTGAAACAGGTTGCCGATGCCTACGCGAAATCGAATGCCACCATCATTACCTACGGCATGGGCATTACGCAGCATAATAAAGGGACTTCCAACGTCCGCCTGATCGCCGATGTGCTGCTGCTGCGCGGCAATATAGGCAAGCCCGGTGCGGGGATCTGTCCGCTGCGCGGCCACTCTAACGTTCAGGGAAACCGTACCGTCGGGATAAGCGAGAAACCAACCCCGGCGTTTCTGAACCGTCTTAAAGAGGTGTTTGGCTTTGAGCCGCCCTCTCACCATGGCCATGACGCAGTGCAGGCAACCCAGGCCATGATTGACGGTCGTGCCAGAGCGCTTATCTGCCTCGGCGGCAACTTTGCGGTGGCGATGCCCGATCACGAAAACGGCTTCCCGGCGATGAGTAAGCTGGATCTGAGCGTGCACGTTGGCACCAAGCTGAACCGTACGCACCTGCTGGTGGGTAAAGAGACCTTCATTCTCCCCTGCCTTGGCCGCACGGAACTGGATATGCAGGCCAGCGGACGTCAGTCCATTACCGTTGAAGATTCCATGTCGATGGTTCATGCCTCCTCAGGCAAGCTGAAACCCGCCTCTCCTCTGCTTCGCGCCGAACCGGCTATTGTGGCCGGCATGGCGAAAGCGACCCTGAAGACAACCCGCGTGGACTGGATGCACCTGGTTGCGGATTACGATCGCATTCGCGATCTGATTGAGCAGACCATTCCGGGCTTTGAGGACTATAGCGCGCGGATCCGGGTACCCGGTGGATTCCGTATGCCGCTGCCGCCCACGAAACGTATCTGGCCGACGGCGACGGGCAAAGCGATGTTCTCGGTATTTGAAGGGGTCAATGAAGATGCCAGCGGTGAAGGTGATAACGTCCTGCGTCTGATCACGCTGCGCAGTCACGACCAGTACAACACCACGATTTACGCTCTCGACGACCGCTACCGGGGCGTCTTTGGCCGTCGCGACGTGCTGTTTATGAATGAAGCGGATATGGCGCAGTCAGGACTGGAGCACGGCGACCGGGTGGATATCGAAACCGCCCTGCCGGGCAGCGCTCAGCGTCTGGAGGATATCACTGTGGTGGCATATGCCATCGCCCCGGGCTCGGTCGGGGCCTACTATCCTGAGGCTAACGTGCTGGTTCCGCTCGACTATCTGGATAAAGAGAGCGGCACGCCGTCGTATAAATCGGTGCCCGTCCGCCTCACCCTGCGCTCGAAAGAGATCCGTCCGCTGTAATCCCGGTTAACACAGACCAGGCCTCACGCGCCACGACGCTAAACCCGCCGATAAACAGCGCATCACACACGCCCCGGTATTCCGGGGCGCTCACCAGCGTGGTTAGCGCATCACGGATGGCATGAAGCGTTTCGGGTGTGGTGCCGGACGCGGTGATCAGCGGCAGTCCTGGCGTAAGGGGCGTCTGGTCAATCACAGTTAGCCCCGCCAGCAGGGTCGGTTCATGCTGCTGCAACAGCGCATACGTCACGCAGTCGATCGCTGCGATATCCCCTCCCCCACGTTTTACTTCGATCAGCGACTGGCGATGGCTGCCGCTAAAGATAACCTCTGAGAACCAGGCGTTTAACGCACGTGACGGCACGCGGTTGCGCAGCGCATTGTAGCCAGACTGGGAATCGGGCGCGTTACATACCACCCGCCGTCCGCGAAAATCAGCCAGCGTGCGGTGTTTATCCTCATCACGTACCACCAGAAAACTGCGGTAGTGAATGCCTTCGCAGCCCGGTACCCGGTAGTGAAAACAGCCGACGACCTGTACCTCCGGCAGTTGTGTCATCAGCGGGTAGCCGCAGGTCTGGCTCAGGATAAGATTAGGCTGCTGCCAGTGTGCCAACAGGTCAGGCTCAGGCCTGCCGGGAATAAGCTCCTCCACCGGCAGACCACGCGCCACCAGCAGACGCTGGACGGCCCGCCACAGGGCAAGAGTATCTGTACTATCCACCGCATATATCGGAAACGCCAGCCGGTTACTCATCTCCTTCCTCCTGTTGACGCCAGGGATGTACGGTGACGTCCACCGACGTTTTCCAGAACCGTCGCATCCATTCGCCATACCCTCTGACCAGAAACCCGTGGTTACGCTCCCGGTACGCCTGCTGGTTTTGCAGGTAGATCGTCTTAAGCCCGTACCAGGGCACGCCGGGTAAATCGTGATGTACTGAATGGTAGTTAAGATTTAAAAACAGCACGCGCCAGAACAAGCCTGCTTCGTTAATCACCGAACGCGCCAGCGGGTCGTCCGCCGCGCGATGTTCCAGAAAAGAGCGTACTTTTGTCAGCGCCAGCGCCGGGTAGCTTACCGCCAGCACAAACCAGAGCGGAGAGAAACCGTTGTGCATCATCCAGGTAAAAAGCAGCGCCAATAACGCTATATGCACAAGCCACATCACCATCGCCCGCAGTTGAAGATGGCGAAACGCCGCCACCGCGCTGCCCAGCGTCTGGAGAATATCCAGCAGCGGCGCCAGCAACAGTCGCCCGGTAAAGGTGTTTCGGGCGTGGATCACCCGCTTCTGCCAGGACGACAATCGCGCCCAGCTCGCCTGCGAAAAGTAGTATGACTCCGGGTCATCCACCGGAATGGTGAGATGGTCGTGACGATGGTGGGCCAGATGAGAATCCCGGTACAGGCCATACGGATACCAGACCGCCAGCGGCAGCGTGCCAAAGAGCTGGTTCAGCCACACGAAACGCGTGGGATGGCCGTGGATCAATTCATGCTGAAGGGACATATACCAGGCGGTAAACCCAATCAGCAACAGCGTGGCAGGCAGCAGACCGAGGGTGTGCCAGAACGCCAGCGTCGAGAACCAGCCGCCATAAATGGTGGCGATTAATATCCACGTGGGCAGTTCGGTTCGCCAGAGAAACCCCGAGGCGAGATGGTGAATTTGGTCGCGTTGCTGCGGATGTAAATAGAGGGAGCTTCGTTTACCCATTCCTTCAGAGCCGTTTCGCCAGAGATAATATGCTGACGATCCGGGATAACGCCTGAAATAACAAAGAACTTAAATCACTTTGCTTTGCCAGAAAGGTGTGTTGTGCCAGCCAACGCCCTTGCCCTCCGCTTGACTTACTTTGTAATAAAGGTACTTTTCAGGACATGAAGAAGATCCTGATTATTGTTCCTGACGGCGGCATGTTGTTTGAAGCCGCCGGCATCGCCGACATTCTGATGCAAGCCAACCGCCTGCATCCGGGAGGCCATGCGCAGCCCTGCTATCGCATCATCATCGCCACGACCCAGCCGCACCAGGTGATCCACGGCCAGTCCGGTCTCAATCTGCTGGCAGATTATCGCCTGCCGGAGCTGGATCCCCGTGAGCCGCTTGATACCATCATCATTACCGGGCGCGGCATGAACGAGCAGGAGAGCACCGCCGTGGTGGACTGGTTGCATCTTGCAGCCCCCCATGCGCGGCGGATCGCCTCCATTTGCGGTGGCGCAATGCTGCTGGCCCAGACCGGTTTGCTTGACGGCCGTCGGGCAACCACCCACTGGCGGCTGCTGGAAACTATGCAAGCGCAGTACCCCACCATCCGTGTTGAGGGAGGGCCGCTCTATATTCAGGATGGCCCTGTCTGGACCTCCGGTGGCGTGAGTTCCGGCTTTGATCTGACCCTGGCGCTGGTGGAAGACGATTATGGCTTCAGCCTCGCGCGCGACGTGGCGCAGGATATGGTGATGTATCTGCGCCGCCCGGGAGGACAGCTACAGTTCAGCCGCTATAACCTGTCGCAGTCCGGCTCCTCCGGCCCCATCAGCGAGCTGCAAACCTGGATCCTGCAAAACCTGACGGCCGATCTGTGCGTCGAAAAGCTGGCGGAAAAAGTAGCCATGAGCCCGCGCAACTTCACCCGGGTATTCACCCGCGACACGGGGGCGTCTCCGGCACGCTATGTGACCGAAGCGCGCCTTGCCGCAGCCCGACAGTTGCTTGAACAGACCGACGATCCGCTGTCCGTTATCGCCGAGAAAAGCGGATTTGGCACCAGCATCAACCTGCGTCGCGTATTTGAAAAACAGCTCCACCTCACACCCGGTGAATACCGTCAGCGTTTTCACTGCCGCAAAATGGCGTAATGTGATCCTTTTTTGTCGTTTACGCCATCCGGCCTGAAGCCTACAGTGACTCCAGACAACAGAGATAAGGAGTGCATTATGGTTAAGGTCGGCATTAACGGTTTCGGCCGTATCGGACGTAATTTCCTGCGCGCGGCACTGGGCAATCCGGACCTGCAGATTGTGGCGATTAACGATCTGACGGACAGCAAAACCCTCGCCCATTTGCTTAAGCATGATTCCCTGCTCGGCACACTACCGGCACCCGTTGAAGCGGCGGACGGCGCGCTGCAGGTTGACGGCCAGCGCATTACCGTCTTTAGCGAACGCGATCCGGCGAATATTCCCTGGCGGGATGCGGGCGTTGAAGTGGTGATTGAAGCGACCGGTTTCTTCACCGAGCGCGGAAAAGCGCTGGTGCATATCACCCACGGTGGGGCGAAGCGCGTCATCATCTCCGCGCCGGGTAAAAATGACGATCTGACGGTGGTGATGGGCGTTAACCACGAGCAGTACGATCCGGCTAAGCACGTGGTAGTGAGCAACGGGAGTTGCACCACGAACGGCCTGGCCCCGGCTGCTCAGGTCCTGCATCAGCAGTTTGGTATTGAGCATGGCCTGATGAACACCACGCACGCTTATACCAACAGCCAGGCGCTGCACGACCAGCCGGAAAAAGATCTGCGCGGCGCACGTGCAGCAGCCCTGTCGATTGTGCCGTACTCCAGCGGTGCCGCGAAGGCACTGGGGAAAGTCATCCCGTCTCTGGACGGCAAGCTGACCGGCTATTCCCTGCGCGTACCGGTTCCGGTGGTCTCGATTGTGGACTTAACGGTAACGCTGAGCCGTGACGTTACGGCCGAAGAGGTGAACGATGCGTTCCGCAAAGCCGCGGCCAGCGGGCCACTGAAAGGCATTCTGGGATACAGCGATGAACCGCTGGTCTCCAGCGATTATCAGGGCGACCCGCGCTCTTCAATTATTGACGGTCTCTCCACCCTGGTAATTGGTGGTCGGATGGTGAAGATCCTGGCGTGGTATGACAACGAGTGGGGCTTCTCTAACCGCCTGGTGGATCTGGCGGTACTGATGGATAAGAAAGGGTTGTAAGGTTTAAGCCGGGTGGCGCTTGCGCTTACCCGGCTAATAATTCACTCCGCCTTAACCTTCACGCCCATCAACACAATCACCATCGCCGTTACCAGCAGGAAACCGCTTCCGGCAAAGACGCCGCTGGCGCCGTTGAGGTCAAATACCGCCCCGCCCACGGCCGCCCCGGCGCTGATTGCCAGCTGGATAGAGGCCACCAGCAAACCACCTGCACTTTCGGCTTCATCTGGCACCGTCGTGGCAAGCCAGGTTGACCAGCCCACCGGAACCAGACCAAACGCAAAGCCCCACATCGCCACCAGTAATCCATCCAGTATCGCCAGATGACCAAACGCCACCATGGTGAGTGCCAGCACGCCCATGGCGAACGGTACCAGCGCCAGCGTCAGACGCAGATTACGCGCCAGCAGATGTCCGGCTACGGAGGTACCGATAAAGTTGGCAATCCCAAAGCCCAGCAGGATCAGCGAGATGCTCTCCACGCTCGCCTGCCCCACCGTTTCAAGGAACGGACGCAGATAGGTAAAGAAGGCAAAATGACCGCTGAAGATCAGAATGGTCGCCAGCATTCCACCGATCATTCCCGGACGACGCAGCACGCGGAACAGTGTGCCCAGGCTGCCGCTGCTCTCCGGCTTCATTGACGGCAGTACCCAGAGCTGCCACAGCAGCGCCAGCATGCTCGGCAGAATGCAGAGGATAAAGACGTTACGCCAGCCAATCAGGCTGCCAAGATAGCTGCCCAGCGGGGCCGCGACCACCGTGGCGATTGACACGCTGGAGAAGATCACCGCCAGCGCTTTCGGCACTTTATCGGCAGGCACCAGACGCATCGCCGTGGCGGTCGACATCGCCCAGAATCCCCCGATGGCAATCCCTAACAGCAGGCGTCCCATCAGCAGTACGTGCAGCGTGGGTGCAAAAGCCACCAGCAGGCTGGAGACGATTTGCAGCACCGAGAAAAACATCAGTACCCAGCGACGGTCGATACTTTTGGTCGCCGGGGTGATCAGCAATCCGGTGACCAGCGCGACCAGCGCGGTGGCGGTCACCGCCTGCCCAGCCATCCCCTCCGTTACGCCCAGGCTTGCGGCCATGGGCGTTAACAAACTGGCGGGCAGGAACTCCGCCGTGATCAAACCAAACACCCCCAGCCCCAGTGAATAGACGGCCCGCCAGGCGGGTTTTGCAGGCACAACAGCCTCTCTCGCCGCGACACATGAACTCATCTGTTGATCTCCCGTTATGAAAATGTGACAACTGTCGCAAAAGGATAGAGTGTTCACCCTGGACGATCTATGACATATAATCTCCACTTATTGATTATTCGTCCGGAGTTTTGCCATGACCGCTCAGTCCCCCGATCTGATTAGCGAGCTGTTGCGCGGAATGCGCCTGTCGGGCGTGAAATACCGCCGCATTGAAGCCAGCGCGCCTTTCGGCGTGGCGTTCCACCAGGCGCCGGGCAAAGCACAGTTTCATTTTGTCAGCCGCGGCAGCGCCCTGCTGCGTATGGAGAGTGGCGCAACGTTCACCTTAAGCGGCGGCGATGCCCTTTTTATTCCGAACGGTAATGCGCACGCCCTGCTGTCTGACGAGAAAGCAACCATTACGCCGGTTAGCGCGTTTCCCAGCGAGCCTATCTGCGGCTCGGTCTGCGCCATCACCTGCGAACCCTGCCCGGACAGCGAGAACACCGTGATTTTCAGCGGATGCATGGACTTTGAACTGGGCGGAATGCAGCCGCTAATTAAAGCGATGCCGGAAGTAATGATGGTGAGCCGGTTGATGTCCACCTGGCCGGAGATCCACCCGCTGCTGGCGGCGATGGAACGCGAATCCATGACGCGTCAGGCCGGATTCGCCGGGATCCTCGCGCGGCTGGCGGACGTGGTGGCGGCGCTAATCGTGCGGGGCTGGGTTGAAGGAGGCTGCGGAAAAGCCACCGGCTGGGTGCAGGTACTGCGTGACCCGCGTCTGAGCCGGGCCATTTACGCCATGCACCAGCAGCCGGGTCTGAACTGGAGCGTGGCGGATCTGGCAAAAGAGGCTGGCACCTCCCGCTCGGTGTTTGCGGAACGTTTTCTCGCCGCGACGGGCACCACCCCGGCGAAATACCTCAGCGAATTGAGGATGCGCCTGGCCATTCAGTACATTCGCCATGAAAATCTGCCTATTGAAACGGTCGCGCTGCGCCTGGGGTACGGATCCCTTGCGGCGTTTAGCCGGGCGTTCAAGCGAATTATCGGCCATGCGCCGGGCACGCTGCGGGAGACCAGCCAGACCCCGGAAGAGGCCTGACTGGCGCAGGGCATCAGAAGTAGTATTTGAAGCGCACGCGCCCGCCGTAGCGATCGTCGTTACGGCCATCGCCATCATTCGGATGTGCTTCAACCCAGGAGGCATACGCGCCAAGATAGATATTGAAATTCTTCATCTTCATGACGTTCGGGATCAGGTACGACGCATGAATGGTGTGAATATCATAATCACCGGGATCGGTCACCCAACAGTCACCATCACAGTCCGCATTAAAGTTGGCGGTGTTGAAATTATCGATCTGGTTATGCGCGTAGATATAGCCCAGCTCAACATTGTGCCATAAGGCATTCACGCCCGCGGTGAAATCCGTCTCGTCGGTAGCATCCATGTAGGCGGTATTCAGGTTCGCCACGATACCGTCATCCGGATCGGTTTTTTGCCCGTTCCAGGTCATGGTAAAGCCATAGCCGGTGCGGTCAGACTGGTCGACCCAACTTCCGGACGCATCGTGGTAGCCGTAGGCATTGTTGACGAGGTTGCTCTCCATCGCGATGGCGGTCGAGAAGTTTCCTTCCTGCCAGGCAATCACCGGACGGACGTAGGCGACGTTTTTATCGTTATCCAGGTCCATGCCATGATACTGCTGGTCAACAAACAGCGAGCTGCCGTCTTCCAGCAGCGTGTTAACCTCGAGATACCAGTTGCCCAGGGTTTTACTCAGCAGGAAGTTACCGCCGCTGTCGCTACGCCCCCGCCCCTCTTTCATCATATAGATATAGCCGTAACCATCGCCGTAGAGATCGTTAGCGGTGTTGCCGGAATATTCAACGAAGGTATCCTGGTTAAGCGGGAACATATCATAGGCTTCAAAGCGGCCAACTTTTACCTTCCAGTCGTTTTCTGTGCCAAAGAAGAAGACCGCGTCATCCAGGTTCATTTTGCCCGTTAAGTCCGCCAGCGGCTGTACGGAGAAACCGGCAAAATTGCCGTTTTCCATTCGCTTATAGCCGTCAAACCCCAGCAGCAAACGCCCGTTAATATCCCAGCGTTCATGGTTACCGGGTGCCCAGTCTTTATTGGCTGTCGTTTTCATGGACGTTAAACTGCCGGTCTTGCTGGCCGCATCCATATTAAATTCAACGTCACCATAAAATTTAATATCACCGTAGCCGGATAACGTAAGCTTAGGTGCCGTTTGCGCTGTCGCAGGCTCTGTGGATTCAACCACCACAGGATTTGCAGCTACCACGGTATGCTGCTGTTGCTCCAGAACCTGAATTTGTGCTTCTGCCTTTGCTGCCCTTGTTTCGGCCTTTTCGAGGCGCGCCTCCAGTTGCGCCAGTTTATCTTCCAGACGTTGGGTATCATTTGCTGCCATTGCTGCGGTAGAACAAAACGCACTGACGAGCAGTGCAAGGTATTTCACTTTCATCGACTCCATCCTCGTGAGTTAATCATTATTTCCTGACGGACACAGAGAACCTCACCGATAATTCAAATGAATTATCGGCTTACTGCTTCAACTATTAAGAGTTAGCGAATTCGCCTTTGTTTAAATCACTCACCACGCCATTCATGACGTTTTCAGTTAATTTATAAAATTTGATCGAGAATGCGGTGAGTAAATAAAAGAGTGATGGGATTAACGTGAACAATAAAATAACACCCTGAATGGCGGATTCTGACTGTACGGTACTGTTCGACTGGTAATTAAACCAGGCCAGCACCCAACCCAGAATGGCACCACCGACGGCGACACCCAACTTAATCACGAAAATATTGGCCGCAACATTCATACCTGTAATACGACGTTGGGTTTTCCATTCACCGTAATTATTTGCGTCAGTGATCATTGACCACTGCAACGCGCCGTTACCGCCCTGGACAATCTGAATGAGCACATGGGCAATCAGTGGAATGACCCAGAACTCCAGCGGCAGCCAGAAGCAGGCCACGCCTAACGCAGCGTTGAGAATATTGATCCAGAACGAGAGTTTAACCTTGCAAAAACGGGTCCCGAACGGCTGCGCCAGAACCGAACCAAACATCGAGGCCAGCATCCCGCCCAGCATAAAGAACGAGATGACGTCAGCCCCCTTGTTGAGAACAGTGTTCACGTAATAGACCACTGCACCACCGCGGATCACCACCGCCACCAGCATCATAAAGTTGTAGATCGAGAGAATGCGCCACTGATCGTTACGAAAGAGAATTTTAACGTCCCGGGCGATGTTCAGATTTTCCTCTTTGATCGGCTGGACACGCTCTTTGGTGGTAACAAAACAAATGATAAACATCACGCAGCCGATTGCGCCAAAAAGCGCCATCGCCACCTGAATGCCGGTCGCCCTGTCGCCGGGGTAGAGATAGTCCGCCAGGGGCAGAATCAGCGCGGTGCCGAGCGCCCCGCCAATTGGCGTAATGGCAAAGCGCCAGGACTGCAACGAGAGGTTTTCACGCGGATCGGACGTCAGCGCCGCCCCCAAAGAACAATACGGGATATTTATGGCTGTATACATCAGGGTCATAAATATATACGCGCCAACGGCATAATAAATTTTCCCGGTTTCAGTAAAATCAGGTATGGAATATACCAGCACGCAACTCACCGCAAAAGGAACGCATATCGCCAGCAGCCAGGGGCGAAAACGTCCCCAGCGAGTGGATGTTGCATCGGCAATCGCTCCCATAACGGGGTCGGTAATGGCATCTAATAAGCGGACCAAAAGAAACATGGTTCCCATTACGGCCGGGGGTAAGCCATAAATATCCGTATAGTAATACGCCAGAATGGCGACCGAGGAGTCAAAAACAATATGACTCGCGGCATCTCCAAGGCTGTAGCCTATTTTTTCCCGGACCGGAATTTTTTCACTCACTGACATCACGTTACTCCTTATTGATGAAACCGGTTTCTGCTTTGGCAATAATTTCGCCTGAGCGCAACGAGGCGATCCATTATGTTTTTTCACCATGAAGTTATGTTTTTTGCTTTATGTGATCGGGATAAATAAAAGAAAGCCTTTATCCGGAAAATTATGCGTAACGGATCGCAATTTATTTTCTCGCCTTCAGCCATTCACAATATCAATATTTCAGCCGCGCCACCGGGGCATTAAACGCAACGGTAAATTGTCTGGATTTGTGCAAAGTGCGATGTTCGACACGCGAAGCGCGGAATATTCGACTAAGGTTTTCTGGTGAATGATTACAGCGTGACCGCTGCTCAGCGAAATAAGGAGAAGCACCGATGATAACACCTCAAAAGCTGCGCCCTCGCCTCTTACCTCTGGTTCTGGGCAGTGCGCTGCTCGCGGTTGCCGCGACAGGCAACGCGGAAGAGATGAACTCTGGCCAGACAAATTCACCGGATATCTTGCTCGGCCCTCTTTTCAACGATGTCCAGAGCGCCAAACTCTTCCCCGATCAAAAAACCTTTGCCGATGCCGTACCGAAAAGCGATCCCCTGACGATCCTGGCCGACTACCGCATGCAGCGTCGTCAGTCCGGGTTTGATTTACGCCATTTTGTTGATATGAACTTCACGCTTCCCGCGGAAGGGGAAAAATATGTTCCTCCTGCGGGGCAGAGCCTGCGTGAGCATATTGACGGGCTGTGGCCTGTGCTGACGCGTACCACCGATAAAGCCAGTAACAAATGGGATTCACTCCTGCCCTTACCAAAATCCTACGTTGTGCCGGGCGGGCGTTTCCGCGAGGTCTACTACTGGGACAGCTATTTCACCATGTTAGGGCTGGCGGAAAGCGGCCACTGGGACAAAATCAGCGATATGGTGGACAACTTTGCCTACGAGCTGGATACATGGGGGCACATTCCGAACGGCAACCGCAGTTACTATCTGAGCCGCTCCCAGCCGCCATTTTTCTCGCTGATGGTGGAACTGCTGGCCACGCACGACAGCGAGGCGCTGAAGAAATACCGTCCGCAAATGGAAAAGGAGTACGCCTACTGGATGGAGGGCGCAGATGCGCTGCAGGCCGGAGAGGCCAACAAACGCGTGGTGAAGCTGGAGGATGGCTCACTGCTTAACCGCTACTGGGATGACCGCGACACGCCGCGTCCGGAGTCGTGGCTTGACGATATCACTACCGCCAAAAGCAACCCTAACCGCCCGGCAACCGAAATCTACCGCGATTTGCGCTCTGCGGCGGCCTCAGGCTGGGACTTCAGTTCCCGCTGGATGGACGATCCGCAAAAGCTGGGCACCATCCGCACCACCAGTATTGTGCCGGTGGATCTGAACGCCCTGATGTTCAAGATGGAAAAACTGCTCGCCCGGGCAAGCCAGGAGAGCGGCGATGCCGCCAGCGCGAGCAAATATGAAGCCCTGGCCACGGCGCGCCAGAAGGCGATGGAGAAGTATCTGTGGAACGATAAAGAGGGATGGTATGCGGATTACGACCTGAAGAGTAAGAAGGTGCGTAATCAGCTCACGGCTGCAGCGCTCTTCCCGCTGTATGTGAAGGCCGCGGCACAGGATCGCGCGGATAAAGTGGCTGCAGCGACGTCCTCACGTCTGCTGAAACCGGGCGGCATCACCACCACCACCGTGAACAGCGGCCAGCAGTGGGACGCCCCCAATGGCTGGGCGCCACTGCAGTGGGTAGCCACGGAAGGATTGCAGAATTATGGACAGGACAAGGTTGCGATGGATGTCACCTGGCGCTTCCTGAAAAATGTTCAGCATACCTACGATCGCGAGCAGAAACTGGTGGAGAAATATGATGTCTCCTCCACCGGTACGGGCGGCGGCGGCGGTGAGTATCCGCTACAGGATGGATTCGGCTGGAGCAACGGCGTGACGCTGAAGATGCTGGATCTGGTCTGTCCGAAAGAGAAACCGTGTGACAGCGTGCCGCAGAATCAGCCTGCGGCGAATGATGAGGCTGCGCCGGTGAAAAGTACGGCGCAGTAGGCGAACAATGCCGGGGGGCGCTAACGCCTACCCGGCCTGCATTCCCTGCGGGAGAGGGAAACAGTAATCAGAAGCTGTAGCTCGCCCCCAACTGATACGTCCGGTCACGCCCAATCCAGCAGTTTGTCGCGTCGTAGCAGGTCAGCGTCTCTTTGTTGGTGATGTTTTGCGCGCTGGCTTTCAGCGTCAATCCCTCCAGCGACGGCAGGATTTCCCCCATACGATAGGAGGCCGCCAGATCGTACTGCATGGTGCCGCCCAGTTTGCCCGCATCGTTGTTCGGTGAAATTTCCATTGGACCGGTGTAGCGCGCCCCTGCCCCCAGCATCAGCCCTCTCAGCGGCGTGTTGTCAAAGGTGTAATCCCCCCACAGGTTGAACGCGTTCTCCGGCACCTGCGTTGGCCGTTTGCCCTGGTATTTGTCATCTTCGGTATTGATCAGATGGGTGTAGGCATAGTTGGCAATCAGGGTCACGTTATCCGCTGGGCGGCTGACGATTGAGAGCTCAGCCCCTTTAGATTCCACTTCTCCGGTCTGGCTGTAATTCAGGAACCCTGGATCGGAGGTGACGACATTTTTCTGACGGATATTAAATACCGAGGCGGTAAAGGTTGTGGCGTAATCCGCCAGCAGGTATTTTACCCCGCCTTCCACCTGCTTGCTGGTGGTTGGCTTCACGTTTTTAGCCGTGAGCGTACCCTGCGGCGACACCGGGGCAAACCCTTCGGAGTAGCTGATGAACGGTGACAGCCCATTCTCAAACGCGTAAAGCGCGCCCAGGCGTTTGGTCACGCGGTCCTGCGAGACCCACGCCTTGTCGCCATTCTGCATATAATTGGTGGTTACCGAGCGGTAATCGTCATAACGCAGGCTGGCCAGCAGATTTAAACCGCCAAACTCCACCTGATCCTGCAGGTAATAGCCGTTTTGCTGATAGCTCAGACGATTTTTCTGCCCCGTATACAACCCGAGATCGCGTTCATTGATCTGCGAATAGTCAGGATTTCGCATATCGATGCCAGGCGTTGTTGAGGCATAACGGTAGTAGAAGTGAGAGTCCATCTTTTGATAGTCAAACCCGGCCAACAGGTGGTGTTTCCACTCTCCCAGCGCCACGGTTTTGGTTACCTGGTTATCGATGTTGAAGCTCTTCAGATCTTCATCCGTGGTGTAAGCAAACCGGTTAAGCTGGTAGACCGCGCTCCCCGTCCCCGTGGCATAAACGCTGCGCTGGTGGGTGTCGACATCAAAGTACCGTGCCTTCTGGTTAAAGCCCCAGCCACTGTCAAACTCATGTTCAAAGCTGTAGCCCAGCATCCACTGACGCTGTTTGAAACCGCTCCACTCATCCCCGGCATAATCCCGGCGGTCGGCATATTTCGAGCGCAGATAAGCAAGCGGCAACGGGTTGGATGGAGACAGGCTCGGGGAGTTTTGCGCCAGTGCATCAACCGTAAGACGCGTTTTGCTGTCCGGCTCCCAGGTCACGGACGGGGCAACCAGATAATTTTCATAGCGCGTGGTATGGGGCTGATCGTCATTTTCCGTGGCTTTGCCCAGCAGGCGGTAGTTCCAGTCGCTGTCGGCAATTTGTCCGGTCGAGTCGAGATAACCCTCCTTCAGATTGCGATTGCCGGTGTTGAAACCCAACTCGGTATGGGCGGTTTTTTGTGGCTTTTTACCCTGAATATTCACCAGCCCCCCCGGGGAGCCACCGCCGTAGAGCACAGAAGATGGCCCTTTGAGGATATCAACGCTTTCAATCAGCAGTGGATCGATGCGCGCTTTGGTATTTCCGGTGACGTTATACGGCAGTTGCAGTCCGTTGTAGAACTCCTGGTCAACGGAAAAACCACGGATTTTATATTCGCTCATGTAGGTGGTATTGCCACGCAGCTCTGTCGAAACGCCCGGAACATAGCGCAGGATTTCGTTCACGGAGTTGGCATGGCGTTGCGCGATCTGCTGCGCAGAGACGGTATCGATCACCTGCGGCGTTTTACTTTCGGCAACGGCCGATTTGGTTGCGCTGTTTGTCCATGCGGGGAGAACGCTACCCTGCTCAGAACCGGTGACAAGAATGGTGGATTCTTCAGCAAATGCCTGTGCCTGTAATGCCAGCGTCACAGCTCCTGCCAACGCGCATACTGCAAAACGTGAGGTGTTCATAATGTCGTCTTGTGATTATATGTAACTAGGAACGACAATTATTATCATTTCGATTAGCAAATCAATATCACGACAAAAAAAACGGCCCTGTCGCGAGAGCCGTTTTGTGTCATCTATGCCCGTCGGAGCAACCTGAATATGCCCAGGACAACAATGGCGCCCACCACAGCCACAAGGAAACTGTGCAGGTCGAATCCACTGATGTCGCCCCCAAAGCCAAACATGGTCGCCAGCCAGCCGCCGACAACCGCACCAACAACCCCAAGAACACAGGTCAATATAAAGCCGCCGCCATCATTTCCCGGCATGATGAGTTTAGCGATAGCCCCGGCAATAAGACCAAAGATGATCCACGCGATAATACCCATAGCGATGCCCTCTTGCAGGTTTAACGCATGCGCAGAAAACCCTCCGCGCAGGTAACGTAAGTATAGGTCATCACGGTAAAACCGATTTCATCTCACCGACTTAACTTCTCTGTGCTGCGAAAAAAACTCACCGGTTTGTATTAAGTTTCGTTTCACGCTGCCGATAACGCAGAGACAGTCTGTCATTTATCAAGGAGCCATCCGGCGTGAGTAATTACAGTGAGCAGTTCCTGAAGCAAAATCCGCTGGCTGTATTAGGGGTATTGCGCGACCTGCAAAAAGGCGAGGTGCCGCTGCGCATCAGCTGGTCAAACAATCAGTTCATCAGCAAGATCCTGGATGCTTCTGCAGAGAGGCTGGTCATCGACCTGGGCAGCCAGGAGCATGAAAACCGCGCCGCGCTGCGGGCGGAGAAAATCTCGGTGATGGCAGAAACGCACGGCGCAAAAGTGGAATTTGTCCTGCCGCGCCTGGAGTTGAGCGAATACGGTGGTCTTCCGGCATTTGTCACCCCGCTGCCGGCCAACCTCTGGTTTGTTCAGCGCCGTGAATATTTTCGTATCAGTGCCCCGCTTCACCCTGCCTATTTTGGTAAGGCCAAAATGCCGGACAAAAAAGAGATCCGCTTTCGCCTTTTTGACCTATCCCTGGGCGGCATGGGTGCGCTGATGGATACGCCAAAGCCTGACGGACTGGTAGAAGGCATGCGATTTACCCAAATCGAACTGGATATGGGAGGCTGGGGGCGTTTTTACTTTGATGCGCAGCTGATCGCCATCAGCGAGCGTAAGGTGGTCGACAGCAAAAATGAAACGATCGTCACACCGCGTCTGAGCTTCCGCTTCCTGAACGTCGGGCCGGGCGCAGAGCGTGAACTGCAGCGGATTATCTATTCTCTGGAGCGAGAGGCGCGGGAGCGGGCGAATAAAGTGTTGTGACAGGAGCCGGGCAGCACACAGGCCGCCCGACAACGGCTTTACATGGCATCCATTGCTTTCTGAACTTTCCAGATATAACGCGGAGCCTGTGGTGCCGGATGATTTTTCACCACATGTTCAAAGAACTCGTCTTTGTCCATGTCGTTGATCTCTTCTATCGCCTCTTTACGGTCCGATGAGAACGTCCTGAGCAGCGCACCCGCGCCGTTCACGTAAGAGACCACCAGCGCATACTGCATCACTTCAGGATCCTCGATTCCCTTCAGCACGCCGTGTTCCAGAATGCTCAAATAGGCCGTGCCCATGGAGATGTTGCGTTCCGGGTTTTTCAGCTCGCTGGTTGACGGCTGACCACGCCAGCCCATATAGCGGTAGACCTCTCTCCCTGCGGTTGAGGCCTTAAGCTGCATCAGCCCCACGGCGTTAGATTTGCTGACAAGCGTTGGGTTACCGCCGGATTCCACGGCAATGATCGCCGTGATCAGTCGCGGGCTGACGCCCCAGGCCTTGCCTGCCTGTTCACTGATCGGCATCCACTGCATGGCCCGTTTTACAGGCACTTCCGGGTTCCATGCCGGGTTTTGATAGTCATGTTTTGAACTACAGCCAGCCAGCAACACAATCAAAAAAGCAAACCATCTCAATTTCACGTCATCTATCCTTATAGCCGGTCATCGCCCTTGAAGCAGGCAACGTATAAGCGGCATGATATAGACAATTAGATTCTCATTCAGCAAGGAATTGCCATGTCTCAGTTTCATCTTATCGCGCCGTCCGGGTACTGCATCAACCAGGAGGCGGCACAGCGGGGCGTTGAGCGCTTACTGGAACTCGGTTACCCGGTAGAAAATCAGACAATTATCCCCCGCCGCCAGCAGCGTTTTGCCGGTACGGAAGCGCAAAGGCTGAATGATATCAACAGCCTGGTGAACCTGCAGGGTGAGAACAATATCGTGCTGGCGGTGCGCGGCGGCTATGGTGCGAGCCGGTTGCTGGAGAGTATTGACTGGCAAGGGCTGGCAAAGCGTCAGCAGCAGGATCCGCTGCTTATCTGCGGCCACAGCGACTTTACCGTAATCCAGCTCGGGCTACTCGCGCTGCATAACGTGGTGACCTTCAGCGGCCCGATGCTGGCCGGTAATTTCGGGGCACCCGAGCTTGACCCATTTACGGTGGAACACTTCTGGCGCGCCCTGAAAAACCCGACCTACAGCGTTGTGTGGCAGGGCAACGGGCCGCACTGGTCGTGTGAAGGACAACTCTGGGGCGGAAATCTGGCAATGCTGGTGTCGCTCATTGGAACGCCATGGCTGCCGCAAATTGACGGCGGCATTCTGGTGCTGGAAGATATCAATGAACATCCGTTCCGCGTCGAGCGCATGTTATTGCAGCTGTATTACGCCGGTATTCTGGAACGTCAATCCGCGGTTATTCTTGGCAGTTTTACCGGTGCCGCACCGAATGACTATGACGCAGGATACTCGCTGGAAACGATGGTCGATTTCATCCGCTCACGCCTTGATATTCCTGTTATTACCGGGCTGGACTTCGGCCACGAGCAGCAAACCGTCACCCTGGCGTTAGGCGCGCAGGCCATCCTGAAGCATGATGAAACGGGCAGTCGGTTAACGATTGGGGGTCATCCGGTCTTAAAGGCATAAAAAAGCCGTTAATCCCCCTCAATAAACCGCTGTTTCCGTCGTTAATATGTTAGGGTTTTAGTAACAGCATTAACATTGAGGTGGGAGTAAGACAACATTGGATGCCACAGCGATAATCAGTCTTTTCATTCTGGGTTCTGTGCTCGTAACCTGTAGTATTTTATTAAGTTCATTTTCATCGCGTCTCGGCATACCTATTCTTGTTATTTTCCTTGCCATCGGCATGCTGGCGGGTGTCGATGGTATCGGCGGTATTCCTTTCGATAACTACCCTTTCGCTTACATGATCAGTAACCTTGCGCTGGCGGTGATCCTGCTCGACGGCGGGATGCGCACCCAGGCGAGCTCATTTCGCGTGGCGCTGGGGCCTGCCCTGTCGCTGGCGACGGTCGGGGTGTTAATTACCTCCGGTCTGACCGGCATGATGGCGGCGTGGCTGTTCCATCTCGATCTGATGGAAGGTTTACTGATTGGCGCGATTGTCGGCTCAACCGACGCGGCGGCGGTGTTTTCCCTGCTGGGGGGCAAAGGGTTGAACGAACGCGTCGGGTCCACGCTTGAGATTGAATCCGGCAGTAACGATCCGATGGCGGTATTTCTCACCATCACGCTGATAGAGATGATCCAGCAGCATGAAACAGGCTTAAGCTGGATGTTTGTCCTGCATATCCTGCAGCAGTTCGGCCTGGGGATTGCGCTCGGCCTGGCCGGGGGTTACCTGCTTCAGCAGACGATCAACCGGATATCGCTGCCTTCGGGGCTCTACCCGCTGCTTGCCCTGAGCGGCGGCATTCTGATTTTTGCCGTCACCACTGCGCTGAACGGCAGTGGGATCCTCGCGGTTTATCTCTGCGGTTTCCTGCTGGGCAATCGCCCTATTCGTAACCGTCACGCCATTTTGCAGAACTTCGACGGACTGGCCTGGCTGGCGCAAATCGGGATGTTCCTGGTGCTGGGTCTGCTGGTGACGCCGTCAGACCTGCTGCCGATTGCCGTTCCGGCACTGATTTTATCGGCATGGATGATCTTCTTCGCCCGTCCCCTGTCGGTGTTTGCCGGTCTGCTGCCGTTTCGCGGCTTCAACCTGCGCGAACGCGTCTTTATCAGCTGGGTGGGGCTGCGCGGCGCGGTGCCGATTATCCTGGCCGTCTTCCCGATGATGGCCGGGCTGGACAACGCACGGCTGTTCTTTAATGTCGCCTTCTTCGTGGTGCTGATCTCGCTGCTGTTCCAGGGAACCTCGCTCGGGTGGGCGGCGAAAAAAGCCAAAGTGGTGGTTCCTCCCGTGGGCTGGCCGGTGTCTCGCGTGGGGCTGGATATTCACCCGGAAAACCCGTGGGAACAGTTTGTTTACCAGCTCAGCGCCGATAAATGGTGCGTGGGGGCATCGCTGCGCGATTTGCACATGCCTGCGGAAACGCGAATTGCCGCCCTGTTCCGCGATAATGTCCTGCTGCACCCTACCGGCAGCACCCGGCTACGCGAAGGCGATATTCTGTGTGTGATTGGCCGCGAGCGGGACCTGCCCGCCCTGGGTAAACTGTTCAGCCAGTCGCCTCCGGTGGCGCTGGATCAGCGTTTCTTCGGCGATTTTATTCTGGAAGCCAGCGCCAGGTTTGCGGACGTGGCCCTGATTTATGGGCTGGATGAAGGTGCTGAAGGCGACGATAACCAGCAAACGCTGGGCGAAATCATCCAGCAGCGCCTTGGTGCGGCCCCGGTTGTGGGTGACCAGGTGGAGTTTGCCGGGATGATCTGGACCGTAGCAGAGAAAGAAGATAACGCAGTGCGGAAAGTCGGTTTGCGGCCGATGGAAGAGGACGTGGAGTAGTGGTTTTTTGCCGGGTGGCGCTAACGCTTACCCGGCACACAGACACGTTACACCGTCACAACCGGCACTCTTGGGGCTAGCGCGCACATCAGTTCATACCCTACCGTCCCCGCCGCGGCAGCCACGTCATCAATTTTGACTTCGTTACCCCACAGCTCGACCGGGGAACCAATGCCCGCCTGCGGACATGGCGTGAGATCAACGGCCAGCATATCCATGGAGACGGTGCCCACCGTTCCCGTACGCACCCCGTCTACCCAGACTGGCGTGCCGCTCGGCGCGATACGCGGGTAGCCGTCAGCATAACCACCCGCCACAATACCAATCCGTTGCTCGCCCGTCGCCCGGTAACGGCTGCCGTAGCCCACCGTGTCGCCGGCCTTCAGCGTCTGCACACCGATGATTTCGCTGCGCAGGGTCATCACCGGCTTAAGGCCACTGTTGGCGATATCCTGCCACTGGCCTGAGGGAGAGGCGCCATAAAGGACAATGCCAGGACGCACCCAGTTATAATGCGCCTCAGGATGCCACAGCGTGGCCGCTGAGTTGGAGAGCGAACGTGGGCAATCCAGTCCTTCTGCCGCCTGCTCAATGCGTACCATCGCATCGGCAATGCCGTCCGGTTTTTCCGCATCGGCAAAATGCGCCATCAGCGTCATTTCGCCCACGTTCTTCAGGGCGCGCAACTGTTGCCATACCGTATGGACCCGCTCAGGCTGGAAGCCCAGGCGGTTCATACCGCTGTTCACCTTGAGATAAATATCCAGCGGCGCATGCAGTTTTGCATCCTGAATCGCTTTAATTTGCCAGTTGCTGTGAACGCTGGTGGTCAGCCGGTACTTATCCAGCAGCGGCAGATCGTCGGCGTGGAAGAACCCCTCAAGCAACAGAATGGGCCCTTTCCAGCCGCGCTCGCGCAGCAGAATGGCCTCTTCCAGATTCAGTAACGCAAAACCGTCGGTGGCGCTGAGCGCACTCCAGATACGATCGATACCGTGGCCGTAGGCATTGGCTTTCACCACCGACCAGACGCGTGAACCTGGCGCCGCCCGGCGAACAATTTGCAGGTTATCCTTCAGGGCCTGCAAATCGAGCTGAGCCAGAACAGGACGGGACATGACAACTCCTTAGTTATGCGCGCCGTGCAGGTGCTGTGGACGCGAAGGGGTAAACCCCGATTGATAGCGTGCGGCACTTAAATCGTCAAACGGAATTGCCGGCGTGCGCCCGGATATCAAATCGCTAAGCAGCTGGCCTGAGCCGCAGGCCATTGTCCAGCCAAGCGTACCGTGGCCGGTATTGGTCCACAGGTTTTTGAACGGCGTACGGCCAACAATTGGCGTGCCGTCTGGCGTCATTGGACGCAGCCCGGTCCAGAAGGTTGCCTGCTCGACAAAACCGCCACGCGGGAACAGGTCGCCAACCACCATCTCCAGAGTTTCACGGCGCGGCTTCAGCAGCTCGGTGTTAAAGCCGACAATCTCCGCCATCCCGCCAACGCGGATGCGGTTATCAAAGCGGGTAATGGCGATTTTGTAGGTTTCATCCAGAATGGTGGAAACTGGCGCCCCGCTGTCCTCTTTTACCGGAATGGTCAGGGAGTAGCCCTTCAGCGGGTAAACCGGAATGTCGAGAATGCCCTTCAGCATCGCGGTGGAATAGGAGCCAAACGCCATGACGTAGGCATCCGCTTTAATGACTTCATCGCCACACTTCACGCCGTAGATACTGCCGCCTTCAGACAGCAGTTTGTCGACCGCGGTATTAAAGCGGAATTTCACCCCCGCCTGCTCGCACATCTGCGCGAGACGCTGCGTAAACAGCTGGCAGTCACCGGTTTCATCATTCGGCAAACGCAGGCCGCCCGTCAGCTTGTGCGACACTTCTGCCAGCGCCGGTTCAACCTGCCCAAGCTGGCTGGCTTCGAGCAGTTGATACGGTACGCCCGCATCTTCCAGCACGGCAATATCACGGGTGGCGTTTTCATACTGTTGCGCCGTGCGGAACAGTTGCAGCGTGCCGCCCTGGCGACCTTCGTACTCAATACCGGTGGAGGCGCGCAGTGCTTTCAGGCAGTCACGGCTGTATTCCGCCAGACGCACCATCCGACCTTTGTTTTCCATATAGTGCCGGGTGTCGCAGTTGCGCAGCATCTGCCACATCCACTTCAGCTGGAACTGGGTGCCGTCGAGGCTGATGGCCAGCGGCGCATGGCGCTGGAACATCCACTTAATTGCCTTCAGCGGAACGCCGGGTGCCGCCCACGGCGCGGCATAGCCCGGAGAGATCTGTCCGGCGTTCGCCGCACTGGTTTCCAGCGCAGGCCCTGACTCACGATCGATAACGGTCACGTCATGTCCCGCCTGACTTAAATACCAGGCGCTGGTTACGCCAACGACACCACTTCCCAGTATGACAACACGCATAGCCACTCCATATGTGCAAAAGAACAATCTTCTAATTACAGATTGATAACCTAGTTGAAAATATTATTCAACATACGACTTTTTTATGGTGACTTACCTCACACATCCCCCAGCATCAGGGGATGAGGCGAATTTGGGATCTCCTGCTGCGCGTTATTTTTAACCAGTATAAAATTCTGTGAAGACCGCTTTTTTTGCCGCATCAAAAACGGGAAATCGCAAAGAAAAAATTTCTGCTCCAGCACGCTTTTTAACACGGTGATCTATGCTTATCAGGAGGCTCTCCAGACAGAGAGAGCTCCCACAACGAGGGCGCGCTAATGGCTACTATTGATTCCCTGAATAAGGACAGCACACGTCTGAGCGATGGACCCGACTGGACCTTCGAGTTGCTGGATGTCTATCTCGCCGAAATCGACCGGGTGGCAAAACTGTATCGTCTGGATACCTATCCCCATCAGATTGAAGTCATTACGTCCGAGCAGATGATGGACGCCTACTCCAGCGTCGGGATGCCGATCAATTATCCGCACTGGTCGTTTGGTAAAAAATTCATTGAAACGGAGCGCTTATATAAGCACGGCCAGCAGGGGCTGGCGTATGAGATCGTGATCAACTCCAATCCGTGTATCGCCTACCTGATGGAAGAGAACACCATTACCATGCAGGCGCTGGTGATGGCGCATGCCTGCTACGGGCATAACTCGTTCTTCAAGAATAACTACCTGTTCCGCAGCTGGACGGATGCCAGCTCGATTGTCGATTACCTGATCTTCGCGCGTAAGTACATTACCGACTGCGAAGAGCGCTACGGCGTGGACGAAGTGGAGAAACTGCTCGACTCCTGTCACGCGCTGATGAACTACGGCGTTGATCGCTACAAACGTCCACAGAAAATCTCCCTTCAGGAGGAGAAAGCGCGGCAGAAAAGCCGCGAAGAGTATCTGCAAAGCCAGGTGAATATGCTGTGGCGCACCCTGCCGAAACGTGAAGAAGAGAAAGCGGTTGCCGAAGCGCGTCGCTACCCGTCTGAGCCGCAGGAAAACCTGCTCTATTTTATGGAGAAAAACGCGCCGCTGCTGGAGCCGTGGCAGCGTGAGATCCTGCGCATCGTGCGTAAGGTCAGCCAGTATTTCTATCCGCAGAAACAGACCCAGGTGATGAACGAAGGCTGGGCCACCTTCTGGCATTACACCATCCTTAACCATCTGTACGATGAAGGGAAAGTCACCGAGCGGTTCATGATGGAGTTCCTGCACAGCCATACAAACGTGGTGTTCCAGCCGCCTTACAACAGCCCGTGGTATAGCGGCATTAACCCGTACGCGCTCGGCTTTGCGATGTTCCAGGACATTAAACGCATCTGCCAGTCGCCAACGGAAGAAGATAAATACTGGTTCCCGGATATCGCCGGCTCTGACTGGCTGGAAACGCTGCATTTCGCGATGCGTGACTTTAAGGATGAGAGCTTCATCAGCCAGTTTATGTCGCCGAAGATCATGCGTGATTTCCGCTTCTTCACCGTGCTGGATGACGACCGCAATAACTACCTGGAGATTTCGGCGATCCATAACGAGGAAGGTTACCGAGAGATCCGCTCTCGCCTCTCCTCCCAGTACAACCTGAGCAACCTTGAACCCAACATTCAGGTATGGAACGTGGATTTACGCGGCGATCGCTCCCTGACGCTGCGCTATATTCCGCACAACCGGGCGCCGCTGGATAAAGGACGCAAAGAGGTGCTGAAGCATGTGCATCGCCTGTGGGGCTTTGATGTGCTGCTGGAGCAGCAGAATGAAGATGGCAGCGTGGAGCTGCTGGAACGTTGCCCGGCGCGGTTGAATACGTTGTAATGGTTTTTGCCGGGTTTTGTAGGCCCGGTAAGCGAAGCGCCACCGGGCGAAAAAAAACCTCTCACTTGAGAGGTTTTTTATTTCAGCGGCCCTGAATGGCTAAATCACCCGGCAGTGTTTTCTGCATCCGGTGCCAGATTTCACCGGAATCGTGGCCGTAGCGGCGCACCGTTTCATACACCTGATCGTGCAGGCCTTCAGTACAGAGCTTGCTGAGCTTATGGTAGAAGCCCAGCGCCAGGCTGCGCGCCTCAGGGTTGGCAAAGTAGTGGCGACCGATACGGGTATACAGCCCTTTCATGCCGTTCAGGATCAGACCGTACACCGGGTTACCGGAGGCAAACGCCAGTCCGCGGAAAACGTTGTAATCGAGCGTGGCAAAGGCATCCGCGTGATCTTCCACTTCGTTCGCGCTGGCAAGCACCTGCAGCGCGTCTTCCGGATGCTGACGAAAAGCGGTACGAATAAAGATTGTCGCAATGTTGGTACGCACCGAGAGCAGATTATCAATCAGCTGTGGCACGCTTTCGTGATCGAGGCGCGCCAGCGTTTCAAGAATGTTCAGCCCGGAAGTTTCCCAGAAGTTGTTTACTTTCGTTGGCTTACCGTGCTGGATCGTCAACCAGCCATCGCGTGCCAGTCGCTGGAGCACTTCACGCAGCGTGGTGCGAGTGACGCCAATCAGTTCAGAGAGTTCGCGTTCAGCCGGAAGAATGGATCCCGCAGGGAAGCGATTATTCCAGATGCTTTCAATGATGTACTCTTCCGCGAAACCCGCCGGGCTCTGCGCCTTAATGACCATAGTGAGATTTCCATTACACAGCTTTTGCAAATTGCACTCATCATACCAGAGGCATGCAGTGGCAGGTAGCGCGTGAAAGAGAGAAAAGAGGGATCGCTGTTTTATTTTCGTGAAATTTACAATACACGCTTATCCGCCTCTGCCCCGCGTTTTTTGCGTATACTGATGTTTTGTTTTACCTGACGGGGAAGGACGTCTGTTGTGGAAATTTCTTTTGGGCGCGCGCTGTGGCGCAATTTTTTAGGCCAGTCTCCTGACTGGTACAAACTGATACTTCTGGTTTTCCTGGTTGTTAATCCCATTATTTTTAGTATCGCTCCGTTCGTCGCCGGGTGGCTGCTGGTGGCGGAGTTTATCTTCACCCTGGCCATGGCGCTGAAATGTTATCCCCTGCTGCCGGGTGGTTTGCTGGCTTTTGAAGCCGTGGTTATCGGTATGACGAGCGCAGAGCATGTCAAAGCCGAGCTGGCATCCAACCTGGAAGTGCTTCTGCTGCTGATCTTCATGGTGGCCGGTATCTACTTTATGAAACAGCTGCTGCTGTTTATCTTCACCCGCCTGTTGCTCAGCATTCCGTCTAAAACGATGCTGTCGCTGGCGTTCTGCCTTGCTGCCGCATTCCTTTCGGCCTTCCTGGATGCGCTAACCGTCGTGGCGGTGGTCATCAGCGTTGCCGTCGGGTTTTACGGCATTTATCACCGCGTGGCATCGTCCCGTCCGGGCGAGGATTTGCAGGACGACAGCCACGTCGAGGCGCATAACCGTGAGGTGCTGGAACAGTTCCGCGCGTTTCTGCGCAGCCTGATGATGCACGCGGGCGTCGGTACCGCATTAGGTGGCGTGATGACCATGGTTGGTGAACCGCAAAACCTGATCATCGCCAAAGCGGCTGAGTGGCATTTTGGCGAGTTTTTCCTGCGCATGGCCCCGGTCAGCCTGCCCGTGTTCGTCTGCGGGTTAGCGACCTGTATCCTGGTCGAGAAATTCAACGTTTTCGGCTACGGTGCGCAGTTGCCTGAGCCAGTTCGCAAAGAGCTGCATAAATTTGACGAGCAGAACCGTACGCAGCGCACGCGCCAGGAGACGCTGCGTCTGATTGCGCAGGGGATCATCGGTCTCTGGCTTATCGTCGCGCTGGCTTTCCATCTTGCCGAAGTCGGGCTGATTGGTCTCTCGGTTATTATTCTTGCGACGACCTTTAGCGGGGTAACGGATGAACATGCTATCGGTAAAGCCTTTACCGAAGCCCTGCCGTTTACCGCGCTGCTGGCGGTCTTCTTTGCGGTGGTGGCGGTGATTATCGACCAACACCTGTTCGCCCCGATTATTACTTTTGTACTGCAGGCGGCGCCCGACGCGCAGCTGTCGCTCTTCTATCTGTTCAACGGCCTGCTGTCGTCCATCTCCGATAACGTTTTTGTCGGCACGGTCTACATCAATGAAGCCAAAGCGGCGATGGAAGAAGGCATTATCAACGCCGGGCAGTTCGAGCTGCTGGCGGTTGCCATTAATACCGGCACCAATCTGCCGTCGGTGGCGACGCCAAACGGACAGGCCGCGTTCCTGTTCCTGCTGACCTCGACCCTCGCGCCACTCATACGTCTTTCTTATGGAAAGATGGTCTGGATGGCGCTGCCCTATACGCTGGTGCTCACCATTGTGGGATTGCTTTGCGTCAAAATTACCCTCATTCCCTGTACGCAATGGCTGATACAAGCGGGTATACTTGCGGCGCATTAAAATTCGTTTACACTGCGCTTTCTAAGCATGTTCCAGGGAAATGATTATGTTGAGATTTTTAAACCAGTGCTCCCGCGGTCGCGGAGCATGGTTGTTAATGGCCCTGACCGCCTTTGCGCTGGAAATGGTCGCGCTGTGGTTCCAGCATGTGATGGGACTCAAACCCTGCGTGCTCTGTATCTACGAGCGCTGCGCGCTGTTTGGCGTCATGGGCGCGGGTCTGTTGGGTGCGATTGCACCTAAAACACCGCTCCGTTACGTCGCTATCGCGGTCTGGCTGTACAGCGCCTGGAAAGGGATTGAGCTTTCCTGGCAGCACACCATGATGCAGCTGCACCCGTCGCCGTTCATGACCTGTGATTTCGCTGCCCGCTTCCCGAGCTGGTTGCCGCTGGATAAATGGCTGCCGCAGGTGTTTGTCGCCTCCGGTGACTGCTCTGTACGTCAGTGGGAATTCCTGTCGCTGGAGATGCCGCAGTGGCTGGTGGGCATTTTTGTGGCCTACTTCGTCGTGGCGCTGCTGGTGCTGATTGCTCAGCCGTTTAAGCCGAAGAAGCGCGATCTGTTCGGAAGGTAAAAGCAAAACGGCAACGATAGTTGCCGTTTTTAGTTTTTGCGCCCTCTCCCGTGGGAGAGGATTGGGGTGAGGGCATCAGGCCGCACCCCAATAAAAACCCGCCTCGGCGGGTTTTTATTTATCACCGGGTCGGGTGATTCATAATGTGGTCTTCCCAGTCCCGCACCTCGGACTCTTTCACCGCGATGTGACGCACAGAGATACGCTCGCCGTGCATGGCCGCTTTAGAGCCGGTCAGCAAGGGGTGCCATGTCGGCAGATCCTTCCCCTCCGCCAGCAGGCGATACGCACAGGTATGCGGCAGCCATTCAAACGTCGGCAGGTTCTCACGGGTGAGCTTAATGCAGTCCGGCTCGAACTCGAAGCGGCGCTCGTAGTTGCGGCACTGGCAGGTTTTGATGTTTAACTGCTTACAGGCAACGTTGGTGAAATAGATTTCATCAGTGTCTTCATCCATGAGCTTATGCAGGCAGCACTGCCCGCAGCCGTCACATAACGACTCCCACTCCACGTCTGTCATTTCGTCGAGAGTTTTGCGCTGCCAGAAAGGGATGTCGTTCATCAGGATGTCCACACGTCAAAAGAAAGCGCACCTTATAACGAGTCTGGCACGTTGATGCAAGTTTTGCCGCCCTGAGGGGCGGCAAAATGCGTTTACAGCACGCGGGTTTTCAGTGACAGGCCGTTAAAGCTCACTTCCAGTTCGTCTCCACCGTTAAGAGGGCCGACACCTTCTGGCGTACCGGTCAGGATCACATCCCCCGGCTTAAGGGTAAAGAAGCGGCTCATATAGGCAATCAGCGGCACGATCTTATGGATCATATCTGCCGTGGTGCCCTGCTGGCGGATCTCACCGTTCACTTTCAGGCTGAGGGACGTGTTCTGTGGATCGCCGGTAAATTCGCCGACCGGAACAAAACCCGAGATCGGGCAGGCATTATCAAAGCCTTTGGCTTTTTCCCACGGCTGCCCTGCTTTCTTCAGCTTTCCCTGTACCTCACGCAGCGTCAGATCCAGCGCCACGCCGTAACCGGCGATAGCTTTTTGCACATGCTCTTCGGAGGCCTGGCGTAGCGTCGCGCCAATCAGCACCGCCAGCTCCACTTCATGATGCACTGAACCCAGTCCCTGCGGCAGTGCCAGCGGCTGGCGGATATCGCAAAGCGCGGTTTCCGGCTTAATGAACAGCACCGGCTCTTCTGGCGTCGCGCTGCCCATCTCCTGAATGTGTTTGGCATAATTGCTGCCCACGCAAACCACTTTGCTGACGGGATAATCCAGTAATGCACCTTGCCAGTTATGATGTTGATACATGGTCGACCCCTAAACGGTTGATGTGTTATGCCCGAAAACAGGTGAGGCTATTTTTTACCGGTCGCCTCAAGATGCTGTTTTAATAAATTCTCGGGAGGTGGCGGAAGCTGTAAATAATAGCCTTGCTCCGTTAAGGCCGTTTTAACTTTTTCCAGATCGGCGTTAACCAGTTTCTTACGACCGTCGAGCGGCAGCAGCATCGCCAGCTGAGGTCGGCCAAAGCTCTTCATTAATTCTTCTGGCACGCGGGAAAAATCGTCTTTCTTTTCGACATAAAGATAGGTCTGGTCGCGGCTTGTACTTCTGTAGATCACACAAAACATGTTTTTACTCTGAATTCATAGGTGGTTGCTTGCCTCAATATACTCCTGACTATAACATGCCTGATACTCTTCGGAATATCGCAGCGAGTGGTTGCGGTTAATAGCAAATTGAGTAAGGCCAGGATGTCAAACACGCCCATCGAGCTTAAAGGCAGTAGCTTCACCTTATCAGTGGTACATTTGCATGATGCAAAACCCGAGGTTATTCGTCAGGCGTTAGAAGACAAAATCGCTCAGGCTCCCGCCTTTCTGAAACACGCCCCTGTTGTTATCAATGTCAGCGGTCTGGAATCCCCGGTTAACTGGAAACAACTCCAGCAGGCCGTCTCCTCTACCGGTCTGCGCATTGTGGGCATCAGCGGCTGTAAAGATACTGAGCTGAAAGCGGAAATCGACCGTGCGGGACTGCCTCTTCTGAACGAAGGCAAAGAAAAAGCCCCACGTGCGGCCCCCGTTGCCGTTGAAACGCCCCCACCTGCGGTACAAAACGTTACCGCCCTCACAAAAACGCGAATGATTGATGTGCCGGTTCGTTCCGGACAGCGCATTTATGCACCAAACTGTGATCTAATTGTTACAAGCCACGTCAGCGCTGGCGCTGAGCTGATTGCAGATGGCAATATTCACGTTTACGGTATGATGCGTGGGCGTGCACTCGCTGGGGCGAGTGGCGATCGGGACGCACAAATATTTTGTACTCACCTGACTGCGGAACTGGTGTCCATCGCAGGTGAATATTGGCTGAGCGACAAGATCCCAGCCGAATTTTATGGCAAAGCGGCTCGTCTGCGACTGGCAGACGACGCGTTGACCGTTCAACCGTTGAATTGATCCCTTTTTAACAAGGAATTTCTATGGCACGCATTATTGTTGTTACTTCGGGTAAAGGAGGCGTTGGCAAGACCACCTCCAGCGCGGCCATCGCTACTGGTTTGGCCCAGAAGGGAAAGAAAACCGTCGTTATCGATTTCGATATCGGTCTGCGTAACCTCGACCTGATTATGGGTTGTGAACGTCGCGTCGTGTATGACTTCGTAAACGTGATTCAGGGCGATGCCACCCTTAACCAGGCGCTGATTAAAGACAAGCGCACCGAGAACCTTTATATCCTCCCGGCCTCTCAGACGCGTGACAAAGACGCCCTGACCCGCGAAGGGGTTGAAAAGGTGCTCGATGAGCTGAAAAAAATGGAGTTCGACTTCATTGTCTGTGACTCCCCTGCCGGTATCGAAACCGGTGCCCTGATGGCGCTCTATTTCGCTGATGAAGCGATCATCACCACGAACCCTGAAGTGTCATCCGTCCGTGACTCTGACCGCATTCTCGGGATCCTCGCATCCAAATCCCGCCGTGCGGAAAATGGCGAAGACCCGATTAAAGAGCACCTGCTGCTGACCCGCTATAACCCGGGCCGCGTAAACAAAGGTGACATGCTGAGCATGGAAGACGTGCTGGAGATCCTGCGCATTAAACTGGTGGGCGTTATCCCGGAAGACCAGTCCGTGCTGCGCGCCTCTAACCAGGGCGAGCCAGTGATCCTTGATACAACAGCAGATGCCGGTAAAGCGTATGCGGATACGGTTGACCGTCTGCTGGGAGAAGAACGTCCTTTCCGCTTCATTGAAGAAGAGAAGAAAGGTTTCCTCAAACGCCTGTTCGGAGGATAAGTTATGGCATTACTGGACTTTTTTCTCTCGCGGAAAAAGAACACCGCCAACATCGCAAAAGAACGACTGCAAATCATCGTTGCGGAGCGTCGTCGTAGCGACGCCGAGCCTCACTACCTGCCGCAGCTACGCAAGGACATCCTGGAAGTGATCTGCAAATATGTGCAGATTGACCCGGAGATGGTCACCGTGCAGCTGGAGCAAAAAGACGGGGATATTTCGATTCTGGAGCTGAACGTTACGCTCCCGGAAGCGGAAGAGTCGCGTCCGTAGTTTTTGATTTCGTAGCCCCGGTAAGCGCAGCGCCACCGGGGGAATATGCCGGGTATATCGCCCGGCATATTGATTATCGTGGATACCCTTCCAGCAACGTATTCAGGCGATCGGCCATCAATTCCCCGCGCCAGCCCGCCATCATTTCCGGTAAGCCATTCTGCGGTTTCAGCTTCCAGTGCCAGTTCAAAAGCTGGTTTATCTGACGACGTGATGCCAGCAATTCCGCACTCAGTTTGCTTTCTGCCGCCACAGCCTGCACCAGCGCTTTAATATCTTTAAACGCTTTGCGATAGCCCGGCATATCCATCAGATTCAGCAGCGGCTCTGGCAGTGCGTCATCCGGTATCTGCTGCGCTTTGGCCACCAGCGCGAGCAGCGTTTTTCCGTGAAAGCGGATTTCGCTGCCTGAAAGCCCAATGCTGTCCAGCTCACCCATGCTGCCTGGCATATAGCGTGCGACCGCCCACAGGTGCTCTTCGCGTACCACAAAGTTAACGGCCAAATCGCGTTCGCGCGCTTTACGCAGGCGCCAGTCGGCTAATAATTGCAGACAGGCCAGCTGACGCGTACGCAGCTGCCACGCGTTGCTGATATCGCGCCAGGCCTCTTTCGGGTCAGCGATTTCCTGACGACGCTGCTGCGTCATGCGGCACTCATCCAGTGCAGCAGGCAGCCAGCCGGAGGCTTCTGCCTCTTTCATCAGTTGTCCGGCAATCGGCAGCAGGTAAAACACATCTGCCGCAGCGTAGTCCAGCTGACGCTCCGTGAGCGGGCGCGCCAGCCAGTCGGTACGGGATTCACTTTTATCCAGGGTCAGGCCGGTGTACTCCTCAACCATGGCGGCAAAGCCCCATGAAAGCGGACGATTGCTGAACGCGGCGAGGATCTGCGTGTCAATCAGCGGCTGCGGCATGATGCCAAACGTATTCAGAAAGACTTCCAGATCTTCACTGCCTGCGTGCAGGTATTTGGTGACCGCAGTATCAAGCAGCAGGTCACGCATCGGCGTCCAGTCGGTAATGCCGAGCGGGTCAATCAGCGACACGTGTTTGCCGTCGTACATCTGAATCAAACCCAACTGCGGATAATACGTCCGGGTACGGACAAACTCGGTATCCAGGGCGATGGCAGGAAAGTCGCGCGTCACTTCGCACAGCGAAGCCAGTTCGTCGTTGGTCGTGATCATCTGGTAATTCAAAACGGTTTCTCTTTTGTTTGCGCCCATAAAAAACGCCGGCTAAACCGGCGTCTGGGCGATTAGCGTGAAGCTCAGGCCTTATTGTCCACTTTGGCACGGGCTTCGTCACGTAATTCTCGTCGTAATATCTTCCCGACGTTCGATTTCGGCAGCTCATCGCGGAACTCCACCAGCTTCGGCACTTTATAGCCGGTGAGCTGACGGCGGCAGAACGTGATGAGCTCCTCCTCGGTAAGAGAGGCGTTTTTCTTCACCACAAAAATCTTCACTGCCTCGCCGCTGCTGCCGGAAGGTACGCCAACCGCGGCAACTTCAAGCACGCCGCTATGCTGCATCACCACATCTTCGATCTCATTCGGATAGACGTTAAATCCGGAGACGAGGATCATGTCTTTCTTACGATCGACAATGCGCAGGAAGCCCTCTTCGTCCATCACCGCGATATCACCGGTGTGTAGCCAGCCGTCTTTGATGATTTCGTCGGTGGCATCAGGACGCTGCCAGTAGCCCAGCATCACCTGTGGCCCTTTAACGCACAGTTCACCCGGCTCGCCCGGTGCAACTTCGTTGTCGTCATCATCCACCAGTTTGGCTTCCGTCGACGGTACGGGCAGGCCGATACTGCCGCTGTGATAGTCGATATCATGCGGATTGACGCTGACCAGCGGGGCGCATTCGGTCAGACCATAGCCTTCGAGTAAATACTGGCCGGTGAGTTTCACCCAGCGCTCGGCCACCGCCTGCTGAACCGGCATTCCGCCGCCCGCAGAGAGGTGCAGCGTGGAGAAATCAAGCTGCTGGAACTCTTTGTTATTAAGCAGCGCGTTAAACAGGGTATTGACCCCGGTCATGGCGGTGAACGGGTATTTCGCCAGCTCTTTAACCAGCCCCGGAATGTCGCGTGGGTTGGTGATCAGGACGTTCTGACCGCCCAGCTCAATAAACAGCAGGCAGTTCATGGTCAGCGCGAAAATGTGATAAAGCGGAAGCGCGGTGATGACCACCTCTTTGCCCGGATGCAGCAGCGGCCCGTAGGTCGCATTCACCTGCTCAAGGTTCGCCAGCATATTGCGGTGCGTTAGCATGGCGCCTTTGGCCACCCCGGTAGTCCCCCCGGTGTACTGCAGGAACGCAAGATCCTCTGACACCACTTCTGGTTTGACGTATTGCATACGATAACCGGCATGCAACGCGCGGCGGAAGGAGATGGCATCTGGCAGATGGTATTTCGGTACCAGACGTTTGATGTATTTGACGACAAAGTTAACCAGTGTGCCCTTGGCGGTGGAGAGCTGATCCCCCATGCGCGTCAGGATGACGTGTTTCACCTGGGTTCTGTCGACCACTTTCTCCAGCGTGTGGGCAAAGTTTGAGACGATCACAATTGCGGTCGCGCCACTGTCGTTCAGCTGATGCTCCAGCTCACGTGGGGTGTAGAGCGGGTTGACGTTGACGACAATCATCCCGGCTCGCAGGATACCAAATAACGCGACCGGGTATTGCAGCAGGTTCGGCATCATCAGCGCGACGCGATCCCCTTTTTGCAGCCCCAGCCCTTCCTGCAAATAGGCCGCGAACGCCCGACTCCGCTCCTCAAGCTTACGGAACGTCATCACCTCACCCATATTGATAAACGCGGGCTGATCGGCGTAACGCCTTACCGAGTGTTCAAATAATTCAACCAGGGATTGATAACGGTCAGGATTGATCTCCGCAGGCACATCTGCGGGATAACGGTTAAGCCAAACCTTGTTCAATGCATCACCTCTGAATTGAGTGTTCGTCGTCATCACAACCCCGATAATAAACAGTTTGTTAACATTATATTAACTCAGCGTACCAGTTTATTAATTGCCCAGATTTAAGGTTGCGAAGCGCGTCACTCTTTTTTTTCGTTTTAGCCGTAAAAAAACAGAGACAGCGGCTGAGCCGCTGTCTCTTTTCTAACAATAACAGTAAGTTACTCAGTAACGATCGTCTGTACCTGCGCCGGACCCGGGTTATACCAGCCCCAGCCGGGGTAGCCGTAACGATACGGGTGTGGGCCCCACATCCACGGATCGACAGGCTGAGGCGGCATGATCACCTGCTGTGTCAGCCGCCAGCGTTTGTAGCCGTTAACCTGCATGGTCATAAATTTGTAAGGCGTTGTGCCGATTTTGCCCTGTGTCGTGCCGGTAATCGGCCCGACGACGGTCACCAGCTGTCCACGGAAATCAACCGGGTCGAGGAAGCCGCTGACATCGGCAAAAATGCGCCCGCGCGAGGTTTCGCCGAGGATCGGCCGCGCGCCGCTATCCAGTGGCACGGTGGCGATCTCCAGCCGGGTTTTCCCCTGCTGGTTTTGCACCTCAATCACCTTCCCGCCGAAGCGCGCTTCCTGACCGACGTAAAGCTCAGGGGCATTCATCACGCGAACCAGATCCTGCTGTGGCGTAGGGCTACTGCCCTTAATCGCATCAGGAACGGAAACGCATCCGCTCAGTGCTATGGCCACAGCGCCTGCCATAATTAGGCGTACTACTTTAGTCTGAACCGCCATGATGCGACTCCTTTTTCTCAGTTCCTGTTACTGAGATTCACTCGCGGCCTGGAAGTTTCTTCCACGCGACGGTGTTTCGCAAATAAACCGGCTCGGCATGTTCAACAGCCACGGTTTTTCCTGCTGCGAGCAGCTGGCAGGCCAGAGGAAGCATATCCTCTGCGGCAGGCAGAAGCATGTTGCCGTCCACCAGCGTTACGCCGGTACCGTTTGCCATGTCAGGCCATGCCGCCCAACCGGTCCCTACCATCGCCCACTCACCGGAGAGGTTCTGCAACCGTTCGGTTACCGCTTCCGGCTTGAGCACCGCTTCCGTCTCTTCGCCGTGCCACACGCCCTGCTCGTCGCGGGTGTATTCAGCCCAGTAGACTTCGCCCATGCGGGCATCAATCGCTGCCAGCACACGGGTAGCACCGGTCATACGCCACGCGCCCTGCGCCATCGTCGCCAGGGTGGAAACACCTATCATCGGAAGGTCAGCGCCAAGCGCCAGCCCCTGCGCAATACCGATCCCAATGCGTACACCCGTAAAGCTGCCGGGGCCACGGCCAAAGGCCAGTGCATCGAGGTCGGTTAAGGTGGTGTTGCCCTGGGTCAAAATCGCTTTCACCAGGGGCAGAATACGTTGGGTGTGTTCTCGTGGGCACTCTTCGAAATGAGCAGAAATAGCACCGTCGTTCCACAGAGCAACGGAACACGCCTCTGTAGCGGTATCAATAGCCAGAATTCGCATCAGTCGTCGCGCTCTCGCAATGGTCAGTCACAAAATGGCGCGCATCTTAGCACACTCCCGGGCAAATTACTCCGCCGTTGGGTTGGCCAGGAAGCGAACCGCGCGTTTAATGTCCCGCGTACGCGGCGCGGGCGGCAGGCTGGCGAGGAAGGTCGCACCGTAGGGGCGCATCACCAGCCGGTTATCACAGATTACGAGCACGCCGCGGTCGTCCACGTCACGGATCAGGCGTCCTACCCCCTGTTTGAGGGTGATCACCGCGTCCGGCAGCTGTACCTCGTCGAAAGGATCGCCCCCGCGCAGACGGCAGTCTTCCATTCGCGCTTTGAGCAGCGGATCGTCCGGCGAGGTAAAGGGAAGTTTATCGATAATCACCAGTGACAGGGTATCGCCCCGCACGTCCACCCCTTCCCAGAAGCTGCTGGTTGCCACCAGAAGCGCATTCCCGGCGCTGACAAACTGCTGTAACAGTTGCCCTTTGCTGGTTTCGCCCTGTAGCAGCACCGGCAAGGTCATGGTGGCGCGGAACTGTTCAGCCAGATCGCGCATCATGGCGTGGGAGGTACAGAGCATAAAGCAGCGGCCATTGTTGGCCTCAATCATCGGTTTCAGCATGGCTGCCAGCAGTCGCGCGGCGCCGGGCTGGTTGGGTAACGGCAGATTACGCGGCACGCAGAGCAGCGCCTGTTTTTCATAATCAAACGGGCTCGGCAGCAGCAGTGACTCCGCCTGTTCAATCCCGAGACGCTCAGTGAAGTGGTGCAGATCGTCATTCACCGACAGGGTCGCGGAGGTAAATATCCAGCTCCCCGGTTTTTGCGCCATCACCTCTTTGAATTTGTCTGCCACCGTCAGCGGCGTAAGCGCCAGGGTGAAATGACGAGACGTGCATTCATACCAGTAGCTGTACCCCGGCTGGTTGATCTCCTTCAGCCGTTTCAGCCGCCCGCGATAGAGCGTGGCACGCTCGAAGGCAGCGTCCAGCAGCGCAGAACGGCCAAGCGACAGTTTCGCCACGTCGTAACAGAGTTCCAGCGCGTCATCCAGCAGCAGTAGCGCGCGCTGGATATTATTGTCCGCCAGCAGCTCGCGCAAATTGCCGCGGTAGCCCGGCTCGCCAAGCTGCAGGCGAAAATCCTGCGCGCTTTGCGCGAGGCGATCGGCACATTTTTGCAGCTGCTGGGTATCTTTTAATTCAGTGCGATAAGCAATGGTGAAATCTTTCGCCAGATCCAGAAGCTGGCGGCTGGAGAGCGACTGGCCGAAATACTGGCTGGCGATATCCGGAAGCTGATGGGCTTCGTCGAAGATCATCACTTCCGCTTCAGGAATAAGTTCGCCAAAACCGCTGTCTTTCACCACCATATCCGCGAGAAACAGATGGTGGTTGACCACCACCACATCTGCATCCATCGCCGTTTTACGCGCTTTGACCACAAAACAGTCTTTATACAGCGGGCAGTCGCTGCCCAGACAGTTGTCATTGGTGCTGGTCACCAGCGGCCAGGCGGGAGAGTCTTCCGCCACGCTCGCGCAGGTGCTGATATCCCCCTCTTCCGTCTGGTTAGCCCAGGCGCGAAGGATGATCACATCACTCAGGGTCTGCACCGGCAGGTCGCCGCCCGCCAGCGCCTGCTGTTCAAGACGCTCCAGGCAGAGATAGTTGGAGCGCCCTTTCAGCAACGCCAGCCGCCCTTTGTATTTCAGCGCTTTTGCCACCGTCGGCAAATCACGGCTGTAGAGCTGATCCTGCAACGCCTTCGAGCCGGTAGAGATGATCACCTTCTTTTTCGCGCGCAGCGCCGGTGCAAGGTAAGCGTAGGTTTTTCCCGTGCCGGTTCCGGCCTCGACCACCAGCGGCTGTGCCTTATCGATGGCGCGAGCGACGGCATGCGCCATCTGACGCTGCGGTTCACGCGGTTTAAAACCGGGAATAGCATGTGCTAACTTCCCTTCAGGGGAAAAATCGTCTGCCACGGTGTTCTCTCACTGTATTTTTGCACAGGGATTATGTCAGCCCATCCTCTCCTGTGCCACCCCAAATAGTGACGACGACGAAACAATATGGCAGTCTTGCCGCCTGATGACGAAAGTAACGAGGAAACGTTTATGACAATTGTGCGCATTGATGCCGAAGCCCGCTGGTCTGATGTAGTCATTCATAACCAGACGCTCTATTACACTGGCGTGCCGTCCAATCTGGATGCGGATGCCTTTGAACAAACAGCTGACACCCTGGCGCAGATCGATGCGGTGCTGGAAAAGCTAGGCAGCGACAAATCGCGTATTCTGGACGCCACCATTTTCCTGGCGAATAAAGACGATTTTGCGGCCATGAACAAAGCCTGGGATGCGTGGGTGGTGGCGGGTCACGCGCCTGTACGTTGTACCGTACAGGCCACGCTGATGAAGCCGGAATACAAGGTAGAGATTAAGATTATCGCGGCTGTGTAAGCCGGTTACTCTTCATCTTCATCCTCGAAACGCGCCACGATCCGCTCGCCGGTATGGGTGGCGCGAAGTTCTTCCGCCACCTGAGAAATGGCCTGCCCGCTGCTCATCCCCTGGGACATCAGCTCCTGGATCCGCTCAACCGCTTTCTGCTGTTGCTCGTGGCTCAGAGAAGGTAAACCTGCAAACATCGTCAACTCCTGCTAAATTATTCGCGCTAATTATTTCACGCTGCCCGGTAGTATGCCACACATGAACATGCGCTTCCCCACTGTTATTACCCTGCCGTGGCGTACTGACGCCGCTGAATTCTGGTTTGCTCGTCTGAGCCATCTTCCCTGGGCGATGCTGCTGCATTCCGGCCATGCGGACCATCCTTACAGCCGCTTCGACATTGTGGTTGCTGACCCGGTGCGCACGGTGACATCCGAAAACCAGCCCTCCACGCACGATCCGCTGATCAAGCTTCAGGAGGCTATCGACGAGCTGGGTTTGTCCGCCACGCCTAACCCGGATATTCCCTTCCAGGGCGGTGCGCTGGGCGTGTTTGGCTATGACCTTGGTCGCCGCTTTGAAACGCTGCCTTCCGTTGCGAAGGCGGATATTCCGCTGCCGGATATGGCGGTGGGACTTTACGACTGGGCGCTGATTGTCGATCACCATAAAGAGGTGGTCTCCCTGCTCAGCCATTCGGATGTGGAGGCACGCCTGGCGTGGCTAAACGCACAGCAGCCCGCAGCCGCGCCGGATTTCCGTCTGACCTCTGCGTGGCGTTCAAACATGACCCCGCAGACCTATGCGGAAAAATTCGCACGCGTGCAGGCATATCTGCAAAGCGGCGATTGTTATCAGGTTAACCTTGCCCAGCGCTTCCAGGCAACGTATCAGGGCGATGAATGGCAGGCCTTTACCCGCCTCAATGCCAGCAACCGGGCACCGTTCAGTGCGTTTATCCGTCTCGATCAGGGCGCGATCCTGAGTCTTTCGCCTGAGCGGTTTATTCATCTGGCGGAAGGCAAGATCCAGACACGCCCGATTAAAGGGACCTTGCCGCGCCTGAGCGATCCGGCTGCCGACCGCCAGCAGGCGGAAAAGCTCGCCGCGTCACCGAAGGACCGCGCCGAAAATTTAATGATTGTCGACCTGATGCGCAACGACATTGGCCGGGTGGCGGTACCGGGCAGCGTTCGCGTGCCGGAGCTGTTCGTCGTCGAGCCTTTCCCGGCGGTGCACCATCTGGTCAGCACCATTACCGCACAGCTGCCGGCTTCGCGTACCCCCTGCGATCTTCTGCGCGCCGCGTTCCCGGGTGGCTCCATCACCGGCGCGCCAAAAGTGCGGGCGATGGAGATTATCGATGAACTGGAACCGCACCGTCGCAACGCCTGGTGCGGCAGCATTGGCTACGTTAGCGTCTGCGGTACGCTGGATACCAGCATCACTATTCGCACCCTGACGGCCTGCGACGGCCAGCTTTACTGTTCCGCAGGCGGCGGAATTGTTGCTGACAGCCAGGTCGAGGCGGAATATCAGGAAACCTTTGATAAAGTTAACCGTATCCTGCAACAACTGGAGAACTGACGGGTGGAGAGAGAGAACCTGACGCTGGATGATTTTCTGTCGCGCTTTCAGCTTTTGCGGCCTCAGGTGAGCCGCGAAGCGCTTAATCAACGTCAGGCGGCGGTGCTGATCCCCGTGGTGCGCCGTGAGCAGCCCGGTTTGCTGCTGACCCAGCGCTCCCCTCATTTACGCAAACATGCCGGTCAGGTCGCTTTCCCCGGCGGCGCGGTAGACAGCAGCGATGCCTCGCTGATTGCCGCGGCGCTGCGTGAAGCGCAGGAAGAGGTGGCTATCCCACCGGAGGCCGTCGAGATTGTCGGCGTCCTCCCGCCGGTGGACAGCGTGACCGGTTTCCAGGTGACGCCGGTGGTGGGCCTTATCCCGCCCGGCCTGCAGTATCACGCCAGTGTTGATGAGGTGTCTGCGGTGTTTGAAATGCCACTGGAAGAAGCCCTTCGCCTGAGCCGCTATCACCCGCTGGATATTCAGCGCCGTGGGCACGATCATCGGGTCTGGTTGTCCTGGTATCAGCATTATTTTGTCTGGGGCATGACGGCGGGCATCATTCGTGAACTGGCTCTGCAAATCGGCCTGAAGCCTTGACTATACTTTACATTCCACCCTCTTTTGTCAGGTTTGCGATCGGCGTCGCGCTATTAGCAAAACCATCGTTAACCATTAGTTTAATTCATGTGAATAGTTAAGCCGAGGTCGATGTTCCCTCTTACACTATGCGCAGTTATAACATCGTTACTGGAACCCCGGTAACCCTGTCAGGAGTGTGAAAGTGATTAGTATATTCGACATGTTCAAAGTGGGAATTGGCCCTTCGTCTTCCCATACTGTTGGGCCGATGAAGGCCGGTAAACAGTTCGTCGATGATCTGGTCGAAAAAGGATTACTGGAAAGCGTTACCCGTGTCGCTGTGGATGTCTACGGCTCACTGTCATTAACGGGTAAAGGCCACCACACCGATATCGCCATTATTATGGGTCTGGCGGGCAATATGCCGGACACTGTAGATATTGATGCCATCCCGGCATTCATCCGTGACGTGGAAGCGCGCGGTCGTCTGCTGCTGGCTAACGGCCAGCACGAAGTGGATTTCCCGCAGGATGACGGGATGCGTTTTCGTAGCGACAACCTGCCGCTGCATGAAAACGGCATGACCATCCATGCCTGGAATGGCGAAAAAGAGATTTACAGCAAAACGTACTACTCCATCGGCGGTGGATTCATCGTGGATGAAGAGCATTTCGGTAAAGAGAGCACAGGCGACGTCAACGTGCCGTATCCGTTCAAATCGGCCACCGAGATGTTGGGTTATTGCAAAGAGACCGGCCTGTCGCTGTCCGGCATGGTGATGCAGAACGAACTGGCACTGCACAGCAAAAAAGAGATCGAAGACTATTTTGCAAACGTATGGCAGACCATGCGCGCCTGTATCGATCGCGGGATGAACACCGAAGGTGTGCTGCCGGGTCCGCTGCGCGTACCGCGTCGTGCCTCTGCCCTGCGCCGCATGCTGGTGACCACCGATAAATTCTCCAACGACCCGATGAACGTGGTCGACTGGGTGAATATGTTCGCTCTGGCGGTTAACGAAGAAAACGCCGCCGGTGGCCGCGTGGTGACGGCACCCACCAACGGTGCGTGCGGTATTGTTCCGGCGGTGCTGGCTTATTACGATCACTTTATTGAACCTGTTACGCCAGATATCTACATCCGTTACTTCCTGGCGGCAGGTGCCATTGGTGCGCTGTACAAAATGAACGCCTCTATCTCTGGCGCTGAAGTAGGATGCCAGGGTGAAGTGGGTGTGGCCTGTTCCATGGCGGCCGCTGGTCTGGCTGAACTGCTGGGCGCAAGCCCTGAGCAGGTTTGCGTGGCGGCGGAGATCGGTATGGAACATAACCTGGGCCTGACCTGTGACCCGGTTGCCGGGCAGGTGCAAGTACCGTGCATTGAGCGTAACGCCATTGCGTCGGTGAAAGCGATTAACGCCTCCCGTATGGCAATGCGCCGTACCAGCGAGCCTCGCGTGTCGCTGGATAAAGTTATTGAGACCATGTACGAAACCGGTAAAGACATGAACGCGAAGTACCGTGAGACTTCCCGTGGTGGTCTGGCCATTAAGGTACAGTGCGACTAATACCTCCCCTCGCCCATCTGCAACGGATGGGCGAAATTTCCTTCTGATTCTCGTCGCCTTTCACTTTCCCCACTACACTTTCACTGTTGCGTCTGGCTTTTGGGGCTGGAGGTGTATCAGGCGACCGTTCATGCAAACCGCACAAACGATCATTAAAAACTATCGCCGAAAACGCGTTATCGTCTGCGTGACGGTTGCGCTCCTTACGCTCATCCTGACGTTGGGCATTCGATTTATTTCACAGCGCAATGTTAATCAACAACGCATTGTCGATTTCGCCAGCCATACCGTTCGCTCACTTGAAAACGTCCTGCTTTCCCTGGATAACCGCCGACCGGAGTTGTTGGATCTTGTCGGCCAGCCGTGCCCACAGGCGCATCTGACTCTGCGTAAGCAGGCCGCCATTTTACAGACCGTCCGCTCGATTACCCTGATTAAAGAGGGGATCCTCTACTGCTCCAGTATTTTTGGCAGTCGCGCCGTCCCGGTTCATGAATTATTTCCCGAACTGCCGTCAGGTCTGCCAAAACTGATTTTATCGACCGATAAGTGGCTGCTTAAAGGCAGCCCTATTCTTATCCAGTGGCACCCGACGTCACAACGCGGTGAAGAGGGGGTGATGGAGGTGATCAATATCGATCTCATCACCAGAATGATCCTTGAGCCGCCCCGCCCGCTTATCACTGACGTGGCGTTAACCGTGGGAGATCGCTCTTTACGCTACGGTCAAGGTATTACCGACGCGCTGAAGTTTAATGAGGCTGACTCGCGAATAGAGGAAGTCTCTACACGCTTTCCATTTACCATCACGGTCAGTGGGCCGGGTCCTGGCGCGCTGGCACTTAAAAGCCTGCCGGCACAGCTGCCGCTGGGGTTAATGCTGAGCCTGGTTCTGGGGTATCTGGCCTGGCTGGCCACAGCAAACCGGATGAGCTTCACGTGGGAGATCGATATGGGGATTGCGGCGCGGGAATTTGAGCTTTTCTGTCAGCCGCTGGTGAATGCCCGTACGCAGGAGTGTATCGGCGTGGAAATTCTTCTGCGCTGGAACAATCCGCGTCAGGGTTGGATCTCCCCGGAAGTGTTCATCCCCCTGGCAGAAGAACATAACCTTATTGTTCCCCTGACGCGCTACGTGATTGCCGAGACGGTACGCCAGATAGGCTACTTCCCCTCCCACCCGGGCTTTCACATCGGTATTAACGTGGCGGCCAGCCACTTCCGTCACGCCGTGCTACTTCAGGATCTGAACCGTTACTGGTTCAGTGCAAACCCGAGCCAGCGGCTGGTTATCGAACTTACCGAGCGTGACGCGCTGGTCGATGCAGATTATCGCATCGTGCGCGAGCTGCATCGCAAAGGGGTCAAACTGGCTATCGACGATTTTGGCACCGGGAACAGTTCGCTCTCCTGGCTTGAAAAGCTTCATCCTGACGTACTGAAAATCGACCAGTCCTTTACCACCGCCATTGGAACCGATGCCGTGAACTCAACGGTGACAGATATCATTATTGCGTTGGGTCAGCGGCTGAATATTGAGCTGGTTGCGGAAGGGGTCGAAACGGAGGAGCAGGCGCGCTACTTACGCCGACACGGTGTTCATACTCTGCAGGGGTATTTCTATGCGCGGCCGATGCCGCTGCGGGATTTTCCACAATGGCTGGCGGAGAGTTCACCTCCGCCAGCGCATCATAACGGGCACATCGTGCCCTTAATGCCGTTGCGTTAAGAAGCGTTACTCATCTTCGTCGTGCACGGATTGCTCTTTAACAATACGCACCATATCAACGCGATAGTCGTTGGCTTCAACAATGGTAATGCTCAACGGTGGCAGTTCGATCACATCTCCCACGCACGGGATCTGCCCGTTCACAGCGATGACCAGACCGGCCACGGTGGCAATGTCTTCTTCATCGTTGACCACGTTTTCCAGCCCCAGCGTATGCGAAAGCGCGTGCAGGTCAGTGGTACCTTTCACCAGCCAGCCTTCACCATCGGCCACGATTTCCGGTGTTTCGTCCTCATCCGGGAACTCACCGGCAATGGCTTCAAGCACGTCCAGCGGCGTGACCAGCCCCTGCACCACACCAAACTCGTTGGTGACAATCACGAAGCTGCCGCGGGCACGGCGCAGAACGCCAAGCAGGTTGATGGGGTCCAGCGTTTCCGGTACCACGATAGCCGGTGAGGCGGCGGCGATGGCTTCGACGTCAACGCCCTCTTCCAGCGCGACCAGCATCTCTTTGGCACGCACGACACCGATGATCTCATCCAGCTCACCACGACACACCGGGAACAGGCTGTGCGGTGAAGAGAGCAGCTGCTGACGAATTTCATCAACGCTCAACCGGGAATCTACCCAGCTGATCTCGCCGCGCGGGGTCATGATGCCGCGCAGTGAACGGGAGGCCAGGGAGAGAACGCCGTTAATCATATAACGCTCTTCTTCCACAAATGCCCCTTCCGGCACCGGAACCGGGTTACGGTTCTCGGTGTCACTCTGCACATTCACCTGACGGCGACCGCCCATCAGGCGCAGGATGGCATCCGCGGTGCGGGCACGCAGCGGCTGATTGGACTGCTGCTTAATAAAGTTACGGCGTGCAATCTGGTTAAACAGTTCGATCAGGATCGAGAAGCCAATCGCGGCATACAGATAACCTTTCGGAATATGGAAACCGAAACCTTCCGCAACGAGGCTCAGACCGATCATCAGCAGGAAGCTCAAACACAGCACCACGACCGTCGGATGTTGGTTCACAAAGCGGGTCAGCGGTTTAGACGCCAGCAGCATAACCGCCATGGCGATAACCACCGCCGCCATCATCACCGGGAGATGGTTCACCATACCCACCGCTGTGATCACCGCATCAAGCGAGAAGACAGCATCCAGCACCACGATCTGCAGCACCACAACCCAGAAGCTGGCATAGCCTTTGCCATGTCCATCGTCGTGCTGACGGTTCTCCAGCCGCTCATGCAGCTCCGTCGTTGCTTTAAAGAGCAGGAATATCCCCCCGAGCAGCATGATCAAATCGCGGCCAGAGAAGGTGAAATCCATGACGGTAAAGAGCGGTTTTGTCAGGGTGACCATCCACGAGATCACGGACAGCAGCGCCAGACGCATAACCAGCGCCAGCGAGAGGCCGATCAGACGCGCTTTATCACGCTGCTTTGGCGGCAGTTTGTCCGCGAGAATGGCAATAAACACCAGGTTATCAATGCCGAGAACGATCTCCAGCACCACCAGCGTGAGCAATCCCACCCAGATTGACGGGTCCATTAAGAATTCCATGACAAGCTCCTGCTAAAGGAATGACGAAACGGTGCCCCACTCAATGTGGGCAAAACAGCGGTAAACAGAGTCGATACGTGGCGAGGATCGCCGGTGAAAAAGGCGCGAAGTGGCCTGATAGATGACTGACGTCGGTGACGGTCCATATAGTGGGCTGTAGCCCTATACTCCTGATCAATTAAACGGAGGCTAAACATATCAGAGACATTACGTTTTTAGCAAAGATTTACGTTCCTTTGCAAAAACGTGAAAAGGCAGAATTTGTGTTGAGTAATTTCTAATTTTCGAAACCTAAATTACGGATCTTCATCACATAAATTATTTTTTCACTATCTAAAATAATTCGCGTAAGTCTGAGCTTTTTTAACTCTAACCCTTATCTGAATCGATTCGGTTCGCCAATACGATTCTCAGTACGTCTGCCTGGCAGAGGTATTAATGATAATAAAAGGAGGTAGCAAGTGACCATTGCTATTGTCATAGGCACACATGGTTGGGCTGCAGAGCAGCTACTCAAAACAGCAGAGATGCTGTTGGGCGAGCAGGAAAACGTCGGCTGGATCGATTTCGTTCCCGGTGAAAACGCCGAGACGCTGATTGAGAAATACACGGCTCAACTGTCGAAGCTGGATACCAGCAAAGGCGTGCTGTTTCTCGTTGATACATGGGGCGGCAGCCCGTTCAACGCTGCCAGCCGCATTGTCGTCGATAAAGAGCACTATGAAGTTGTCGCCGGGGTCAATATCCCGATGCTGGTGGAAACCTTCATGGCACGCGACGACAATCCGGCTTTTGATGAGCTGGTTGCCCTGGCGGTCGAAACCGGTCGCGAAGGCGTGAAAGCGCTGAAGGCACAGCCGGTTGAGAAACCCGCACCGGCGGCTACCGCGGCATCGAAAGCCGCTGCCCCCGCAAAACCGATGGGCCCGAACGATTATATGGTGATTGGCCTTGCGCGCATCGATGACCGTTTAATTCACGGCCAGGTGGCAACGCGCTGGACCAAAGAGACCAACGTTCAACGTATTATCGTGGTCAGCGACGAAGTGGCCGCCGACACGGTGCGTAAAACCCTCCTCACCCAGGTTGCTCCTCCGGGCGTTACCGCGCACGTGGTGGATGTCGCCAAGATGATCCGCGTCTATAACAACCCGAAATATGCCGGTGAACGCGTGATGCTTCTGTTCACTAACCCGACAGACGTCGAGCGCATTGTTGAAGGCGGCGTGAAAATCACCTCCGTGAACATTGGTGGTATGGCTTTCCGTCAGGGCAAAACGCAGGTCAACAACGCGATTTCAGTCGATGCGAAGGATATCGAGGCATTTAACAAGTTGAATGCTCGCGGTATTGAACTGGAAGCCCGTAAGGTTTCCACGGACCCGAAACTGAAAATGATGGATTTGATCGGCAAAGTTGGGAAATAAGCCCGCGCCGGTTTTTCACATAAAGATTATGCAATAGGAGAAGTACAATGGAGATTACCACTCTTCAGATTGTGCTGGTGTTCATCGTCGCGTGTATTGCGGGTATGGAATCCGTACTTGATGAATTTCAGTTCCACCGCCCTCTGGTGGCCTGTACGTTGATTGGCGCCGTTCTCGGTGATATGAAAACCGGTATCATCATCGGTGGTACCCTGGAAATGATCGCCCTTGGCTGGATGAACATCGGTGCGGCGGTTGCGCCCGATGCCGCGCTGGCGTCCATTATTTCAACCGTGCTGGTCATTGCCGGTCATCAAAGCATCGGTGCCGGTATCGCTCTGGCAATTCCGCTGGCCGCCGCAGGCCAGGTACTGACCATTATCGTTCGTACTATCACCGTGGCTTTCCAGCACGCGGCGGATAAGGCGGCCGAAAACGGCAACCTCACGGCGCTCTCCTGGATCCACGTCTCGTCCCTGTTCCTGCAGGCGATGCGTATCGCTATTCCGGCCGTTATCGTCGCTATCTCCGTAGGGACCAGCGAAGTTCAGGGCATGCTCAACGCCATCCCTGAAGTGGTCACCAGCGGTCTGAACATCGCCGGTGGTATGATCGTGGTGGTTGGTTATGCGATGGTCATCAACATGATGCGCGCAGGCTACCTGATGCCATTCTTCTACCTGGGCTTCGTAACCGCGGCGTTCACCAACTTCAACCTGGTTGCTCTGGGTGTGATTGGTGCGGTAATGGCAATTCTCTACATCCAGCTCAGCCCGAAATATAACCTCGTTGCGGGTGCCCCAGCGCAGGCTGCTGGTAATAACGATCTCGATAACGAACTGGACTAACAGGTGAGCGAAATGGTTGATATGACTAAAACTACCCCTGAGAAGAAACTCACTCCGGGTGATATTCGTGGCGTGTTCATCCGTTCTAACCTGTTTCAGGGTTCATGGAACTTCGAACGTATGCAGGCCCTGGGCTTCTGCTTCTCCATGGTACCGGCGATCAAACGCCTCTACCCGGAGAACAACGAAGCACGTCGCCAGGCGATTAAGCGTCACCTGGAATTCTTTAACACCCATCCTTACGTAGCGGCACCGGTACTGGGCGTTACCCTGGCGATGGAAGAGCAGCGTGCAAACGGCGCAGAGATCGACGATGGTGCCATCAACGGTATTAAAGTCGGTCTGATGGGTCCGCTGGCAGGCGTAGGTGACCCGATCTTCTGGGGTACCGTTCGTCCGGTCTTTGCAGCGCTGGGCGCGGGTATCGCGATGAGCGGTAGCCTTCTCGGTCCACTGCTGTTCTTCATCCTGTTCAATGCGGTGCGTCTGCTGACCCGTTACTACGGCGTGGCGTACGGTTACCGTAAAGGGGTGGATATCGTTAAAGATATGGGCGGCGGCTTCCTGCAAAAACTGACAGAGGGGGCGTCAATCCTCGGCCTGTTTGTGATGGGGGCGCTGGTTAACAAGTGGACGCACGTGAACATCCCGCTGGTGGTTTCAACCATCACCGGACAGGATGGGCAAACCCGTGTGACCACCGTGCAGACCATCCTTGACCAGCTGATGCCTGGCCTGGTGCCGCTGCTGTTGACCTTCGCCTGTATGTGGCTGCTGCGTAAGAAAGTGAACCCGCTGTGGATCATCGTTGGCTTCTTCGTCATCGGTATCGCGGGCTACGCTGTCGGTCTGTTGGGCCTGTAAAGCTTTATGTTATACGCCGGGGGCTTGCCCCCGGTTTTTTTATCTGGAGGATGAATGACTGTCACGGACACCGTACTGGTTTTGTTTATTGTTGCCCTTCTGGCTTACGCGATCTATGACGAGTTCATTATGCCTCGCCGCCACGGCGAGACGCTGCTGACCCTTCCCCTCTTACGCCGTGGACGCATTGATGCGTTTATCTTCGCCGGTCTGGTGGTCATCCTGATTTACAATAACGTGACCAGCCATGGTGCAATATTAACCACATGGTTATTATGTGCGCTGGCATTAATGGCGATTTACCTGTTCTGGATCCGTTCGCCAAAACTCATTTTTAAAAAACACGGATTCTTCTTTGCCAATGTCTGGATAGAATATAACCGCATTAAAGAGATGAATTTATCTGAAGACGGGGTGCTGGTGATGCAATTAGAACAGCGCCGCCTGCTCATTCGGGTCAAAAATATAGATGACCTGGAAAAGATATACAAATTACTCATTAAAACTCAATAAGTTATATTTATAGCATCGGCTATATTCCGTATTAACGTTGCTCACGAAATATAGCCATAGCTATATTCCATTCTTTTTATCCTTCCTATTTATTAACGCTATTTTTACGAATAAATCTAAATGAAAATCGTTATCAACAAGATAATAAAATAATACCCCCGCTGTTGTTGTTTTATATTCTCAAAATATGTTAAGGTTGCGCCCGTCGTTGGGGAGTAGCTAATTTCCTGTACTCAGGAAATGTACGTGTCAACATACTCGTTGAAAAACGTGGCGCGTACGGATCGTTTTCTGCACATCATTGTGCGACGGTCAGGCGAGACCATAGATACATCAACTGCTGTTTACTGGGGGCAGTGATGTGTCATATGGATATCTCCCGGTCTGGACGCTTGTATGAACATCTCCGCCACCATTCTTCTCGCTTTCGGCATGTCCATGGATGCTTTTGCTGCTTCCATCGGAAAAGGTGCCACACTCCATAAACCAAAATTTTCTGAAGCGCTGCGCACAGGTCTGATTTTCGGTGCTATCGAAACCCTGACGCCGCTTATTGGCTGGGGCCTGGGTATGCTGGCCAGCCAGTTTGTACTGGAGTGGAACCACTGGATTGCGTTTGTGCTGCTGGTGTTTCTCGGCGGACGAATGGTGATTGAAGGATTCCGTGGCAACAGCGATGAAGATGAAGAGCCTCTGCACCGCCACGGTTTCTGGCTGCTGGTCACCACCGCAATTGCCACCAGCCTTGACGCGATGGCCGTCGGTGTTGGTCTGGCCTTCCTGCAGGTGAATATCATTGCCACCGCGCTGGCCATTGGTTGCGCCACACTGATTATGTCCACCCTGGGCATGATGGTTGGCCGTTTTATCGGCCCGCTGCTGGGTAAGCGAGCCGAGATCCTGGGCGGGATCGTGTTAATCGGTATTGGTGCCCAGATACTCTGGGCACACTTCGCGGGTTAACCTTCGCGCTGCCAGCAGTGGATGCTGAAATCCGTCTGGCAGCGAAACGTGGCCTGTGCAGCCAGCGTCTCCCGGACAGCCGGTTTTGCCCGCCAGGCAAACGGCGTCATTTGCAGTAACGCCACGGCTTCATCCCCTGTCAGATCCATCTCATACGCTACGGTTTCTTCCTGCCTGAGCACAAAACCAGCCAGTTGTTCTGAATGGGGAGCATGCAGGCGAACCTCGTCATAAATCAGCCCTTTCAGCTCCATCAGATGACGTGGTCCTGGCGTGACGGTTATCACCCACCCGCCGGGTTTCACCACCCGGGCCAGCTCGTCTGCCTTACAGGGAGCATAAATACGCACAACGGCATCCATGCTGGCATCTTCAAACGGCAGCCGGTGGCTTGAGGCCACGCAGAACATCACCCCCGCGTAGCGTTTTGCCGCTGCGCGAATCGCCGCTTTCGAGACGTCCAGACCCGTCGTCTGCGCGCCCTTCCCGGCGGCAATTTCGGCAAACCTTGCGGTGTAATACCCTTCACCACAGCCGATATCCAGCAGAGCGGAGGCACTCTGCGTCAGCGTGTGGTCCAGCAGCTGCGCGACACTCTCCCTTAGCGGCTTGTAATGTCCGGCATCCAGAAAGGCACGTCGCGCCTGCATCATCTCTGCGCTGTCGCCCGGATCGCGGGAGCGTTTATGCTGCACCGGCAGAAGATTCACATACCCCTCTTTCGCTATATCAAACTGATGTCCCTGCGGACACGCATAACTTTTCTCAGAACGCGTCAGGCGCGCGTGACAAAGGGGGCAACTGAAGGGCATGACAACTCCGGGGCATAAATCAAAGGGCGAAGTGTACCGCTATTCGCCCCGTTATAAAACGCCAGGGTTAACGCATGACGATAAGGTGGCCGGAATCAGCCGGCAAGCCATCCGGTTTCACGTTCTCCAGGCGCAGCACATTCCCCATGATCTCACTGAAAACGGGCGCTGAAACGGCACCACCATAATAGGCACCGTTCTGCGGATCGTTTATGACTACCACCAGCGCAAAACGCGGGTCGCTGGCAGGCGCAACGCCTGCGGTATAGGCGACATACTTATCGACGTACTTGCCACTGTCATCAATCTTTTTCGCCGTCCCGGTTTTGACCGCCACCCGGTAATCCCGTACGGCGGCCTTCACTCCTCCACCGCCCGGAAGCGCCACGCTTTCCATCATGTGTTCCACTTCATGGGCAATCTTTTCTGGCATGACTCTGTGGCCTATCACCGGCGGGTCGATACGGGTGATCGAGAGCGGACGCTCAAGCCCATACCCGCCA
>NZ_LOMM01000033.1:147812-228667 GCF_001605945.1 Enterobacter sp. SENG-6
GCGTCACCATCAGGCCGTAGCCGAAGGCAAAGGTTGCCCTGTCGAGTTGACTCCAGAATTTACGCTGCGGCAGTAACCCTGAGCTTTCGCCCGTTAAGCCCAGCCCGGTATTGGTGCCAAAGCCAAAGTTCCGGTAGGTATCGATAAGATGCTGGATGGGCATTGCCAGAGAGAGACGGGAAACACCGGTGTCGCTCGATTTTTGCAGGATCCCGGTCATCGTCAGTTCCGGGTAGTAACCCACATCGCGGATACGGTGACCGTCAAGGGTATACGGATGGGTATCAATGACGCTGTCCGGTTGCACCAGCCCCTGCTGCAATGCCGTCATCAGAACCAGCGGCTTAACGGTGGAGCCGGGTTCGAAGGTATCGCTAATGGCACGATTACGAAAATCGTTTAACGTTGCACCTTCACGGTTGTTTGGGTTGAAATCGGGATAGCTCGCCATGGCGAGTATTTCCCCTGTGGGGATATTGATCAGGACCGATGCACCCGACTCGGCTTTATTCCAGGCCACCGCATTATCAAGCGCGTCCTCGGTGATGGTTTGCAGCCGCTCGTCAATGCTCAACTGGATATTATGCGCAGGAACGGGCGCCACTTCGGTCAGGTTTTCCACCACGCGTCCATAGCGGTCCTCCCTCACCTGTCGGACCCCGGCCTTCCCCATCAGCTGCGCGTTGAAGCTCTTCTCTACGCCTTCAATCCCCTGACCATCAATATTGGTAAAACCGATAAGGTTTGCGGCCACATGGCCTGCCGGATAAAAACGCCGGGACTCATCGCGCAGGTTGATGCCCGGCAAATTGAGTTTATCGATCCACTGCGCTTGAGCAGGATCCACCTGACGGGCAAGGTAAATGAAGCGCCCCTGCGGATTACTGTTAATGCGCGATGCCAGCGTGCTGAGGGAGAGATGCAGCGCACTGGCCAGCGCCTGCCAGCGGTCATCAAACCCTACCCCACCTTTTGCCAGTACCGTTTTGGGATCGGCCCACACGGCCCTGACGGGCACACTCACCGCCAGCGGACGGCCTTCACGGTCCATGATCATGCCACGCGGTGCATCAATCGCCACCTCACGCAGCGATCGCATATCTTCCTGTTTTACCAGATTGTCAGGTTTGATGATTTGCAGCCAGGCAACGCGTCCCAGTAAAAATGCCAGGCTGCAAAAAATAGCAAAACAGAGCAGAGCAAAACGTGCCGGGGTGAAACTGCCGGCACTCGGTATCATTTTCTTCTTCACCTGAACCCCAGGGCTGTTGAACAACGCCCTGATTTAACGGGAAAAGCCGCTGTGGAGGGGGGAAAACAGTGCTAATAATCTCGTAGCTTTGCAACAAGGTACTAACAGAGACAGGTATGGTAATATTTTGAAAGATAAGGCATATAAAAAAGCCCCGCGTTTGCGAGGCTTTATGTCTGAGATTGAAGTGCTACGCGCTTCAGTCAGCAGCGGTTCGATCAGATAGCAGTTACGTTAACTGCAGCTGGGCCTTTCTGGCCGTCCTGAATTTCGAACTCAACGTTCTGGCCTTCAGCCAGAGTTTTGAAGCCGTTACCCTGGATTGCAGAGAAGTGTACGAACACGTCTTTGCTGCCGTCAGCAGGAGTAATGAAACCAAAACCTTTAGACTCGTTGAACCACTTAACTTGACCTTTAATCTTTGCCATTTGCAAAATTCCTTAGAGTGTTTTCTTAGCCCGCAGGCATTGACTGAGATAAAACTGAGACATTACTGCTTGAGGCACTAATATAAGGTTCGGCAGAGAAGCGGTATTCAACGACAACGTGTTTACTCAGGACTTCTTTACTGAAAATGCCACACATAAACAGAACTGTACCTCGTTTGACCCAAAACGTGTTATCACACACTATGTTTAATATGGCAAGCCATTTTTAAACATGTCTCGATCCGCCGCACAAATTCGAACACAGCCTGTAAGGATTTGCACATTTATGCTTACCGCATACAAACCAGTCCTCGTCCTTATACAGACTCAACGTTGCTTTCACACCCGCTGTAATCAAAGACTTTTTTAACATAGCTCAATCATTACAATGCGTCCAGCAACCCACGAAAGAAAGCCGGAAACAGTGATTGATTTAGAACATTTTGTGAAAAGTTATGCTCAAATCATTGTAACGCAACTGTATTGTTACAAAGAAAATACACAGCTAATAAGCCCGGCCAAACTGTGTTAAAAATCACCAGATAATAAAAATGTTATGCACCAAAATAATGAAATTTTTATGACTCTGCCTCAAAAGAAGGCAAGCAAAACGTTTCGATAAAAATAAAACATTAGATAGTGGCTTTAATAGCAGAATATATGCAACAAATCATCGCTTCGCTTACAAGGATAAATATTCACCAATTTTCAGTATCCTGAAGGAATTATTAACCGGTGCTAAATTAACAAGCGCGTCAGTTAACTCTCTGACTGGTTCATCCAGTGATTCATCCGCCAGTTCAAACACGCCCCAGTGAATGGGAAAAGCTAAGGGACTCCCCAGCTGCTGCCACAATGCGACGGCAGATTGCGGATCCATATGGTGTACCGCCATGAACCATCTTGGTGCATAGGCGCCAATGGGCAACGCGGCGGCGTCGATTTTGCCCAATCGTTCCGGGATCAAAAGCAGCTCCGGAGAGTAACCCGTATCGCCGCTAAACCAGAAACGGCGGTGTCGTCCCTCAAAGACCCAGCCACACCACAGAGAGCGATTGCGGTTCCAGAATGTTCGCATGCTCCAGTGCTGTGCCGGAACGGCGGTCAGGGTTATCCCCTGCCAGGTGATACTCTGCCACCAGTCGAGCTCAACGATGCGCCTTGCTCCCCGGCGGCGAAACCACTGTGCAAGTCCTAACGGCACGAAGAAACTGACGTCGGGAAAGCGCTTCAGGATACGGCGAATGGTCGCGTCATCAAGGTGATCGTAATGATTGTGGGAGATAACCACTGCATCAAGCTGCGTGAGTTGTTCCACAGAGAGAGCGGGAGGCGTTCTGCGCAGGGGCCCCAGGAACGGTACGGGAGAGGCGCGTCGGGAAAACACCGGGTCGGTGAGAAGAGTATTGCCGTCCATTTGCAGCAGCATACTCGCATGCCCCAGCCACCATACCCCATCTTCATGAGGTTGATTAAGCGACACGGGCTGCCACCACTGGCGGATAAAGTCGTCATAACCGAGCGCAGGAGGTTTGGGCAAACCGGCTTCTTTACGCGCTTTACGCCAGCGCTCAAGGTCGCCGGGCTGATGCCCAACGGGACAGGTATTCTGAAAACCGTTCGGTGTGTGATGCTTCAGGGAGGCGTCATACCAGGGATTTTTCCAGACCACAACCACCTCCCAGGTCAGAAAGATTAACGCTCTGCCACCAGACGGATAAAGTCGTCTTTGTCGTCGCTCTCTTCCGCAGCAGCCTCTTTCGCCGTCTCTTTCTCTTCCGGTTCGTTAGCCTCACATAGACGGCGTAACAGCGCATTCTGACGCTTTTGCTGATCGAGCAGCGCTTCCAGCAGTTCGATCTGCTCGTTCGTCCGGGAGCTCGCACGGTTCACGAAAAACCAGATGACAAGTCCCACCAGCAAAACAACGACAGAAACCATCAGGGATGCCATATTCAGCAGCCCTGAATTCAGTAACTCACCCATTTCACCACCTCAATAAAAACACGCATTTTACCACTGGCGCGAAGGAAGGAAATCACCTTAAGAAAAAATGCCTGTTACCACGGAATAAACTTATTGATTGCGCAAACGCCGCTAAAAAACTGTACATCCTGATCGCACATCACATTGATCGTCTGCGTCCACAACACCACGCATGCAATCAGCACGATAACCAGAATTACCCAGCGTATTTTTTTCACTCCACACTCCGTCTTAACACCTGTTGCATACAGGTTATCACGGTTATCTTAAACAAGGACTAACTGTAACGCCTGTAAGCCCTTTTCAGAATCATGCACTTGTTTCATAGAGTAAACCGTTTAGTCTTGAGGCATGACAACAAAGATAAAGAGGCAATGATGCATTTAATCATTCGAACAATTATTGCACTGGCCGTAGTATGGATTGGCCTTTTATTAACCGGATATGGCGTGCTTGTGGGGAGCACCGAAAACGCAGCTGGATTAGGTATCCAGTGTAAATACCTGACCGCCCAGGGAATGAGCACCGCCCAGTACCTGCATTCTGATAGCGGGATCATCGGGTTAACCAACTGCCCGGTCCTGCGTAAAACTTCCGTCGTCATTGATAACGGTTAATTACCCTTTTTTACGACCGATAAAAAACGCCGCAATGTCTGCGGCGTTTTTTTATGCTGAGAGGGGTTAAAACGGATACGCGTTATAGCCCATCTGCTCAGAAATCTTACGCGCGGCGGTATGAAGAATAGCAACATACTCATGCAGACGTTCTTCTGAGAAGCGCAGCGTCGGGAAGGAGATACTCAAGCCCGCAATCACCACACCAAAGCGGTCAAATACCGGCACACCAATGCAGCGCAGCCCTTCTTCCTGCTCTTCGTTATCTTCGCCATAGCCCTGCTCACGTACCTTATCAAGCACCGTCAGCAGTTCGTCCGTGCTGGTGATGGTACGCTGGGTGCTGCGTTTGTACTCCACCCCATCCAGAATCTGCTTCACTTCTTCGCGGTCACGCCAGGCCAGCAGAACTTTGCCGATAGCCGTGCTGTATAACGGATTGCGACGCCCGATGCGAGAGTACATGCGCAGGTTATACATAGAGTCAATTTTATGGATGTAAACAATGCTGTCTTCATCCAGAGCACCCAGGTGAATGGTTTCTTTGGTCAGACGAGAGAGCTCACGCATCTGGATATCTGCACTACGCACCAGGTCAACGTTTTGCAGCGCACGGGCACCTAATTCGAACAGTTTCAGCGTCAGAGAATATTTTTCAGACTCGCCTTCCTGCGCGACATACCCCAGTGACTTCATGGTTTGCAAAAAGCGATAAACGGTGCTTTTCGACATCATCACACGCTGCGACAATTCTGTAATACCAATTTCACGCTCTTCTCCGAGCGCCTGCAGGATGCCAAACACCTTCAGCACGGAAGAAACAGAATCGGGTTGTTTATCCAAATCTGCAATTGCCATTCATCACCTCATAGAGAGTGTTTTATAAAAATCAGAACCGGTTTTTATTATAAATTCCCGTCATGCCTGCTGCAATCAATCCGCGTTTACTTCGTTACAAATCTGCGACATAAAGCGGTTGTAACAGTGCTAAAATAGTTACCCTGAGAATAATTTCACACTGAGCTATTCATCCCACATGGAAAAAAAACTGTCCGATGGCCTGCCTTTACCCCAGCGGTATGGCGCTATCGCTACGATTATCATCGGTATTTCAATGGCCGTACTCGACGGCGCGATTGCCAATGTTGCCCTGCCCACCATTGCCAGCGATCTGCATGCCTCACCCGCCAGCTCAATCTGGATTGTTAACGCTTATCAGATAGCGATCGTGATTTCACTGCTCTCGTTTTCGTTTCTGGGCGATATGTTTGGCTACCGGCGGGTGTATCAGTGCGGTCTGGCTGTGTTTACCTTAACCTCCCTGTTCTGCGCCCTCTCTGATTCACTGCATATGCTGACGCTGGCCCGCATTGCGCAGGGTTTTGGCGGCGCGGCGTTGATGAGCGTTAATACCGCGTTGATTCGCTTAATTTATCCTCAGCGCCATTTGGGGCGCGGAATGGGAATAAACTCCTTTATTGTGGCGGTATCCTCGGCCGCCGGGCCCACCATTGCGGCGGCTATACTGTCTGTCGCCTCATGGCAATGGCTGTTCGCCATCAATGTGCCGCTGGGTATGGTGGCCATTTTCTTTGCCCTGCGCTATCTGCCGGGGAACGGCCCCAAAAGCACCATGCCTCGTTTTGATATCGCCAGTGCGGTGATGAATGCGCTGACCTTTGGCCTGCTGATTACGGCCCTGAGCGGCTTTGCGCAGGGTCAATCACTCCTGCTGACCGTCGCAGAGGTTGCTGCTCTGCTGATCATTGGCTACTTCTTTGTTCGCCGCCAGCTCGCTTTGCCTGTGCCGTTACTGCCGGTGGATCTGCTGCGTATTCCGCTTTTTTCGCTCTCAATATGCACCTCCATTTGTTCGTTCTGCGCCCAGATGCTCGCCCTCGTCTCTCTGCCCTTTTTCCTGCAGAGCGTAATAGGACGTTCGGAAGTGGAGACTGGACTGCTGCTGACCCCATGGCCGCTGGCAACGATGGTGATGGCACCGCTGGCAGGTTATCTCATAGAGCGCGTGCATGCCGGATTACTGGGCGCGCTGGGACTGGCGGTCATGGCGGCGGGTCTGTTTGCGCTGGCGCTGCTTCCCTCGCAACCTACGGATCTGGATATTATCTGGCGTATGATCCTCTGCGGTGCCGGTTTTGGCCTGTTCCAGTCGCCGAACAACCACACCATTATCACCTCCGCACCGCGCCACCGCAGTGGAGGAGCCAGTGGCATGTTGGGTACCGCGCGCCTGCTGGGGCAAAGCACCGGTGCGGCACTGGTCGCCCTGATGTTCAACCTCGCCGGGCAGAATGGTAATCACCTTGCGCTCCTCACCGCAGGCGCACTTGCCACACTTGCCGCGATCGTCAGCGGCCTGCGCGTCACGCAGCCCAGCGTACAGGCGTAAAAAAAGCCGGGCGGAGTTACCTCCGCCCGGCTCAGACTGCATCTTCAGCGTTACTTCAGGTATTCCCCACTGCGCAGCGCTTCAATACGTTTATCCAGCGGCGGGTGAGACATAAACAGCTCGCTCAACGATTTTGATTTACCGTTAATGCAGAATGCCATCATGCTGTTTGCTTCCTGCGGCTCGTAGCTGGTTTTCAGACGCTGCAGGGCAGCAATCATCTTCTCACGACCAACCAGTTTCGCAGAGCCGGCATCCGCATGGAATTCACGGTGACGGGAGAACCACATGGTGATGATGCTGGCCAGAATGCCGAACACCAGTTCCAGAACCATTGATACCGCGAAGTAGATCAGCGGGTTACCGTTGCTCTCTTCACCTTCATCGCGGTTTCCACCCATAAAGCCAGCGGCAATCTGCGCCAGAATACGGGAAATAAAGATCACAAAGGTGTTCACCACGCCCTGAATCAGCGTCATGGTTACCATGTCACCGTTCGCGATGTGGCTGATTTCGTGCGCGATAACCGCTTCGGCTTCGTCACGGCTCATGTTCTGCAGCAGCCCGGTACTTACGGCAACCAGCGACGCATCGCGACGGGCACCCGTAGCAAAGGCATTGATGTCCGGCGCATGGTAAATGGCAACCTGCGGCATGGCGATTCCCGCCTGCTTAGCTTGCTGCGCCACCGTATTCATCAGCCACTGCTCCATATCGTTGCGCGGCTGTTCAATGACCTCACCACCTACCGATTTCAGCGCCATCCACTTCGACATCAGAAGTGAAATAAAAGAGCCACCAAAACCAAACAGCAGCGCCATAATCAACAGACCCTGAACGCTACTCGACTGAATTCCTGTCAGGCTTAGCACCAGCCCGAATACCACCATTACCGCCAGGTTGGTGAGCAGGAAGAGCGCGATTCGCATCATAATTTTCTTTTAACCTCAGTTTAACAAAACGCACTATGCGATTACCCACATCGTATGGGTATTGTGGCTATTTTCAAGCATCCGAAGGGCGTAAGTCACCAGAAAGACACAACTTTACACAATTGGAAATCTGCCTGACGGAAGGATGCAGAACAAAAAGAAACAGGCACAATTTCTTGTGCCTGTTGGGGATTATTTTGCCGGAGCAGGTTGCTCGGCGGGCCTGGCTTTTTCGAGTTTCGCCAGGTCAAGAGCGATATGTACCGTCTCGTCCAGGTACGGATCCGGCTCCTGGTAATCTTTTGGCAGATCGTCCAGTTTCTTGAGCAACGGTTTACCTTCACGTTTGAAGCGATCGTTGATACGCGCCAGACGCGTTGCGTCATCCTCATTGTTCTCTTTCTCACGCTGAGCGTAGTTAAGAGAAACAATATTCCGTTTTTCTTTCAGGGCATTAAAGCGGGCAATGTCCTTCATGATGTACTGGAATTCAGGATCTTTCGCGATGCGTTCGTTGTGGTCTTTCAGTAGCTCCGGACCAAACTGGGTCATATCACCGGCTTTCACGTAAGTCGCGGCATTGATGCTATCCCACGGCAACGCGTTATCTTCAAACTTCTCACCGGTTTCCGTCTCTTCCGTGCCTGTCGGCATCATGATGTCTGGCGTCACGCCCTTACGCTGCGTACTGCCGCCGTTCACACGATAGAATTTCTGAATGGTGTACTGAACAGACCCCAGCGCAGGCCATTCCGGACGCAGCATCTGATCGTAAATACGATTCAGGGAACGATACTGCTGGACGGTACCTTTACCGAACGTCGGCTCACCCACGATCAGCGCGCGACCATAGTCCTGCATTGCAGCGGCAAAGATTTCTGACGCTGACGCACTGAAGCGATCGACCAGCACCACCAGCGGGCCTTTGTAGTAAACCACGCCATCATTGTCGGCATCTTCACGCACTTTACCGTTGTTATCGCGCACCTGCACGACCGGACCAGACGGGATAAACAGGCCAGACAGAGAGACAGCTTCTGTCAGTGCACCACCGCCGTTGCTGCGCAGATCGATGATCACGCTGCTGACGTTCTGCTTCTCAAGCTTCTGCAGCTGCACTTTTACGTCATCGGTCAGCCCTACGTAGAAGCCAGGGATATCAAGTACACCCACCTTCTCTTTACCGACGGTTTTCACCGACATTTTCACCGCGCGGTCTTCAAGACGAATACGCTCGCGGGTCAGGGTTACGATACGGGTTTTGGTGCCTTTCCCGGCAGGCAGAATTTCAAGACGAACTTTGCTGCCTTTCGGACCTTTGATCAGCGCAACCACATCGTCCAGACGCCAGCCGATGACATCAACCATGTTCTGCCCGGTTTGGCCTACACCGACAATGCGATCGACTACGCTTATCGCTTTGCTTTTTGATGCCGGGCCACCCGCAACCATGGAGTTGATCACCGTGTAATCGTCGTCCATCTGCAGCACCGCGCCGATACCTTCAAGAGACAGGCTCATTTCGGTATTGAACTGTTCGGTGTTACGCGGGGAGAGATAGTTCGTATGCGGGTCGATTTCGTGGGCAAAGGCAGTCATTGCCAGCGAGAAAACATCTTCGCTGTTGGTTTGTGCCAGACGACGAATGGCAAACTTGTAACGGCGCGTCAGCGTGTCACGGATCTCTTTCTCATCTTTGCCAGTGAGCTTGAGACTCAGTTCGTCGTACTTCACTTTGCTGTCCCACAGGGCGTTCAACTCGGCTTCGTCTTTCGGCCAGGGCGCTTTACTGCGGTCCAGATTAAAGGTGTCGTTGCCGGTGAAGTCCATCGGACGTTCCAGCACTTTCAGCGCATATTGATAACGTTCAAAGCGGCGCTTTTGTGCCAGGTTATACAGATCGTAGAACAGATCCAGCTTGCCGGAACGCAGCTCATCACCGACGTCGGATTTACGTTTGGCGAACTGCTCGACATCGCTGGCGAGCAGTACGTTATGGCTGTAATCCAGCAAGTTCAGATAGCGGTCGAAGATTTTGGCCGAAAAGGCCTGATCGAGATCGAACTGACGATAGTGCGAACGGGTGAAGCGTGACGTCACACGCTCGCTCACCGTCGCGTGCTGCGTCTCTTCCTTGAGAACCGGAATTTGATCAACACGCGTAATATCGTCCACTGCGAAAGCATGGCCTGTTATGGCAAACAGGCCGGCCAGCGCGGTGAGCTTAAAAAAAGTGTTCATGCCAGGCTTGGCCTCCGTTTCAGAACAACAAGTGTTCTGCGCGTACAATCATTGACATACCAGAAGTCAGCTGTACACGAACGCCATCTTTGGTGATTTCCATAACGGTGGCGTCCATTGCATTATTACCCGCTTTTACCTTCAGTGCCTGACCGACGCTCAGGGCGTTGATGTCTGAAACCGGAGTGTGGCGCTGCTCTTCACGAGGCGCGCGCGGGGCTTTAGCTGCTGGTTTGTCAGCACGCGGTTTGCGATCGTTATTTTCGTTGCGACGCGGTGCAGGACGCGGTTTACGCTCACGGCGAGGCGCTTCTTCCTGGCCGTTTGCCGCAGCGGCTTCACGTTTTTTCGCCTGCTGTTCTGCACGTTGTGCCTGAACGCGTGCTTTGGCTTCTTCAAGCTGCTTACGTGCATGCTCGACGTGCTGCTCGTCCAGCTCACCACATGGGTTGCCGTCAAGATCCACGCGAGTCGCGCCCGGTTTGATACCGTACAGGTAACGCCAGCTCGAAGTATAAAGACGTAAGGCGGAACGCAGCTGAGTTTTGCTGAGGTTCATTTCCCCCTCAACGCGTGCTACCAGATCCTGAAAAATACCGACTTTCAGGGGACGAGCTTCGCCTTCAGCGCTGAAGCACTGTGGGAAACGCTCGGCCAGAAATGCGATAACTTCTTTACTGCTATTCAACTTAGGTTGATTTTCCATGAAATTTCCTGATTACAACGGACGTTGCCAACAAGCGCAGGCATGAACAGGCGTCATTATAATGACGCTATCAGTAAATGCTACGTTATCCGTTGATTATCCTGCGACGCTCGCAAAGAATTTTTGATAATCGGTTGCTGCAAGAACGTTTTCCAGATTCGCCACCAGCTCGCGCAGCCCCTGTTCGTCCTCGATTGTAAAGCGACTGAAGACCGTACTGTCGATGTCCAGAACGCCAATAATCTGATTTTTTACCACCAGCGGCAGCACGATTTCAGAATTACTGGCGGCATCACAGGCAATGTGCCCGTCAAACGCATGCACATCTTCCACACGCTGTACCTGATTCTCGGCGACTGCCGTGCCGCAGACGCCCCGGCCGACCGGAATGCGCACGCAGGCCAGTTTGCCCTGAAACGGCCCCAGCACCAGCGTTTCACCTTCCAGAAGATAAAAACCGGCCCAGTTCACGTCAGAGAGACGTTCAAACAGCAATGCGCTAGTATTTGCCAGAGTGGCTAAGAAGCTGGTCTCACCCGCCATCAATGCCTTAAAATCGCGGTTCAGATCCGCGTAGAATTCTGTTTTGTTCATTCTTCAATCACTTAGTTGTCTTACAAAATTACCGCATAGCCTATTAAAATAAGCATTAAATGCGCTCATGCTCAAGATGAATCCATTCATGAGTTATTATAACTTTCAACAATACCTATTTGTGCGCAACTGATGGCCTTAAAAACAACCAAAATCACGCCGACAAAAAAGATAACTGTCCATACGGTAAGCGCAGCTTTGCCTCGTGCACATTATCAGCGTTGCCCCCAGTGCGATACGCTTTTTATGTTGCCGAAAATGAAATCGCATCAAAGCGCCTTTTGTCCCCGCTGCGACGCCAAAATTCGTGACGGCCGCGACTGGTCATTAACCCGTCTCGCCGCCATGGCGGTCACCATGCTGCTGTTGATGCCCTTTGCCTGGAGCGAGCCGCTGCTGAAGCTCTACCTGCTCGGCGTGCGCATTGATGCCAACGTGCTGCAGGGGATCTGGCAGATGACGCGCCAGGGCGATCCGGTGACTGCAGCCATGGTGCTTTTCTGCACCGTTGGTGCACCGCTGGTGCTGGTCGCCGCCATTGCGTATCTCTGGTTCGGTAATATACTCGGCATGAACCTGCGCCCGGTGTTGCTGATGCTCGATAAACTCAAAGAGTGGGTGATGCTGGATATCTATCTGGTGGGCGTTGGCGTGGCCTCCATAAAAGTGCAGGACTACGCGTTTCTGCAACCGGGTGTCGGTCTCTTTGCGTTTATCTGTCTGGTATTGCTCAGTATCCTGACGCTGATCCATCTCAACGTTGAGCAGCTCTGGGAGCGATTTTACCCGCAGCGCCCCGCCACGCGCCCGGACGAAAATCTCCGGGTCTGTCTGGGCTGCCACTACACCGGGCTGCCCGATGCGCGCGGCCGCTGCCCACGCTGCCATATTCCCTTGCGACTGCGGCGCAACAATAGCCTGCAAAAATGCTGGGCCGCCCTCATCGCCTCGTTGATATTCCTGCTTCCTGCCAACATGTTGCCGATATCGATTATTTACGTGAATGGCGGGCGGCAGGAGGATACCATCCTCTCGGGCATTATCTCCCTTGCGCACAGTAATATTGGCGTGGCGGCAATTGTGTTTATCGCCAGTATTCTGGTGCCGTTTACCAAAGTGGTGGTGATGTTTACCCTGCTCATCAGTATTCACTTTAAATGTGAGCAAGGCTTACGTACCCGTATCCTGCTCCTGCGCTTCGTTACCTGGATTGGCCGCTGGTCGATGTTGGATCTGTTCGTGATTTCGTTGATGATGTCGCTGATTAACCGCGACCAGCTACTTGCTTTTACAATGGGACCCGCAGCTTTTTATTTCGGCTCTGCGGTGATATTGACTATTCTTGCTGTGGAATGGCTGGATAGCCGCTTACTTTGGGATGCACATGAGTCAGGAAACCCCCGCTTCGCCGACTGAAGCGAGAATTAAAACAAAACGCCGCATTTCGCCATTCTGGTTGCTGCCTGTCATCGCCCTGATGATTGCAGGCTGGCTTATCTGGACGAGCTATGAAGATCGCGGAAGTACCATCACCATTGATTTCCAGTCTGCCGACGGCATTGTGGCCGGACGTACCCCGGTGCGTTTCCAGGGGGTGGAAGTCGGTACCGTCCAGGATATCTCCCTTGGAAAAGGGCTGAATAAGATTCAGGTGCGGGCCAGCATCAAATCCGATATGCAGGACGCGCTGCGCAGCGAAACACAGTTCTGGCTGGTCACGCCAAAGGCCTCTCTGGCCGGGGTGTCCGGTCTGGATGCGCTGGTTGGCGGGAACTATATCGGTATGATGCCGGGTAAAGGTGAGCCACAGGATCACTTTGTGGCGCTTGATACGCAGCCCAAATATCGTCTCAATAACGGGGATCTGATGATCCACCTGCAGGCGCCGGACTTAGGGTCACTCAACAGCGGCTCGCTGGTGTACTTCCGTAAAATCCCGGTGGGCCGGGTGTACGATTACGCCATCAACCCCAACAAGCAGGGGGTGACTATCGATGTGTTAATCGAGCGTCGCTTTACCAATCTGGTGAAAAAAGGCAGCCGTTTCTGGAACGTTTCCGGCGTGGACGCTGACCTAAGCCTCAGCGGTGCGAAAGTGAAGCTTGAAAGTCTGGCCGCGCTGGTCAATGGTGCCATTGCCTTTGACTCCCCGGAAAATTCCAGCCCTGCCGCCGCAGATGACACGTTCGGTCTGTATGCCGACCTGGCGCACAGCCAGCGTGGCGTGATCGTCAAACTTGCCCTGCCCGATGCCAAAGGATTAAAAGCCGGTTCTACGCCGCTGATGTATCAGGGGCTTGAGGTCGGTCAGCTCACCAAAATGACGCTCAATCCGGGCGGTTCCGTAACCGGGGAGATGACGGTTGACCCAAGCGTGGTGGATCTTCTGCGCGAAAAAACGCGTATCGAAATGCGCAGCCCGAAACTGTCCCTGAGTGATGCCAGCATCAGCAGCCTCCTGACAGGCAGTACCTTCGAGTTGATCCCCGGCGAAGGCCAGCCCAGCAATACCTTTGTGGTTGCCCCGGCGGATAAAGCCCTGCTGCAAAAACCCGGCGTGGTGACCATTACGCTGAACGCGCCGGAAAGTTACGGTATCGAAGCCGGTCAGCCGCTGATCTTACACGGCGTGCAGGTAGGCCAGGTGCTGGAGCGGTCGTTGTCGGAAAACGGTGTGAGCTTCTCCGCCGCAATCGATCCGCAATACAGCAACCTGGTGCATGGCGACAGCAAATTCGTGGTTAACAGCCGCGTAGACGTGAAGGTCGGGCTGGACGGCGTTGAATTCCTCGGAGCCAGTGCGAGCGAGTGGGTGAACGGTGGGATCCGCATCCTGCCGGGCAGCAAAGGTCCTGTCCGCGACAGCTATCCGCTGTATGCCAATCTGGATAAAGCGATTGAAAACAGCATGAGCGATCTGCCGACCACCACGCTGACGTTAAGTGCGGAAACGCTGCCGGACGTTCAGGCAGGCTCGGTCGTGCTGTATCGCAAGTTTGAAGTTGGGGAGGTCATCACCGTTCGCCCTCGTGCAGACGCCTTTGATATTGAACTGCACATCAAGCCAGAGTATCGCAAACTGCTTACCCCGAACAGCGTCTTCTGGGCAGAAGGTGGCGCAAAAGTTCAGCTCAACGGTAGCGGGCTGACCGTGCAGGCCTCCCCGCTCTCGCGCGCGCTGCGCGGGGCGATCAGCTTCGATAACCTGCCCGGCGCGGGCGGCAATATGCGCAAGGGTGACAAGCGTATCCTCTTCCCGTCTGAAACCGCTGCACGTGCGGTTGGCGGGCAGATTACCCTGCACGCCTTCGATGCCGGGAAGCTGGCGGAAGGAATGCCTATCCGCTATCTGGGCATTGATATCGGACAGATCCAGAAGCTGACGCTGATCACCGCCCGCAATGAAGTGCAAGCCACCGCGGTGCTTTATCCGGAATATGTGCAGACGTTTGCCCGTTCAGGCACGCGTTTCTCCGTGGTGACGCCGCAGATCTCGGCCGCGGGCGTTGAGCATCTCGACACCATCCTGCAGCCGTATATTAACGTCGAGCCTGGCCGTGGCAACGCGCGTCGTGATTTTGAACTGCAGGAAGCCACCATCACCGACTCGCGCTATCTTGATGGTCTGAGCATTGTGGTGGAGGTACCGGAAGCCGGCTCGCTTAGCATCGGCACGCCAGTTCTGTTCCGCGGTATTGAAGTGGGAACGGTGACCGGCCTGACGCTCGGGACGCTCTCCGACCGCGTGATGGTGGCGTTACGCATCAGCGATCGTTACCAGCATCTGGTACGGAATAACTCGGTGTTCTGGCTGGCCTCCGGCTATTCGCTGGACTTCGGCCTGACGGGTGGCGTGGTGAAAACCGGTACGTTCAACCAGTTTATTCGCGGCGGTATTGCTTTCGCCACGCCGCCGGGTACACCGCTGGCGCCGAAAGCACAGCCGGGCAAACACTTCCTGCTGCTTGAAAGCGAACCTAAAGAGTGGCGTGAGTGGGGAACCGCCCTGCCGCGTTAATCTCAGGGCTCCGGTGTCAACGCGCCGGAGCCTTTATGTTACACTGCGCACCTGAACTTTTCCCTGTGGTGTGCCCGTGGCTCAAAACTCCGTATATCTTCCTGAACAATTCCTGGCGCAGATGCGCGAGGCGCTTCCTTCTCACCTCTCGTTAGACGATTTTATCGCCGCCTGTCAGCGACCGTTACGCCGGAGTATTCGCGTCAACACGCTGAAAATCAGCGTCGCGGATTTCCTTGCGCTGGTATCACCTTACCACTGGCAGCTCACGCCCGTGCCGTGGTGTGAAGAGGGTTTCTGGATCGAACGGGAGGACGAAGCGTCACTGCCGCTGGGCAGTACCGCCGAGCATTTGAGTGGTCTGTTTTATATTCAGGAAGCCAGCTCAATGCTGCCGGTTGCTGCGCTGTTTGCCGATGGCAACGCGCCTGAACGGGTCATGGATATGGCTGCCGCCCCCGGTTCAAAAACCACGCAGATTGCCGCCCGCATGGCTAACCGCGGGGCCATTCTCGCCAATGAGTTTTCAGCCAGCCGCGTGAAAGTGCTGCATGCCAACATCAGCCGCTGCGGCATTCAGAATGTTGCCCTGACGCATTTCGATGGACGCGTGTTTGGCGCCGCCCTGCCGGAAGCGTTTGACGCCATCCTGCTGGACGCCCCCTGCTCCGGTGAAGGCGTGGTACGCAAAGATCCCGATGCGCTAAAAAACTGGTCAGTTGAAAGCAACCTCGACATTGCCTCAACGCAGCGCGAACTGATCGACAGCGCGTTTCATGCCCTTCGTCCAGGCGGTACGCTGGTTTATTCCACCTGCACGTTAAACCGTGATGAAAATGAAGATGTCTGCCTGTGGCTGAAAGCGCAATACCCCGATGCGGTTGAGTTTCTGCCACTGAATGACTTATTTGCCTCTGCTGAAGACGCCATCACCCCGGAAGGTTTCCTCCACGTATTCCCGCAGATTTATGACTGCGAAGGTTTTTTTGTCGCCCGTCTGCGTAAAACTGCCGCCATCGCACCACTGCCCGCGCCAACATTTAAGGTCGGTAATTTCCCCTTCACACCGCTGAAGAGCCGTGAAGCAGAGCAGGTCACCACCGCAGCCCGCAAAGCCGGACTGAACTGGAACGACGATCTCCACCTCTGGCAGCGTGATAAAGAGATTTGGCTTTTCCCGGCGAACATCGAACCGCTTATCGGCAAAGTTCGTTTTTCCCGAATCGGGATCCGCCTGGCGGAAGTGCATAACAAGGGCTATCGCTGGCAGCACGAGGCGGTCATTGCCCTTGCCGGCACGGCTAACACCTTCGCGCTGACGCATCAGGAAGCTGAAGAGTGGTACCGGGGGCGCGATGTGTATCCGGAAACGACCCCTTCTCAGGATGACGTTGTGGTGACGTACCAGGGATACCCGCTGGGACTGGCAAAGAAAGTGGGTTCGCGTCTGAAAAACAGCTATCCACGCGAACTGGTGCGCGATGGTCGCTTGTTTACCGGTAACGATCGCGCCGACTAAAAAAAGCGCACTTTTTTACTGGCGATTTTGCTCTCCTTGTCTACGATCAAAAATGGATGGCTGCACTGGTCATACCAGATTTTGACAACACACCCGGAGAGCATTATGACGAAAACCAGCGTGCGAATTGGCGCTTTTGAAATCGACGACGCAGAGTTGCGCGGCGAAACCCAGGGCGAACGAACGTTAAGTATTCCCTGCAAATCCGACCCGGATTTGTGTATGCAACTGGATGCCTGGGATGCCGACACCAGCGTTCCGGCAATCCTTGATGGCGAACATTCCGTCCTTTACCGCGAGCATTACGATAGTAAAACCGATGCCTGGGTCATGCGTCTTGCCTGACCAGAGAGAACCCGCCCGAAGGCGGGTTATTTATTACTGCAGCTGCGCCAGCGTGAAATAGCCGTCAAACACCGCGCCGGTATCAATGTAGTGCAGGTTGTCAAAATCATATCGCTTATCCAGCGACGTATGACCAAACCAGAAGTGATCCGCTCCGCGAATTCCCTGCCCTTTTCCTGCCATAAACCCCATTAGCCGATCCCGATCCCACAGCACCCGCTCAGCGCTCACCGGCTGCTGCCAGCGATATTCCGCTGCCGGATAGTCAGCATGAGCAATGACATTCAGGCCGTTTGTGCAGGTTATCTCAATAATCAGCGGCAACTGTCGGCACGCTTCTAACAGGGTCAGCGCCTGCTGCTGTTGCGAATCACCAAGCTGCGAAAACCAGCTTCCACCATTCATCAACCAGAGCGCAAAGTCGTTATTTTCCACGCTGTCGATTGCCATTTGCTCATGGTTCCCCCGGACTGCGCGAAACCATTTTTCATTGATCAGTTGCAGGCATTTAACGCTGTCAGGGCCACGATCAATCAAATCCCCAACGGAGATCAGCAAATCCTCATAAGGATTAAAACGGCGGCGTTTCAGTTCGTCCAAGAGCCACTGATAGCAACCGTGTATATCGCTCACAACCCAGACGTGACGCCACTTTCCACCATCGATTCGCTGATACATAAGGCCTCCCTGAATAAGTATAGCCGCATCAGAAAATGCAAATATCAGCGCCGGGCATCACAAAGCCAAACAAACGCTAAACCAAACGGAAATAAACCTTCCCGCGCTATTAATCCCTTTTTATCGGGCCTTTAAAATAAGCGCTAAATAAAAGAGAGGTTTCAACGTGTCCAATACTCACCTGCATAACGATGTGCTCTATCCGCATCGTACACATATTATTTCCGACCTGGTCAACGGAAGATGCGTTCCGGGCCCCATCTGGAAAAAGCGTGAGTATCGGCTGAAATTCCTGTTACGCTCGCTTCTGTTCTGGTCTTCTACCCGACGCATGCTTGAGGCACTCTCTGGCCGGGATGACTTTGATCGACTGCTGGCCGCGCAAATCACGTTACCCAGTAAAACCCACCGCCAGTACTTGATGCGCGGCCTGAATGCCGGCGACCGTGCTGACGCGATCGTCAGCCACTACCACTGGATTGATGGTCTGAAAGACCCCTTACTCGCCCATGCGCTGACCAGCCCTCAGGAGCAACCTGTCGTGCAGTTCAGGGCTAAAAATGAGGTGCTCTATACCGTCAACGCCTCCTCCGCTCACAAAGCCGAGCGCGAAGGTGAAAGCACACTGTGGCTGCGCGATGACGAGAATACCTTGCTCGCAAGCCTGACCTTCACTGTTGCGCACAGCGCGGGACAACGGGTACTGGTGATCGGCGGTCTTCAGGGGCCTCGCCGTGGCGTCACGCGCGATGTGATCAAACAGGCTACCCGCGCCTGCCACGGTCTGTTCCCAAAACGCGTACTGATGGAAGTGATTTTCCAGCTGGTCGCACAGTCAAACATCCGCGCCATCTATGCCGTCAGTGATGAGGGCCATGTTTTCCGCGCGTTGCGTTATCGCCTGAGCAAAGGCCGTCATTTCCACGCCAGCTACGATGAGTTTTGGGAAACCCTGGACGGTAAGAAACGCTCGACCTTCTGCTGGCAGTTGCCACTTGAGATGGCGCGCAAATCCCTGGACGAGATTGCCAGTAAGAAACGGGCAGAATATCGCCGCCGTTTTGAGCTGCTTGATGAAATTAAAACGGCCATTAACGCCCGCTTTTAACCCTGCGTCTTGCTTTTGCCAACCACATACAAAAATTTAACAAAACCGTCAAAAAGGGCTGGACTTCCGCCTGCCGTAGTGTGGTATGGTTGAAGGCGGTTCACTGGAAGTGTCCCTTCTGAGAGAGTCGATAAGTGGATTTTGTCGCTACTTTCAATCAGATAAAAAGAGACCGAATACGATTCCTGTATTCGGTCCAGGGAAATGGCTCTTGGGAGAGAGCCGTGCGCTAAAAGTTGGCATTAATGCAGGCTAAGTCGCCTTGCCTTTTAAGAATAGATGACGACGCCAGGTTTTCCAGTCCACAGCTAAAGCGGCCGGAAAAAAAGCGTCAAAACATCAATAAATATGAAAAACCGCAGTGCTTTCGCAAGCCACTGCGGTTTTTTTTACTGGAAACCGAAAGCTAGCAGAGCTTGTCAGCGCGTTCGATAAACGGCGCCAGGCTCATTTTCTGCCCCGGGCTGGACGGGTCGTCAATCTGGATAACGCTGATGGGCTGTCCGCTGCTCTTACCGCTGGCGACCTGCTGTTCGGCCGCGTCGTTTAACGGGTATTGCACCAGCGTGCTTGGGTTGATGGCATACAGCGCATGACCCGGACGGCAGGTCAGCATCACCTCTTCACGATTGAACGCCCATTTATCCTTACCCACTTCAAAACGGCTGACGGTAATAACCTGCGGTGCCGCCAGCGCGCTACCCGTGCAGGCCAACAATAAGAGAGAAAGTACTGTCTTTTTCATATGCTTTTTAACCTTGTCAAAAGGGTTCCCAGGTCGCGAACAGGCTGACTGTTGCCAGCACCAACGCCCCCAGCACCACCTCTGCCTGTGTCATCCTGATAAAAATCTGTTGTTCGCGCCCGATGTGGGCACCAAACCGTGGCACCAGAAAATACCGATTCACCAGCGCAATTACCACCATCAATGCCACCAGCGCACATTTGAACAACAAAAGTTGCACGTAGCCCGTCTGCCAGGGCACCGTGATGCCCAGAATAAAGAGCCCATTGATCGCGCCGGTAAGCACGACCCCCGCTACGGCATAATGCCCCACGCGAGAGAAGCGCATCATGGTGTAAATTGCCGCAACCCGCCAGCGCCCTTTCGCCAGATGCATGCAATACAGCAGCGGCAGGAGGCCGCCAACCCAGGTGGCGGCACAGAGCAGATGCAGAGCGTGATTGATACGCTGCAACGACCCCGCTGCACCGTCGTTCATTGCCGCATGCCCTACACCTGCCAGCAGGACAAATTGCCCCATGGCGAGCAGCAAGAGTCGCGATCCTTTCTGGGGCGCAAGCCAGGCGACACAGGCCGCAATTGCACCCAGGATAATTTGCCACAGCCACACGCTACCAAACTGCGTTGCCAGCACGCTCTGCCAGACGTTCGGGTTAAACACGTCTCCCCAGCCGTTGCCCATGAGCCCCGCCTGAATCATGAACATCAGCATGGCTGACGTCAGACTGACCAGCGCCGCAATCTGCTGCTGCACCTGAAAACGACAGGACATCAGACGGTACAAAGAAGACGGCGCGAACCAGACGCTATACAGCGCATTACCAAAAATCAGCATCAGCGCGCCGAAATGGATAAAGCGCAACCCCACGTAGATGAAGGCCAGCATATTATTTCACGCTGAAGCGATAGCTGCCTTTGGTTTTGTGACCATCTACCGAGACCACATGCCAGTCAACCTGGTACGTGCCGGTCACCAGCGTCTGCTCCAGCGGAACATGGAACTGGGCCTTATTCTGCTCGTCACGCTGTATATCACCGGTTTTAACCACGTTCCCCTGTGCATCCTTCACCACGACACCGCTGAATCCGGGTTCAATGCCTTCGGAAAAATTCAGGGTAAGCGCCTGAGGAGCCGTTACCTGGCTATCGGCTGCCGGGATTTGTTGCTGGAGGTGCGCATGCGCCAGCACCGGGGTCGCTGTAACGGAAGAGAAGAGAAAAGCCAGCGCACATACCGCGCGGGAAGCGGATAAACCCATCGCAATCATTCCTTTTTGTTATGCCTGTATGCTAAAGAATAACGCTGTATAATAATCGAGTCGAGGATCATCCCACCTCCGCTTGTCATCATCGTGCAATCGCGGTAACGTTGCCGCCGCATAAAAAGGAGAAGGTAATGAAGATCAATCTGGCTGCCCTTCCTCAGGACGAGATGGATAAAGTGAATGTCGATCTCGTTGCCGCAGGTGTCGCGTTTAAAGAGCGTTACAACATGCCAATCGTGGCTGAGGTGGTGGAACGTGAGCAACCCGCCCATCTGCGTGACTGGTTCCGCGAACGTTTGATTGCGCACCGACTCGCGTCGGTCAATCTCTCTCGTTTGCCGTACGAACCTAAAGTTAAATAAGCTTAACGACTCGTTACACTTCCTTACGCGGAATATGCCAGGATAAGAAAACCCTGATTAGTTTAGGTGTATTCTTAAATCCTGCGACTCTGTGTATAAGGAAGTCACGATGTCACAATGGAATATTGCCGCCGCCCAGTATGCCGGGCAGCATCACAGTGTAGATGACCACGTAGCGCACCACCTCCGTTTCGTTGCGGAAGCGGCACAACAGCGGTGCGATCTCCTGGTCTTTCCTGAACTCTCGTTAACAGGACCGGGAAAGACGGACCTACCTCCCCCACCCGATGACGCACAGCTGGCCCCCTTGCTGGCCGCCGCAAAGCGTTACCGGATCACCATCATTGCCGGTCTGCCCCTTGATCTGAATGGTCAGCGCGTAAAGGGCCTCGCCCTGTTTTCGCCATCCCGGCACAGCATCCTGCGCTACCCCCAGGGAAGCGGAGCCAGCCTGGTGCCGGGTGATAAACAGCTGACGATTGTTGATACGCATGCCGATTCCCCCAATCTGGATCCGCAGGCGACGCTGTTTACCAGCTGTCAGTCGGTGGGCGATACCCGCTGGCGCCAGTCCATCAACACGTTGCAGCGCTTCGCGCACAGGTATGCCATTGCCGTGTTAATGGCGAACGCCCGTGGCGGTAGCGCGCTGTGGGATGAAAAAGGCCAGCTGATTGTCCGTGCGGATAAGGGCGAACTATTATTGACCGGATCTCTGGGCCGACAGGGTTGGCAAGGCGATATCATTCCTTTAGGCTAAGCGTTTTAGCTCAGGAGCGTTCAATGCTGCGCGTCATCGATACCGAAACTTGCGATCTTCAGGGCGGAATAGTGGAAGTGGCGTCTGTTGACGTCATTGACGGTAAAATCGTCAATCCCATGAGCCATCTGGTGCGTCCCGACCGCCCGATTAGCCCGCAGGCGATGGCCATTCATCGCATTACAGAATCGATGGTGGCGGATAAACCCTGGATTGAAGAGGTCATTCCGCACTATTACGGCAGCCCGTGGTATGTCGCGCACAACGCCAGCTTTGACCGCCGGGTACTGCCCGAGATGCCCGGCGAATGGATTTGCACCATGAAGCTGGCGCGTCGTCTGTGGCCGGGGATCAAATACAGCAATATGGCGCTGTATAAATCGCGTAAGCTCAGCGTCAGAACGCCCGAGGGGCTGCATCATCACCGCGCCCTGTACGACTGCTATATCACCGCGGCGCTACTCATAGACATTATGAATACCTCTGGCTGGACGCCGGATGATATGGCGACGATCACCGGGCGACCGGCGCTGCTGACCACCTTCACCTTTGGCAAATACCGCGGCAAAGCGGTGTCCGATATCGCCGATAAAGATCCGGGCTACCTGCGCTGGCTGTATAACAACCTCGACAAAATGAGCCCGGAGCTGCGCTTAACGCTCAAGCACTATCTGGGTGAAGCTTAACTTCCGGCACGGCCTGGCAGCGTTTCCTGCGCCAGGCCAATCAAAAAGGCATACTCCAGCGCGACCCCTTCATACGATTTGAATCGTCCCGATTTCCCGCCGTGTCCGGAGTCCATGTCGGTACAGAGTAGCAGCAGGTTATTATCGGTTTTCAGCTCACGCAGCTTCGCCACCCACTTTGCGGGCTCCCAGTATTGCACCTGTGAATCGTGCAGGCCGGTGGTCACCAGCATGTGCGGATAGGCTTTGGCTTCCACGTTATCGTACGGGCTGTATTCTTTCATATAGCGGTAATAGATCTCGTCCTGAGGATTCCCCCACTCTTCAAACTCACCGGTCGTCAGCGGAATAGACTCATCCAGCATCGTGGTTACCACGTCGACAAACGGAACCTGCGCGATGACCCCTTTGAAGCGGTCAGGACGCTGGTTAATGGCCGCCCCCATCAGCAGCCCTCCCGCACTGCCGCCCATGCCAAAGCAGAGCTGCGGATCGCCATAGCCCTGCTCTATTAGCGCATCGCAGACGTCGAGATAGTCGTTAAAGGTGTTTTTCTTCTTCAGGAATTTCCCGTCTTCGTACCAGTGCTGGCCCAGCTCGCCACCACCGCGCACGTGGGCGATGGCGAAAACAAAGCCACGATCGAGCAGGCTTAATCTGCTGCTGCTGAAATCGGCATCCATGCTTGAGCCGTAGGATCCATACCCGTAGACCAGGATCGGGTTTTTCCCTTTCTGGAAATGCGCCTTGTGATAGACGAGCGAGACGGGCACCTCAACGCCATCCCGGGCGGTGACCCACAGGTGTTCGCTTCGGTAGTTATCGGAATCAAACCCTTTTACCTCAGACTGCTTAAGCACCTGACGTTGGCCGGTCTCCATGTCCAGTTCAAACAGCGTATCCGGCGTGGTCATTGACGAGTAGCCATAGCGCAAGCGGGACGATTCCGGCTCGGGATTAAACCCAATCCACGTAACATAGGCCGGATCGTCAAACGCAATCCCGATGACCTCCCGCGTTTTGCGGTTAATTTGCCGCAGGCTGGTCAGCCCCCGCTGGCGCTCTTCCACCACCAGCCAGTCGGTAAAGAGGGTAAATCCTTCGAGCATCACCTGTTCCCGCGCAGGAATGAGCACTTCCCATTTCCGTTCATCGCGTACTTTGGTTTTATAGAGGCCAAAGTTTTTGCCCTCGCGGTTAGAGCGCAGGTAAAAGCTGTGCTGGAAGTGATCCAGGCTGTACTCATGATCTTTACGACGCGGCAGGAAGCAGAGCGGCTGCGCATCAGGCAGTTCGGCATCCAGGAGCAGAACTTCAGAGGTGGTTGCGCTGGCGAGGAAGATAATCACATAGTGGCGTGACGACGTTTTATGCAGACTGACATAGAACGTTTCATCTTTCTCTTCGTAGACCAGCTCGTCATCATCCGCACTGGTGCCGACGGTATGACGCCATACCTGATAAGGCAGCAGCGTGGAGGCATGTTTCTTCACGTAGTAGACGGTTTCAGAATCATTCGCCCAGACAAAATCCGGCGAAACGTTCGCAATCATCTCAGGATACCAGTTACCGGTTTCCAGATTGCGAAAACGCAGGCCGTACTGACGCCGGGAGAGGTAATCTTCCGCCAGCGCCATAATGGCGTTATCGGGCGAGACCGACATGCCGCCCAGCGTATAAAACTCGCTGTGGGCAGCACGCTGGTTAGCATCCAGCAAAATATCCCATTCATCCCACTCGGCGCTTAACACCGACTGACGCTGGTAGATGGGATATTCGTTACCGGGCTCGTAGATATGGCGATAACGATAGCCGTTTTTGGTCCAGGGTGCGGAGACATCGCGCTGGGGAATACGCTGCACCATTTCATTCAGCAACTGATCCTGAAGCGCCTGCTGGCTGGCCATGACCTTGCGGCCATAGTCATTTTCCGCGTGCAAATAGTCGAGCACCTCTGGCCGGGAACGCGAATCGTCCCGGAGCCAGTAATAGTTGTCAATGCGCGTATCGCCATGCGTGGTGATCGCATAAGGAGTACGTCGGGCTTTTGGTGGCATGTCATGTTTCTTTTGAGTTTTACACCCTATAAGGTTGGCAAAACACGCGCATGATGCAAGCGAAACATGACCTCGACGGTGACAGTTAACACGCTAACGCCTGTTTTTGCTCCCTGATATCCTTCTCAATGCCGTCGCGCACGTCCTGAGGGATCTTCAACGCGTCGCCGAGGGCATTGAGGTAGCTGCGCTCCATAAAGTGGTCAATATCAATGGCGGCACAGCTTAAGAAATAGAGTTCAAGCGCCTCCTCCTCATTCTTTACGCTTTGCGCAAGGCGCTGCGGATCCAGCGGCTGTTCGATGGCCTGAGCCACCAGCGTTCTGCCCTGCTCTTCCACACCGGCCTCCCGCAGCTGCTGCTCAATCGCCGACCGTTCTTTATCGTCGATATGCCCGTCACTTTTCGCGGCAAAAACCAGCGCAAGGATCAGCCGTTCAGTGCGCAAATCCAACGGTGACGTATGTTGACCATAATCGGGTTCATCGCTATGTGCGGTTCGCACTCTGTCCTTGTATTTGTTCCACAGAACCGTGCCCGCAATGGCTCCGCCACCGGCCAGTAACGCGCCGGTGCCATATTTTGCCAGCAACTTGCGCGAGGATTTATTCGCCACCAGCAGGCCTGCCAGCCCGCCGAGCGCCCCGGGGACCAGTTTGCTCAGCCCCTGCTCGCCGGATGGCGATGTTTTCTGCCCTAACAGTGATTGCAATTGATTTAACCAGCCAGACATGGTTTCCCTCACTTAACGGTGTACATGTTCCACAGCGTAAGCGAGCAGGCGTCAGGAAATGTCTGGCGGGGCTAAAGAAGCGCAAATTTCTTCCCCGCGCACGGGCCCCGATCAAGACACACGCAAACGTTTTCGTTTATACTGCGCGCAACTTTTTCAGGGGGATTGTTATGACTCGTTTAGGAACCGCGCTGCGACCTGCGGCGACGCGTGTAATGCTGTTGGGATCGGGTGAACTGGGCAAAGAGGTCGCCATTGAGTGTCAGCGTTTAGGCGTGGAAGTCATTGCCGTAGACCGGTACGCCGATGCACCCGCCATGCACGTTGCCCACCGTTCTTATGTGATTAACATGCTGGATGGCGATGCCCTGCGCGAGCTGATTACGCGTGAGAAACCGGATTTTGTCGTACCGGAGATCGAAGCCATTGCCACCGATACGCTGCTTGCCCTTGAACAGGAAGGCCAGCGCGTGGTGCCCTGTGCAAAGGCCGCGAAGCTGACCATGAATCGCGAAGGCATTCGTCGCCTGGCGGCGGAAGAGCTGGGATTACCCACCTCTGGCTATCGTTTTGCCGGCGATAAAGCTGCTTTCCTGCAGGCCGTTGAGGAGATTGGCTATCCGTGCATCATTAAGCCGGTGATGAGCTCCTCCGGTAAAGGGCAGAGCTTCATCCGCGACAGCAGCACGCTGGACAAGGCGTGGGATTATGCCCAACAGGGCGGTCGCGCCGGAGCCGGTCGCGTGATTGTTGAAGGCGTGGTGAAGTTTGATTTCGAAATTACCCTCCTGACCGTCAGTGCCGTTGATGGCGTCCATTTCTGCGATCCGATTGGACACCGTCAGGAGGATGGCGATTACCGTGAATCCTGGCAGCCGCAGCAGATGAGTGCCCTGGCGCTGGCGCGCGCGCAGGAGATCGCCCGTAAAACGGTACTGGCGCTGGGCGGTTACGGCCTGTTCGGCGTGGAACTGTTTGTCTGCGGTGATGAGGTGATTTTCAGCGAAGTGTCCCCTCGTCCGCACGATACGGGGATGGTGACCCTGATTTCCCAGGATCTCTCCGAGTTCGCCCTGCACGTGCGCGCGTTCCTCGGCCTGCCGGTTGGCAATATTCGCCAGTATGGTCCGGCCGCCTCGGCGGTGATCCTCCCGCAACTGACCAGCCAGAACGTCACCTTTGACAACGTTGAAGGCGCGGTTGGGGCAGGTCTGCAGGTTCGCCTGTTCGGGAAACCGGAGATCGACGGTACGCGTCGACTGGGCGTGGCATTAGCCACTGGCGATAGCGTGGATGATGCCGTGGCAAGGGCGAAAGCTGCCGCTGCCGCGGTTAGCGTTAACGGATAAAAAAAACGGGCCTGATGGCCCGTTTTTCATGATGCGAGGTGCTTACTGCTTCGCGCCTTCAACCGCTTCGCGAGCCAGTCTGGTGATGCGATCCCAGTCGCCTGCTTCAAGGGCATCCGCCGGTACCAGCCAGGAGCCGCCGATGCACAGCACGCTCTTCAGCGCCAGGTAATCACGGTAGTTGGCCGGAGAGATGCCGCCCGTCGGGCAGAAACGCACCTGAGAGAAGGGACCCGCAATCGCCTGCAGCGCTTTGGTGCCGCCGTTGGCTTCTGCCGGGAAGAATTTGAACTCTTTCAGACCGTAGTCCATGCCCAGCATCAGTTCAGAAACGGTGCTGATCCCGGGGATCAGCGGGATGGTGCCCTCGGTTGCCGCTTTCAACAGCGGCTCGGTCAGACCCGGGCTGATGGCAAACTGCGCGCCCGCTTCGGTCACTTCAGCCAGCTGTTTTGCGTTCGTAACGGTACCCGCACCAATGATGGCATCCGGCACTTCTTTAGCGATTGCACGAATCGCATCCATCGCGCAGGCGGTACGCAGGGTCACTTCCAGAACGCGAACGCCACCCGCGACCAGCGCTTTCGCCATCGGTACCGCGTGCTCCAGTTTGTTCACCACGATAACCGGCACAACGGGGCCTGTGGTCAGGATTGCTTCTGCACTTGTTTTCCAGTTTTTCATCAGAGTTTTCTCTCGCCAGATCGATAAAATCAAGTCGTCTTAAAACGTAATACAGGTTGCGCCCTGCTCCGCCCCGGAGAGTTTCTCACGCAGCGCGCCAAACATTTCGCGTCCGGTTCCCACGCGCGATGCGCTCAGGTCTGGAATATGCGGCTGACGGGCCGCCAGCTCGGCTTCGTCCACCAGCAGGGTTAACTCACCTGTCTGGCCATTGACGCGGATGATGTCGCCGTCACGCACCTTAGCCAGCAAACCACCATCATACGCTTCAGGCGTTACGTGGATGGCTGAAGGCACTTTACCTGAGGCACCCGAGAGGCGTCCATCGGTGACCAGTGCAATTTTGAAACGGCGGTCCAATAATACACCAAGTGGTGGCATAAGTTTATGTAATTCTGGCATCCCGTTCGCTTTGGGTCCCTGATGACGCACCACTACCACGCAATCCTTGTCGAGAAGGCCCGCATCAAAGGCAGGTAAAACATCATGCTGGCTCTCAAAGACCACTGCCGGGGCTTCAATCACCTGGTTCTCTTCCGGCACGGCAGAGGTTTTCATCACCGCGCGTCCCAGATTGCCGCTCAGCACTTTCGTGCCGCCGTGGCGTGAGAACGGCTGTTCGAAGGTAGCAATGACCTGCGGATCAAGAGAGGCGCTCGCCCCATCACGCCAGTCCAGCTCACCGTTGTTCAGCCACGGCTCAAGGGTATAGCGATGCAGACCATAACCCGCCACCGTGTTCACGTCTTCGTGCAGCAGACCGCCCTTGAGCAGCTCACGCATCAACACCGGTACGCCACCGGCGGCCTGGAAGTGGTTAATGTCTGCCGGACCGTTCGGATACAGGCGCGCCATCAGCGGCACCACGGAAGAGATGTCGGAGAAATCATCCCAGTTGATCAGGATGCCAGCCGCACGTGCCATTGCCACAAGGTGCATGGTGTGGTTGGTTGAGCCCCCCGTTGCCAGCAGGGCCACGATGCCGTTGACGATCACTTTCTCGTCGACCATTTTACCCAGCGGCATCCACTCGTTGCCGTTCCCGGTCAGACGCGTCACCTGACGGGCGGCGGCTTCGGTCAGAGCCTTGCGCAGCGGCGCATCGGGTTGAATGAAGGAGGAGCCCGGAAGCTGCATCCCCATAAATTCCACCACCATCTGGTTGGTGTTGGCCGTACCGTAGAAGGTACAGGTACCCGGCGCATGGTAAGAGGCGGCTTCCGCTTCCAGCAGCGCCTGGCGGTCTGCTTTACCTTCGGCATACAGCTGGCGGATACGCACTTTTTCTTTGTTTGGCAAACCGCTGGCCATCGGACCTGACGGCACAAAAATGGCCGGAAGATGACCAAACGACAGCGCCGCCATGGCGAGCCCCGGGACAATCTTGTCGCACACGCCGAGGTACAGCGCGCCATCGAACATATTGTGAGAAAGACCGACCGCTGCAGACATGGCAATGACTTCGCGGCTCAGCAGCGACAGCTCCATCCCGTCCTGTCCCTGGGTCACACCGTCACACATGGCCGGCACGCCCCCCGCCACCTGGCCCACCGCATTCACGCTGTGCAGCGCTTTACGGATGATGTCCGGGTACACTTCGTACGGCTGATGCGCGGAGAGCATGTCGTTATAGGAGGTAATGATGGCGATATTGTTACGCAGCATGCTCTTTAATGAGGCTTTGTCTTCAGGCTGACAGGCGGCGAAACCGTGCGCCAGGTTACCGCAGGCCAGCTGCGAGCGGTGTACGGTATTGGTCTTAGCCTGTTCAATGCGGGCGAGGTAGGCCGAACGGGTCTCTTTCGAGCGCTCGATAATGCGCTGTGTTACGCGTAACAATGTCGGATTCATAAAAGCTCCTATAATTTATCTGTCCGGGCTCGGGAGTTTACAAAGTCGCTGGCAGTTGTTAACAACGCTGAAACGCTTGCTGTCCGGAGCTCAGGGGCAAAATCGCTTCCGGCAGTGTAATAAAAAAAGCCCCGCGGGTGAATCCACGCGGAGCTTAAAAGTATAAAAATTGTGCCACTAGCTGTGTTAGATCATGTTACCGGTAAAATAACACCTTCGGGCTAGAGGATTATCTTACTCAAACTCGTTCCAGGAGCGGCCATCACGGGTGATCATCGCCACGGAGGCGACAGGTCCCCAGGTGCCCGCCTGATACGGTTTTGGCGGATCCTGATCGGCAGCCCAGGCTTCGGTGATGGAGTCGACCCATTTCCACGCCTCTTCCACTTCGTCGCGACGCACAAACAGCGCCTGGATACCGCGCATGGTTTCCAGCAGCAGGCGCTCGTAAGCATCCGCCAGGTGCGTTTGATTGAAGGTCTCGGAGTAGCTCAGATCCAGTTTGGTGGTCTGCAGGTTATGTTTGTGATCCAGCCCCGGCACTTTGTTCAGGATCTGGATATCCACACCTTCATCCGGCTGCAGACGGATAGTCAGTTTGTTCTGCGGCAGCTCCTGCCACGACTCTTTGAACAGGTTCAGCTCAGGGTTTTTGAAGTAAACGACAACTTCAGAGCATTTGGCTGGCAGACGTTTACCGGTACGCAGGTAGAACGGCACACCCGCCCAACGCCAGTCATCGATATCCACGCGGATCGCCACGAACGTCTCGGTGTTGCTGGACTTGTTCGCGCCCTCTTCTTCCAGATAGCCAGGGACTTTTTTGCCCTGCGCAAAGCCGGATGTGTACTGACCACGCACTGTCTTCTCGCGCACGTTAGAACGGTCGATACGACGCAGTGACTTCAGCACTTTCACCTTCGCGTCGCGGATGCTGTCAGCGGTCAGGTCCGATGGCGGAGACATGGCAATCATGCAGAGTACCTGCAGCAGGTGGTTCTGGATCATGTCACGCATCTGACCGGCCTGGTCAAAGTAACCCCAGCGGCCTTCAATACCCACCTCTTCGGCCACGGTGATTTCCACGTGGTCGATGGTACGGTTGTCCCAGTTGTTCACAAACAGGGAGTTGGCAAAACGCAGCGCCAGCAGGTTCAGTACCGTCTCTTTGCCCAGATAGTGGTCGATGCGGTAGACCTGGCACTCTTCGAAGTATTCGCCCACCTGGTCGTTGATTTCGCGGGAGGTAGACAGCGAGGTACCCAGCGGTTTTTCCATTACCACACGCGCAGGTTTGGCGTTCAGATTCGCTTCGCCCAGACCTTTACAGATGGCGCCGAAGGTGCTTGGTGGCATAGCGAAATAGTTAATGGTGACCCGGTTTTTCTGATCCAGCATCTCACCCAGACGGGTAAACGCGCTCACGTCGTTCACATCCAGATTGCAGAAATCGAGACGTCCGCTCAGGGTATCCCACAAACTTTCATCAATTTTCTCTTTCATGAAAGTTTCGAGCGCTTCACGCACGACTTTGGTGTATGCGTCCTTGTCCCAGTCGGCGCGCCCTACACCCAGGATACGGGTATCCGGATGAAGTTGGCCCGCTTTCTCCAGTTGATACAGGGAAGGCAGCAATTTTCGGCGTGCAAGATCGCCTTTCGCGCCGAAAATGACCAGGTCACATGCCTGGGCTGTTTGCGTTACCGCCATGTCATTCTCCTCAGTTGGATCACCTGGTGCTTCTGCCAGGTATCGTTGTAATTTTATTACAATGCACTGTACTGCTTTTACGTCATTCCCGAAACCATTAGCGCTTAACGTCGCGTGCGATACGGCGATTTTTCACCCTTAAGAGGATTACGCTGGCCTGATGACGCAACAAGCGTCGATTCTTTGCGCAACACGGTCACAGTAAAACCCGACACCGATCAAGTAATGAAAAAAAACAACAACATTATCTTGTCGACTGTTACCCTTTATGGAAGCCACGAGGGTAATATCGGCTAAATCGAATCTCAATTTCATCTATGGATGAAATCGTTTACACCCATGAGCGTCCTGTTAACATGAACATGCTGGAAAAAATCCAGTTTCAACTGGAACACCTTAGCAAATCCGAGCGAAAAGTGGCTGAAGTTATTCTCGCCTCGCCTGCTCAGGCGATTCATTCAAGCATCGCCGCTCTGGCACAGGATGCAGGCGTCAGCGAGCCGACGGTGAATCGGTTCTGTCGGAGCCTGGAAACGCGTGGCTTTCCTGATTTTAAACTGCATCTGGCACAAAGTCTGGCAAATGGTACGCCCTATGTTAATCGCAATGTGGATGAAGACGACAGCGTTGATGCATACACGGCGAAAATATTTGAATCGGCCATGGCCACGCTTGACCACGTGCGTCAATCGCTGGATATGAGTTCTGTCAACCGGGCGGTCGATTTGCTGACCCAGGCCAAGCGAATTGCGTTCTTCGGACTCGGTTCGTCGGCGGCCGTGGCGCATGATGCCATGAATAAATTCTTCCGCTTTAACGTCCCGGTCATTTATTCCGATGACATCGTGTTGCAACGCATGAGCTGTATGAATTGTAGCGAGGATGACGTGGTGGTCCTGATTTCCCATACCGGGCGCACCAAAAGTCAGGTTGAGCTGGCGCAGCTGGCGCGTGAAAACGATGCCATGGTTATCGCCCTCACGACGGCAGGCACGCCGCTGGCAAGAGAAGCCACGCTCGCCATCACTCTGGACGTTCCGGAAGATACGGATATCTATATGCCAATGGTCTCCCGTCTGGCGCAGCTGACGGTGATTGACGTCCTGGCAACCGGTTTTACCTTACGCCGCGGCGCTAAATTCAGAGATAACTTGAAGCGTGTCAAGGAAGCGCTCAAGGAATCGCGTTTTGATAAAGAATTGCTTATAAAGAGCGATGTTCCCTGATAGTAGATAACTAAGACGTAACGAATAATTACGATGTAACGATTTACGGCATTCGGTCCCCTCGCGGTTGCTTTGCAGCAGATGAAGGCCGATTCAATCTTCACGCAACACCAAAGTTGTTTCAGTCAACGGAGTATTACATGTCCAGAAGGCTTCGCAGAACCAAGATCGTCACCACCTTAGGCCCGGCCACCGATCGCGATAATAACCTCGAAAAGATTATCGCCGCGGGTGCCAACGTGGTGCGTATGAACTTCTCTCACGGTACGCCAGAAGACCATAAATTACGTGCCGACAAAGTGCGTGAGATCGCGGCTAAACTGGGCCGCCATGTTGCTATCCTCGGTGACCTGCAGGGTCCAAAAATTCGTGTCTCGACCTTCAAAGAAGGCAAAGTTTTCCTCAATATCGGCGATAAATTCCTGCTTGATGCCAACCTGGGTAAAGGTGAAGGCGATAAAGAGAAAGTGGGTATCGACTATAAAGGTCTGCCGGCTGACGTTGTGCCTGGCGATATCCTGCTGCTCGACGACGGTCGTGTTCAGCTGAAAGTGCTGGAAGTTCAGGGGATGAAGGTGTTCACCGAAGTCACCGTCGGCGGCCCACTCTCAAACAACAAAGGCATCAACAAGCTCGGCGGTGGCCTGTCTGCCGAAGCGCTGACCGATAAAGACAAAGCGGATATCGTTACCGCGGCGCTGATCGGCGTGGACTATCTGGCCGTCTCCTTCCCGCGCTGCGGCGAAGACCTGAACTATGCCCGTCGTCTGGCGCGTGATGCAGGCTGCGACGCCAAAATCGTAGCAAAAGTTGAACGTGCGGAAGCCGTTTGCGATCAGGATGCCATGGACGATGTGATTCTGGCGTCTGACGTGGTGATGGTTGCCCGTGGCGATCTGGGTGTGGAAATTGGCGACCCGGAACTGGTCGGCATCCAGAAAGCGCTGATCCGTCGCGCGCGTCAGCTGAACCGCGCGGTGATCACCGCAACCCAGATGATGGAATCCATGATCACCAACCCAATGCCGACCCGTGCAGAGGTGATGGACGTGGCTAACGCCGTGCTGGACGGTACCGATGCGGTCATGCTCTCTGCGGAAACCGCTGCGGGTCAGTACCCGGCAGAGACCGTTGCCGCGATGGCGCGCGTCTGTCTGGGCGCGGAGAAGATCCCAAGCATCAACGTCTCTAAACACCGTCTGGACGTGCAGTTCGACAACGTGGAAGAAGCGATTGCGATGTCCGCCATGTATGCGGCTAACCATCTGAAAGGCGTCACGGCGATCATCACCATGACCGAATCAGGCCGTACCGCGCTAATGACGTCCCGTATCAGCTCCGGTCTGCCGATCTTCGCGATGTCCCGCCACGAGCGCACGCTGAACCTGACGGCGCTGTACCGCGGCGTAACCCCGGTTTACTTCGACAGCACCAATGACGGTGTGGCAGCGGCGCACGATGCCGTTAATCTGCTGCGCGACAAAGGCTACCTGGTATCCGGTGATATTGTCATCGTGACCCAGGGTGATGTCATGAGCACCATCGGCTCAACCAACACCACCAGAGTATTAACCGTCGAATAAACAGATGTTCCCCTCTCCCCCACGGGGAGAGGGTCAGCGTGAGGGGCTTTATTTCTTTGGGTAAAGTTCTTTGCGCTGATACGGCTCTTTCTCGCCAGGCTTACGCGTTTTGAGCAGCTTCAGGATCCACGTGTATTGCTCAAGATGCGGTCCCACCAACACCTCCACCTCTTCGTTCATGCGACGCGCGATGGTGTTATCGTCCGCGGTCAGTAAGTCGTCCATCGGCGGGCGAACCTCAATGCTCAGACGGTGCGTGTTGCCATCGTAGACCGGGAACAGCGGAATAACCCGGGCGCGGCAGACTTTCATCAGACGGCCAATCGCCGGAAGCGTCGCCTTGTAGGTGGCAAAGAAATCGACAAACTCGCTGTGCTCAGGGCCGTGATCCTGATCCGGCAGATAGTATCCCCAGTACCCCTGTCGCACGGACTGAATAAACGGCTTGATACCATCGTTACGGGCGTGCAGGCGTCCACCAAAACGACGACGCACGGTGTTCCAGACGAAATCAAAGACTTTATTACCCTGGTTATGGAACATGGCCGCCATCTTCTGGCCCTGAGATGCCATCAGCATGGCCGGGATATCCACTCCCCATCCGTGCGGAACGAGAAAAATCACTTTTTCATCGTTGCGGCGCATCTCGTCAATGATCTCCAGCCCTTTCCAGTCAACACGCTTAAGGACCTTTTCTGGCCCTTTTAGCGCCAGCTCTGCCATCATCGCCATGGCCTGTGGCGCGGTGGTATACATGTCATCAATAATCGCTTCGCGCTCGGCATCGCTCTTTTCCGGGAAGCAGTAGTAGAGATTGATTTGCGCGCGACGACGGGCACTTTTGCCCATTCGTCCTGCAAGACGGCCAATTTTCCCCAGAACGGGATCGCGCACAGAGGCAGGTAACATGGCAATGCCAGCAAACGCGTAAACGCCAAGCCAGGCGCCCCAGTTACGCGGGTAGCGAAAGGATTTTTCAAACTCAGGAATGAACTCAATATTGTTTTTTTTGGTTTCCATGCTGGTTCCAGGGTCTGGTGACGCAAAATATAATGACGATAGTGTAGCGAGGCAGCGCCCCACGCACAAAAGAAAAAGCCGGCGCTTACTGACGCCGGCTTTAGACAAAACGGAAGGGTTTAGTCGAAACGCAGTTGCGGCACAACCTCTTTCACCTGCGCCAGGTAATCTTTACGATCTTTACCCGTCAGCCCTTCGGTGCGCGGCAGTTTCGCCGTCAGCGGGTTTACCGCCTGCTGGTTGATCCACACTTCATAATGCAGGTGTGGCCCTGTAGAACGTCCGGTATTGCCTGAGAGGGCGATACGGTCGCCACGTTTCACTTTCTGACCGGGTTTCACCAGCAGCTTACGCAGGTGCATATAGCGGGTGGTATAAGTGCGACCATGACGGACCGCGACATAGTACCCGGCAGCACCACTGCGTTTGGCGACAACCACTTCACCATCCCCTACTGCCAGCACTGGTGTGCCCTGCGGCATGGCGAAGTCAACGCCACGATGCGGCGCAACGCGCCCGGTGACCGGGTTCAGACGACGCGGGTTGAAGTTGGATGAGATGCGGAACTGTTTCGCCGTTGGGAAGCGCAGGAAGCCTTTCGCAAGCCCGGTACCGCTACGGTCATAGAATTTGCCGTCTTCAGCGCGAATGGCGTAGTAATCTTTACCATCAGAGCGCAAACGTACACCCACCAGTTGGCTCTGCTCACGCTTGCCGTCCAGCATTTCGCGGGACATCAGTACGGAGAACTCATCACCTTTTTTCAGCTTACGGAAATCCATCTGCCACTGCATGGCTTTGATAACCGAGCTGATTTCAGCGCTGGTCAGGCCCGCATCACGCGCGCTGGAGACAAAGCTTGCGCCTACGGTCCCTTTCATCACGCTGTTAACCCAGTCGCCCTTCTGCAACTCGCTGGTCATCTTGAAACCGTTTGCAGTGCGGTCGTAGGTGCGCGTTTCGCGACGGGACATTTCCCAGGTCAGGCGCTGCAGATCGCCCTCTGGCGTTAACGTCCACGAGAGCTGCTGGCCAATTTTCAGATTACGCAGGTCTTTATCTGCGGCAGCCAGCTGGCTGATATTCCCCATGTCAATGCCGTACTGGTTCAGTACGCTGCTCAGCGTATCGCCAGTGGAGACCACATATTCATGGATCCCGGCTTCATTCTCGGTTTTATCGTCCAGCTCATCCTGCGGAATGGCTTCATCTTCCTGAGCCGCCTGGTCGATAGGCTCACTGGCCTCCGGCAGCAGAGAACGGATTTCGTTCTTCTCAAGCTCGATGGTTTTGATGATAGGGGCAGAACTCGGGTGGTAAACATAGGGCCGCCAGACGGCGACCGCTAAGGTGAGAACTGTAAGCGACCCCAGCATAACACGATGGGGTCGGGGCAGATTGTTAAATGCCAGGGCGACAGAGCGGGCTATCTGTTGCACGTATTCACTTCCTCGTTAATCTCCTTTCAGGCAGCTCGCATACTGGTTCGCCAGTTGAGTGAGGAACTGCGAATAGCTCGCTTTACTCAACTGGATGTTCGTTCCTAGCGGGTCAAGGGTTCCCATGCGCACGGATGTTCCCCTGGCCACGGCTTCTACGACCGCTGGCCTGAACTGTGGCTCAGCAAAAACGCAGGACGCTTTTTGCTCAACCAACTGTGTTCTGATCTCATGTAAACGCTGCGCACCAGGCTGAATTTCAGGGTTGACGGTAAAATGCCCACGCGGGGTCAGGCCGTAGTGTTTTTCGTAATAGCCATAGGCGTCATGAAAAACGAAATACCCTTTTCCTTTCAGCGGTGCCAGCTCGTTACCCACCTGCTTATCGGTTGCGGCTAATTGTGCCTCAAAATCTTTCAGGTTGGCGTCTAGTTTGGCTCGACTTTGCGGCATAAGTTCCACTAATTTGTCATGGATTGCAACCGCCGAAAGCCGCGCTATCTCTGGGGAGAGCCAAAGATGCATATTGTACTCGCCGTGATGGTGATCCCCGTCACCTTTTTCATCATGAGCATGATGACCTTCGTGTTCGTCACCGTCGTCGTCACTCCCCTTCATGAGCAACGGTTTCACGCCAGAAAGTTCGGCAATGGTGACCTTTTTCGTGTCCGCGATCTGGTTCGCAGACTTCTGCATGAAGGCTTCCATCTCCGGCCCAATCCAGACAACTAAGTCCGCGTTTTGTAAGCGTTTTACATCGGATGGACGCAGGGAATAATCATGCTCAGAGGCACCATCGGGCAGCAGAACCTGGGTTTCCGTCACCCCATCTGCAATGGCCGATGCAATGAATCCCAGCGGTTTGAGCGAAGCGACAACGGCAGCGTTAACATCTTGTGCTGTTGTGCCCCAAAGGGCAGCGGATAATGCTGCGAAAAGAAGCGTATTTTTATGTAACATAATGCGACTAATCATCGTAATGAATGCGTGGAATGTGATATTATAACATTCGTTGACTTCTGCAAGCTTAAATTGACATGACAACTTTGGTTTCTCTTGAAAATGTTTCGGTCTCTTTCGGTCAGCGCCGCGTCCTTTCTGACGTGTCGCTGGATCTGAAGCCCGGTAAAATTCTGACGCTGCTCGGTCCGAACGGCGCGGGTAAATCCACCCTTGTGCGCGTGGTGCTGGGTCTGGTAGCCCCTGATGAAGGTGTCATCAAGCGTGAAGAAAAATTGCGTATCGGCTACGTGCCGCAAAAATTACATCTTGATGCCACGCTGCCGCTGACCGTCAGCCGCTTCCTGCGCCTGCGCCCTGGTACGCGTAAAGCCGATATTCTTCCGGCGCTGAAACGTGTCCAGGCGGGCCACCTGGTGGACGCGCCACTGCAAAAACTGTCCGGCGGGGAAACCCAGCGCGTGTTACTTGCCCGGGCGCTGCTCAGCAGCCCCCAGCTGCTGGTACTGGATGAGCCAACGCAGGGTGTGGACGTCAATGGTCAGGTCGCGCTTTACGATTTAATTGACCAGCTGCGCCACGAACTGAACTGCGCGGTGCTGATGGTCTCCCACGACCTGCATCTGGTGATGGCGAAAACCGACGAAGTGCTCTGTCTGAACCATCATATCTGCTGTTCCGGCACGCCTGAAGTGGTGTCAATGCACCCCGAATTTATCTCTATGTTTGGCCCTCGCGGGGCTGAACAACTGGGTATTTATCGCCATCATCATAACCACCGCCATGATTTACAGGGACGAATTGTCCTGCGCCGGGGAAATGGACACTCATGATTGAACTGTTACTGCCCGGCTGGCTGGCCGGGATTATGCTCGCCTGCGCCGCGGGTCCGCTTGGCTCGTTTGTGGTCTGGCGCAGAATGTCCTATTTCGGCGATACCCTGGCCCATGCTTCACTGCTGGGCGTGGCCTTTGGTTTGCTGCTGGACGTCAACCCGTTCTATGCGGTGATTGTCGTTACGCTGCTCCTCGCCGCCGGTCTGGTCTGGCTGGAAAAACGCCCTCACCTCGCCATTGATACCCTGCTCGGCATTATGGCGCACAGCGCCCTGTCGCTGGGTCTGGTGGTAGTGAGCCTGATGTCCAATATCCGCGTTGACCTGATGGCCTACCTGTTTGGCGACCTGCTCGCCGTGACGCCTGAAGATCTCATTGCTATTGCCATTGGCGTGGTGGTGGTGCTGGGTATTCTGCTGTGGCAGTGGCGTAATTTGCTGGCGATGACCGTTAGCCCGGATCTGGCGTTTGTTGACGGCGTGAAGTTGCAGCGGGTGAAACTGCTGCTGATGCTGGTGACGGCGTTAACCATCGGCGTGGCGATGAAGTTCGTCGGTGCGCTGATTATTACGTCGCTGCTGATTATTCCTGCGGCCACCGCGCGTCGTTTTGCCCGTACGCCGGAGCAGATGGCAGGCGTGGCGGTGATTATCGGGATGATTGCGGTCACGGGCGGGTTAACCTTCTCGGCGTTCTATGACACGCCTGCGGGGCCGTCAGTGGTGCTGTGTGCGGCGGTGCTGTTTATTTTCAGTATGATGAAGAAGACCGCTAGTTGACATCGAGGGCGCTGATGCCCTCACCCTAACCCCTCTCCCCGTGGGAGAGGGAATTAAGCATTACGGCATTGCCGGTGGCGTGATACCGAAATGATTCCACGCCCGCACCGTGGCCATACGCCCACGCGGGGTACGTTGCAGGAAGCCTTGCTGGATCAGATACGGTTCGAGTACATCTTCAATTGTCTCGCGCTCTTCCCCGATTGCCGCCGCCAGGTTATCCAGCCCGACCGGCCCGCCAAAGAATTTGTCCAGCACCGCCAGCAGCAGCTTGCGGTCCATGTAGTCAAAACCCTCAGCATCGACATTCAACATATCCAGCGCCTGAGCAGCAATTTCGGCAGAAATAGAACCATCGTGCTTCACTTCTGCAAAGTCACGGACGCGGCGCAGCAGGCGGTTAGCGATACGCGGTGTTCCGCGCGAACGCTTCGCCACTTCAAATGCCCCCTCTTCGCTCATATCCAGCCCCATATAGCGGGCACTGCGGCCCACGATATGCTGGAGGTCGGCGACCTGATAGAACTCGAGGCGCTGCACAATACCAAAGCGGTCGCGCAGTGGAGAGGTTAACGACCCGGCGCGGGTGGTGGCGCCAATCAGGGTAAACGGCGGCAGATCGATTTTGATCGAACGCGCGGCAGGCCCTTCGCCGATCATGATATCCAGCTGGTAGTCTTCCATTGCCGGATAGAGGACCTCTTCCACCACCGGCGACAGGCGGTGGATCTCATCGATAAACAGCACGTCGTGCGGTTCAAGGTTGGTCAGCATCGCCGCCAGATCGCCTGCTTTTTCCAGCACCGGGCCAGACGTGGTACGCAGGTTTACGCCCATTTCATTGGCAACGATATTCGCCAGGGTGGTTTTCCCCAAACCCGGAGGACCGAAAATCAGCAGGTGATCGAGCGCATCGCCGCGCAGCTTTGCCGCCTGGATGAAGATCTCCATCTGGGAACGCACCTGCGGCTGGCCAATATACTCATCAAGCAACTTCGGACGGATCGCACGATCCACCACGTCGTCTGCCTGAATAGTGCCTGCCGATACCAGGCGATCTGCTTCAATCATCCTTTACCTCACAATGCAGCGCGCAGCGCTTCACGAATCAGAGTTTCACTGCTGGCATCCGGTTTGGCAATTTTGCTCACCATTCGGCTGGCCTCCTGAGGTTTATAGCCCAGCGCCACCAGCGCGGCAACCGCTTCCTGCTCGGCATCATCATCCGACACAGGCGCACCCGGCGAAGTCAGCACCAGATCGGCAGCAGGGGTAAAGAGATCGCCATGCAGACCTTTAAAGCGGTCTTTCATCTCAACAATCAGGCGCTCTGCCGTTTTCTTACCAATGCCCGGGAGCTTAACCAGCGCGGCAGGATCTTCGCGCTCAACGGCATTCACGAACTGCTGGGCGGACATACCGGAGAGAATGGCCAGCGCCAGCTTCGGCCCGACGCCGTTGGTTTTAATCAGCTCGCGGAACAGGGTGCGTTCCTGTTTGTTGTTGAAGCCATAGAGCAGTTGAGCATCTTCACGCACCACAAACTGGGTAAAGACAATCGCCTCTTTGCCCGCGTCCGGCAGCTCGTAGAAGCAGGTCATTGGCATATGGACTTCATAGCCCACGCCGCCCACTTCCAGCAGCACTAACGGGGGTTGTTTTTCAATGATGATGCCTCTGAGTCTGCCTATCACGTGACGCTCCTGCGTTCTGGAAAATTATTGATTTGCGACATAATAAAAAAAGGCTGGATAAACATCCAGCCTGATTTCTCATTATCGTAACCTGCCTCGCGCCAGATTGAGCCGCGACTCGCTCATTTGCATCGCGTTCTGGCTGACATGACAGTGGGTGATCGCAATTGCCAGCGCATCGGCGGCATCGGCCTGCGGGTTCGCGGGGAGCTTCAACAGGGTACGCACCATGTGCTGCACCTGGCTTTTCTCCGCGCTACCAATCCCGACCACCGTCTGCTTGACCTGTCTTGCCGCGTATTCAAATACCGGAAGATCCTGGTTCACGGCAGCAACAATTGCCACGCCCCGCGCCTGACCGAGCTTTAACGCCGAATCGGCGTTTTTCGCCATGAAGACCTGCTCGATGGCGAAATAGTCAGGCTGAAACTGGGTGATAATCTCCGTCACGCCCGCATAAATGAGCTTCAGTCGCGACGGCAGATCTTCAACTTTGGTGCGAATACAGCCACTGCCAAGGTAGGTTAACTGGCGTCCAACCTGACGGATAACGCCGTAACCGGTGACGCGTGAGCCGGGGTCAATCCCAAGGATAATCGACATCACGCGTCTCCCGTAAACGGTTTAAACGCTCTCATCAGAGAGTCGCTGCAACCTCATCAGAGATCTCACCGTTGTGATACACTTCCTGCACGTCGTCGCAGTCTTCAAGCATGTCGATCAGACGCAGCAGTTTTGGTGCCGTTTCAGCATCCATATCCGCTTTGGTGGACGGGATCATGGAGACTTCAGCGTTGTCGGCTTTCAGGCCCGCCGCTTCCAGCGCATCACGTACTGCGCCCATCTCTTCCCACGCGGTGTAGACATCGATAGCGCCATCGTCGAAGGTGACTACGTCTTCCGCACCCGCTTCCAGCGCCGCTTCCATGATGACATCTTCGTCGCCTTTCTCGAAGGAGATGACGCCTTTTTTGCTGAACAGGTACGCTACAGAACCGTCAGTCCCCAGGTTACCCCCGGTTTTGGTGAACGCATGGCGCACTTCTGCAACGGTACGGTTACGGTTGTCGGACAGACATTCAACCATTACCGCGGTGCCGCCAGGACCGTAACCTTCATAAATGATGGTTTCCATGTTCGTGTCTTCATCACCGCCCACGCCACGAGCGATAGCACGGTTCAGGGTGTCACGCGTCATGTTGTTGGACAGCGCTTTATCTACTGCCGCACGCAGACGTGGGTTAGACGCCGGATCGCCGCCGCCCAGACGCGCCGCTGTCACCAGCTCGCGAATGATTTTGGTAAAGATCTTACCGCGCTTGGCATCCTGTGCCGCTTTGCGGTGTTTGGTGTTGGCCCACTTACTATGACCTGCCATAAAAAGTTCTCCAAAAATCGCGCCTTTTCAGGCTGCGTTAATTACAAATTCTTCAATCGCCTGCCGGTTGCTCCACGATTTGGTCAGTGCGGCGGCATCCGCCGCATCCACCCAGCGGTAGGTCAGATGTTCAGTGAACACGATCTCCCGTTCGTGAGGGAGCGCGAGACAGAACCACGATTCCGTGTTGCGCTCGATACCCGGTGCATAGCGATGACGTAAATGGCTAAAAATTTCGAACTCCACCGTGCGCTGACAGTCCTTCAGGGTCAGTTGCTCGCAAGCAACGTCAATGGTGACCTCTTCCTTTACTTCACGCGCGGCGGCCTGCGGCGCGGTTTCGCCCTCTTCCAGACTGCCGGTAACCGACTGCCAGAATTCAGGGTCATCGCGCCGCTGCAACATCAGCACCCGCTTCGTGTCCTGAGCGTAAATTACAACTAAGACAGAAACGGGACGCTTATATGCCATATCAGTTTTTCTCTTCCTTTTTCACCACGTCGATACCCAGCTCAGCCAGCGCGGCCGGGTTAGCGAAGCTTGGCGCTTCGGTCATCAGACACGCCGCTGCGGTGGTTTTCGGGAAGGCGATAACGTCACGGATGTTGTCGGTGCCGGTCAGCAGCATAGTCAGACGGTCGAGACCGAATGCCAGGCCTGCGTGAGGCGGCGTACCGTACTTCAGCGCATCCAGCAGGAAGCCGAACTTCTCGCGCTGTTCCTGTTCGTTGATGCCCAGAATGCCGAACACCGTCTGCTGCATCTCACCGCTGTGAATACGCACGGAGCCGCCGCCCACTTCATAGCCGTTGATAACCATATCGTAGGCGTTCGCGACTGCCTCTTCCGGTGCCGCTTTCAGCTCTGCCGCCGTCATGTCTTTTGGCGAGGTGAACGGGTGGTGCATGGCAGTCAGGCCGCCTTCACCGTCGTCTTCAAACATCGGGAAGTCGATAACCCACAACGGCGCCCATTTGCTCTCGTCGGTGAGGTTCAAATCTTTGCCCAATTTCAGACGCAGCGCGCCCATTGCATCGGCAACAATTTTCTTGTTGTCAGCGCCGAAGAAGATCATGTCGCCATCCTGTGCGCCGGTGCGCTCAAGGATCGCTTCTACAATCTCCGCGTTCAGGAACTTCGCCACCGGGCTGGTGATACCTTCCAGACCTTTCGCACGCTCGGTTACTTTAATATAGGCCAGACCTTTCGCGCCGTAGATCTTGATGAAGTTGCCGTAGTCGTCAATCTGCTTACGGCTAAGCGCTGCACCACCCGGTACACGCAGGGCTGCTACGCGGCCTTTCGGATCGTTAGCCGGGCCGGCAAACACCGCAAACTCAACGGATTTCACCAGGTCAGCAACGTCCACCAGCTCCATAGGGTTACGCAGGTCTGGTTTGTCGGAGCCGTAACGACGCTCGGCTTCGGCGAAGGTCATAATGGGGAAGTCGCCCAGCTCCACGCCCTTCACGTCATTCCACAGGCTGCGCACCAGCGCTTCCATCACTTCACGCACCTGCTCAGCGGTCATGAAGGAGGTTTCCACATCGATCTGGGTAAATTCTGGCTGACGGTCAGCGCGCAGGTCTTCGTCACGGAAGCATTTTACGATCTGATAGTAGCGATCGAAGCCGGACATCATCAGCAGCTGTTTAAACAGCTGTGGAGACTGCGGCAGCGCGTAGAATTTGCCTTTATGAACGCGGGATGGCACCAGGTAATCGCGCGCGCCTTCCGGCGTGGCTTTGGTCAGCATCGGGGTTTCGATATCGAGGAAACCGTGGTCATCCATAAAGCGACGCACCAGGCTGGTGATTTTCGCACGGGTTTTCAGGCGCTGTGCCATTTCCGGGCGACGCAGATCCAGGTAGCGGTATTTCAGACGCGCTTCTTCAGTGTTGACGTGGTTGGAGTCCAGCGGCAGCGCTTCAGCACGGTTGATGATCGTCAGATCGGAGGCCAGCACCTCAATGGCACCGGTCGCCATATCTGCGTTGACGTTTTTCTCGTCACGCGCACGTACGGTGCCGGTGACCTGAATGCAGAACTCATTACGCAGCTCAGAAGCCAGCTTCAACGCGTCCGCGCGATCCGGATCGAAGAACACCTGAACGATACCTTCGCGGTCGCGCATATCGATAAAGATAAGGCTACCAAGATCACGACGACGGTTGACCCAACCACACAGGGTCACCTGCTGTCCGACGTGGGACTGACGCAGCTGCCCGCAATATTCTGTACGCATGAGATATCCCTTAATTAGCCGCAGGCTAAATGTCGCCTGGTATCAGGCTACTATGTCGCAGCTTTCTGTATGTCACAACTGGATGAAAAAAGGCGGCTATTATACTGGAAATTCCGCCGGACGATAAGAGCGAAGCACGGCCAGACGCACGTTTGCTGTGCTCTTATTGCGCATTCTCACAAAAATTAACAAAATTATCCGACCGATAACAGGCCATAACGTCGTAAGGTGTAACGGAAGCGATTCATTTAACTGGAGTTACCATGCTGACACTTGATGCCCGCAAAACCGCGCTGGTGGTGATTGATTTACAGGAAGGGATCCTTCCCTTTGCCGGTGGCCCGCACACCGCTGATGAAGTCGTCAGCCGTGCCGCCCGTCTGGCAGAAAAATGCCGCGCCAGCGGCGCACCGGTTGTCATGGTGCGCGTGGGGTGGTCGGCCGATTTTGCCGAAGCGTTAAAACAGCCGGTTGACGCCCAGGCACCCGCGCACGCCCTGCCGGACAACTGGTGGACGTATCCGGTCTCGCTCGGCAAACGCGACAACGATATCGAAGTGACCAAACGCCAGTGGGGCGCCTTCTATGGCACCGACCTGGAGCTGCAGCTGCGCCGCCGCGGTATCGACACCATTATCCCGTGCGGGATCTCCACCAACATCGGCGTGGAATCCACCGCCCGTAATGCCTGGGAGTTGGGCTTTAACCTGGTGATTGTCGAAGACGCATGCAGCGCGGCTTCCGCAGAACAGCACCAGGGCAGCATGACCCACATTTTCCCGCGTATCGGTCGCGTGCGCAGCACGGATGAGATTTTAAGCGCGTTATGATGTACGTGGGCCTGCCCCAATGGTCGCACCCGAAGTGGGTGCGCCTTGGCATAACCAGCCTTGAAGAGTACGCCCGGCACTTTAACTGCGTGGAGGGCAACACCACGCTGTATGCCCTTCCCCGGGCAGAGATTGTCGAGCGCTGGCGCGAGCAGACCACGGACGATTTCCGCTTCTGCTTTAAATTTCCGGCCACCATCTCCCATACCGCCGCGTTGCGAAATTGCGGTGATTTAACCGAAGAGTTCTTTGGCCGGATGTCGCCGCTGGCAAATCGTATCGGTCAGTACTGGCTGCAGCTTCCCGCCACCTTTGGTCCGCGCGATCTGCCCGCGCTCTGGCAATTTCTTGATGGCCTGTCCCGGGACTTTACCTACGGCGTTGAAGTGAGACATCCTGAATTTTTTGCCAAAGGTGAGGTGGAGAAAGCACTCAACCGGGGTTTGCATGAGCGCTCAGTCAACCGCGTCATCCTTGACAGTCGTCCTGTTCACAGCGCCATTGCGCATAACGAAGCCATTATTGATGCCCAGCGCAAGAAACCCAAAGTGCCGGTCCACGCCATCGTAACCGCGCAGAATCCGATGGTCCGGTTTATCGGCAGCGACAATATGCAGCAAAATCAGGAGATGTTCGCCGTCTGGCTGCACACGTTAGCGAAATGGGAACTGACCACCACGCCGTATCTCTTTTTACATACGCCGGATATCGCCCAGGCACCCGAACTGGTCGATACGCTCTGGCAGGCCCTGCAAACCGCGGTTCCGTCGCTCGGCAGCGCGCCGTCCATCCCACAACAATCTTCTCTTTTCTGAGATCACGCCATATCATAGAGACGCCATCTGCCAAAACACAGGGAGTTTGTATGGTCAGCGCGTTGTATGCGGTGCTAGGTGCATTACTGCTGATTAAATTTTCATTTGATGTTGTGCGACTCAGAATGCAGTACCGCGTCTCTTACGGCGACGGCGGGTTTTCCGAACTGCAAAGCGCTATCCGTATCCACGGCAACGCGGTCGAGTACATTCCGGTGGCACTCATTTTACTGCTGTTTATGGAGATGAATGGCGCCGAAACCTGGATGGTACACATTTGTGGCCTGCTGCTGATTGCGGGTCGGTTAATGCATTATTACGGCTTTCACCACCGCTTATTCCGCTGGCGTCGTTCCGGCATGAGCGCGACATGGTGCTCGCTTTTGCTGATGGTGCTGGCTAACCTTTGGTATATGCCGTGGGAGTTGGTTTTCTCCTTCCGTTAGCGCACAATACGCCACTTTATTTTTCCCGGATTTTTACGTTATGTCAGATCGCGACACGCTTTTTTCCGCGCCTATCGCCAGCCTGGGCGACTGGACCTTCGATGAACGGGTAGCCGAAGTCTTCCCGGATATGATCCAGCGCTCTGTTCCCGGTTATTCCAATATTATCTCCATGATCGGCATGCTGGCTGAGCGCTTCGTTCAACCCGGCACGCAGGTGTATGACCTGGGCTGCTCGCTCGGCGCGGCAACGTTGTCGGTACGTCGTAACGTTCATCACGAAGGCTGTAAAATCATTGCCGTCGATAACTCCCCGGCGATGGTTGAACGTTGCCGCCGTCATATTGATGCCTGGAAAGCGGCAACTCCGGTCGAGGTCGTTGAAGGCGACATTCGTGATATCGAAATCTGCAACGCCTCGATGGTCGTGCTGAATTTTACCCTGCAGTTCCTGGTGCCCGATGACCGCCAGCGGCTGCTGGACAAAATTTATCAGGGCCTTAACCCCGGTGGCGCGCTGGTGCTGTCTGAGAAATTCAGCTTTGAAGACGCGACCGTCGGCGAACTGCTGTTCAACATGCACCACGATTTCAAACGTGCAAACGGCTACAGCGAGCTGGAGATTAGCCAGAAACGCAGCATGCTTGAAAACGTGATGCTGACGGACTCCGTGGAAACCCATAAAACGCGTCTGCGCCAGGCAGGCTTTGAGCATAGCGAACTGTGGTTCCAGTGCTTTAACTTTGGCTCCCTGGTGGCGCTGAAAGCTGAGGACGCGGCATGATTGAGTTCGGTAACTTCTATCAGCTGATTGCAAAAAACCATCTCTCCCACTGGCTGGAGACGCTGCCTGCGCAGATTGCCACCTGGCAGCGCGATCAGCAGCATGGGCTGTTGAAGCAGTGGTCAAATGCGGTGGAGTATCTGCCGGAGCTGACGCCTCACCGTCTGGATCTGCTGCACAGCGTCACGGCCGAAAGCGCAGAGCCGCTGCCCGCCGGGCAGATTAATCGCATCGAAACGCTGATGCGTAACCTGATGCCGTGGCGCAAAGGACCGTTTTCGCTCTACGGGGTGAATATCAATACTGAATGGCACTCCGACTGGAAATGGGATCGCGTGCTTCCGCACCTCTCCGACCTGACCGGGCGTACCATTCTGGACGTCGGCTGCGGTAGCGGTTACCACATGTGGCGCATGATTGGCGCGGGCGCGCATTTAGCCGTTGGCATCGACCCGATGCAGTTATTCCTGTGCCAGTTCGAAGCCGTGCGTAAGCTGCTGGGTAACGACCAGCGCGCGCATTTGCTGCCGCTGGGCATTGAGCAACTGCCCGCGCTGAAAGCGTTTGATACCGTCTTCTCCATGGGCGTGCTTTACCACCGCCGTTCCCCGCTGGAGCATTTATGGCAGCTGAAAGATCAGCTGGTCAGCGGCGGCGAACTGGTGCTGGAAACGCTGGTGGTCGAAGGCGATGAAAATACCGTTCTGGTTCCCGGCGATCGTTACGCGCAAATGCGCAACGTCTACTTCATTCCTTCCGCGCTGGCGCTGAAAAACTGGCTGGAGAAGTGCGGATTTGTGGATGTGCGCATCGCCGACGTCTGCGTGACCTCCATCGAGGAGCAACGCCGCACGGAGTGGATGGTGACCGAATCGCTGGAGCAGTTCCTTGACCCAACCGACCACAGCAAAACCGTTGAAGGCTATCCGGCGCCAATGCGTGCGGTGTTGATTGCCACGAAGCCGTAGCCTTTTAGCCGGGTGGCAGCTGCGCCTTACCCGGCCTGGTCATCGCAGGTTTTCTCCAAAATATTTCAAGTTGCAGCAAGGCGGCAACGCAGCGAATCCCCAGGAGCTTACATCAGTAAGTGACTGGGGGGAGCGAGGCAGCCAACGCAGCTGCGGCTTGAAATATGAAGGAGAAAAAAAGGCCCCTGTGTAATTGGCAGGGGCCTGGTACAAGCAAGCATCATATTGGGCGACATGATGCGCGGTAAAAATCGGTACGTTGCTACACGTGATGACGTTCAATCAGCGATTTCATTTCCGCAACCGACTCTCCATCTACACCGTAGCGTGAGTACTCATCCGCTTCAGCATCCGTCGACATAGACAACCCTGTGTTGCGATAACGCATGGGCGACGGTATCCATTTCCCGGCAGAGCTGTGCAGCTCTTCCACCCCGGCGTTTAAAAACAGTTCCAGATTGCTGGCACGGACTCCCGCACCCGCCATTATTATTGGAACACCGGAATGTGCTTTTAGTTCCGTAATTAATTGCAGTCCTTTTTCAGCCGACGACTGCTGGCCCGATGTCAGCACTCGCGCCACGCCAAGTTCCGCAAGGGTATCAAAGGCTTGCAATGGGTTTTTACACATATCGAACGCGCGATGAAATGTTACCGCCATCCCCTTCGCGGCCGCCATTACCTGGCGCATCCGCGGTACATCGACGTTACCTTCTTCATCAAGCAGTCCCGTCACCAGCCCCGGGAAACCCAGATCGCGAACAAGGGCGATATCGTCAAGCATGGCATTGAACTCGCCTGCCGTGTAACAAAAATCACCGCCCCGAGGACGAATGATAGGGTGTACCGGAACGGTGACAGCCTGACGGGCAGACTTCAACACACCGTACGAGGGCGTTAACCCCCCTTCTTTCGGTGCCGCGCACAGTTCAATGCGGTCAGCCCCCCGCCGTTGCGCCATCACGGCACACTCCACGCTGTAACAGCAAATCTCCAGCAGCGCCATCCACTCCTCCTTAAATTCCGCGTAATGCACCATCATGACACGCCGCCCCCGGTCGGTCTTCGCGTGTCGTCACAACGCTTATTCTTCGCTGGCAACAATCTGTTCTATCGTCCAGGGATGGAACTTCACCGTCACCTGTCCGTCAGTCACGGCCAGCGTCGGGTTCGGTAAACGCTCGCGCTCGCCTTTTGGTGAACTCGTTTTCACAAAGATACCCGGCTTGCTCAACCCCTCATCAGACAGCAGCGCCAGCGCGCGCGCATTCAGCGTTTCGGGCTCGCCAGGCAGCACGATTTCGATGTGCTCCCAGCCTTCATGCGGGTAACGTTTTTCTCCCGGCCACGGCAGTTCAACAACGCTAAATTGCCAGTGCGCTACGCAGACCGGCTCATGAAGTTTAAACAGACAGATAGGACGGCCGTTGATGATGTTCTCAGAGAGCAGTTCCCCGCACTGTTCAAACCCGCGACGCCAGCGCTCGGCGGTGGCGTTCTGATGACAGCGCAAGGAGATGTGATCGGCCTCAAGCGGCGCAATGTCCAGACCAAGACGGGTGGCAAGTTCTGTGAACGCCTGGGTGAAGCGCGGTAAATCTGCGGAAATATCATGCAGTTCGTCAATGGATTGCCAGTTCGCCATAAGTCAGTCTCTTATCGTGTCGCAAAGCCGCTAATTTACTCTGTTGCCCCCTTTTGACCAACCGCGGAATGACGCTTTTTATCACTGCATGATTATGCATGCTTTCTTAGCCTGGATTCTGCGCAATCTTCGCCCCCCGCAATGCTGACGCCAGAAGGCATTTGCAGTATACTCCCGCCCTCATTCTTTAACTGGCGCGGGTGGCAGTCAGCCCGCATCAAAAACGTAAGGTATCCAGGTGAATATTCAGGCTCTTCTCTCAGAAAAAGTCAGTCAGGCACTGATTGCCGCAGGTGCGCCTGCGGATTGCGAACCGCAGGTTCGTCAGTCAGCGAAAGTACAGTTTGGCGACTATCAGGCTAATGGCGTGATGGCAGTGGCTAAAAAACTGGGCATGCCGCCGCGACAACTGGCTGAGCAGGTGCTGACTCATCTGGATCTCACCGGCATTGCCAGCAAAACCGAAATTGCTGGCCCGGGCTTTATCAACATTTTCCTTGAGCCGGCCTTCCTGGCAAGCCACGTTGACGCAGCGCTGAAATCTGACCGTCTGGGCGTAGCCCAGCCAGAGCCACAGACCGTGGTGATTGACTACTCCGCGCCAAACGTCGCGAAAGAGATGCACGTTGGCCACCTGCGCTCCACCATCATCGGTGACGCGGCAGTACGCACCCTTGAGTTCCTCGGTCACAAGGTGATCCGCGCAAACCACGTTGGTGACTGGGGTACCCAGTTCGGTATGCTGATTGCTTACCTGGAAAAACAGCAGCAGGAAAACGCGGGTGAAATGGCGCTGGCGGACCTGGAAGGGTTCTACCGTGAAGCCAAAAAACACTACGACGAAGATGAAGCCTTCGCCGAGCGCGCGCGTAGCTATGTGGTGAAACTGCAGGGCGGCGACCCGTATTTCCTGGAGATGTGGCGCAAGCTGGTGGACATCACCATGTCCCAGAACCAGCTCACCTATAACCGTCTGAACGTAACCCTGACCCGCGACGACGTGATGGGTGAAAGCCTCTATAACCCAATGCTGCCGGGCATTGTGGCCGACCTGAAGGCCAAACACCTGGCGGTTGAGAGCGAAGGCGCAACGGTCGTATTCCTTGATGAGTACAAAAACAAGGAAGGCGAACCGATGGGCGTGATCATCCAGAAAAAGGATGGCGGCTACCTCTACACCACCACCGATATCGCCTGTGCGAAGTACCGTTACGAAACGCTGCATGCTGACCGCGTGCTGTACTACATCGACTCCCGTCAGCACCAGCACCTGATGCAGGCGTGGACTATCGTGCGTAAAGCCGGTTATGTTCCCGAATGCGTGCCGCTGGAACACCACATGTTCGGCATGATGCTGGGTAAAGACGGCAAGCCGTTCAAAACCCGTGCGGGCGGTACGGTGAAGCTGTCCGACCTGCTGGACGAAGCGCTGGAACGCGCCCGTCGCCTGGTGGCAGAGAAGAACCCGGATATGCCGGCCGAGGAGCTGGAAAAACTGGCGAACGCCGTGGGTATCGGTGCGGTGAAATACGCGGATCTCTCCAAGAACCGTACCACCGACTATATCTTCGACTGGGACAACATGCTGGCGTTTGAAGGTAACACCGCGCCGTACATGCAGTATGCCTACACCCGCGTGCTCTCGGTGTTCCGTAAAGCGAATATCGATGAAAGCGTGCTGGCGAATGCGACCGTCACCATTACCGAAGATCGCGAAGCCCAGCTGGCGGCCCGTCTGCTACAGTTTGAAGAGACGCTGTCCGTGGTTGCACGCGACGGTACGCCGCACGTGATGTGTGCTTACCTGTACGATCTGGCCGGTCTGTTCTCCGGCTTCTACGAGCACTGCCCTATTCTGTCTGCGGAAAATGAATCGGTCCGCAACAGCCGCCTGAAGCTGGCGCAGCTGACGGCGAAGACCCTGAAGCTGGGTCTGGATACCCTGGGTATCGAAACCGTAGAACGTATGTAATACAAAAAACCCGGCCATCATCGCCGGGTTTTTTTATGATCAGAAGTACTTCCGCAAATACTCCGTCAAACAGAGGATTGCCATTGCCTGACCGTACGGCATCGACGTCAGCGGGATCTGGCGGTAAAACTCCAGATCGCTCCCCATCCCGGTTCCGAACGACGTTTGCAGCAGTTCCCCTTCCGGCGAGATGTTTTTCACAATCCCTCTGATGGCTTTCTCCGCGACCTCAGCGTATTCCGCCGCCACATAGCGTTTACGCACGGCCTTAAGTATACCGTAGGCAAAGCCTGCCGTGGCCGACGCCTCCAGGTATGAGTCTGGGTCGTCGAGCAGCGTATGCCACAGGCCACTGTCGTCCTGACATGTCGCCAGCGCGGCAATCTGCGCATTGAGAACCTGCGTCAGATAACGGCGCACGGCGTTGTTTTCCGGCAGATCAACCAGTTCGAGGAAGTCCGGGATCACAATGGTGAGCCAGCTGTTGCCACGCGCCCAGCGGGCATGGGCAAAGTTATGGTTGCCGTCATAGTTCCAGCCGTGGAACCACAGCCCGGTCTCCCGGTCCATCAGGTTCTGCACGTGCAGCAGGAACTGGTACACGGCCTCCTCAACGTATTCCGGTTTGTTCAGCAGCTTGCCAATTTTGGCCAGCGGCAGGACCGTCATCATCAGCGTGTCATCCCACATCTGCTGCGCGTTCTCTTCCGCCAGGGTAATGTGCTGCATGCCGCCGTGTTCGGTACGCGGCATCTCATGCATCGCCCACTCCGCCCAGCTCTCCAGCCACGGCAGCCAGGCCGGATTTCGGGTCTCTTCATAGCGGTACGCCAGCGTCAGGAACGGCGACATGGTATTCACGTTTTTGGTGGTTGCCCCTTCTGCAAAACGGTCCGCAAACCAGCTGTCGATAATGTCGCGCATTCCGTCGTCGCCGGTCTGGCAGTAGTACTGCCAGATACCGTACAACCCGACGCCGTGCGTCCACTCCCACCCTGCCCAGCCTTTGGTATCTATGACGCGCCCGTCGTCCAGCCGCAGCAAAAATTCACCCGTTTTGTCGTGGATATTGACCAGGTTATGCGTCACCTTCTGAATCAGCGATTTCAGCTCGTCCCTGGCGATAAAACGCTCTGGCTGACGCAGCAAGGGGCTATGTTTGACAGGCCAAACTTTCATCATCTTAACCTCTGTTGTATGTCGAATTCAGTACCGCACGTCCCTTCAGCGAAGGAGCCGCTGGTTTATTGCGATTGAGATAACCAATGTTGTTATTCCCCCACAAGGATTCGAACGGCATACCGGCCAGCATTTCCACGGTGGCGCGGGCGTGCGGGGTGGCCGCTTCAGGCATGGCACGGCCCGATTCGCGCATTTTCGCGGTCTCTTCGCGCAGCGTGCTGTGGGTTTGTAGATTGAGCCTGAAGCGCAGGGAGACCAGGAAGCCAAAGAACAGCACCAGAAGGGTTCCTACGCTCAAAATCAGCAGAATGGTGTGGCTGACTTCAGCAGGCTGGGTTTTCTGACCGCTGACAAAGCCGGACATCTGCATCACGATGCCCACCAGCATTACCGCACCGGCCTGAGACGCTTTTCGGGTCAGCGTCATGATGCCGGCGAAGATGCCCTCACGACGCTGGCCGGTGATCACTTCGTCCACGTCAGCAATGTAGGTATAGGTGTTCCACGGCACATAGTTGATACCGCCGCGACCAAGACCGGCAACCGCGGAGATAAGCAGCAGCAGAGCGTAAACGTCGCTCAGCCCGGCGTAATACAGCACGGCGTAAGAGAGAGAGGCCAGGCCAAACAGCACCACCACCATGCGGTAAGACGGCGCAGGCCCAAAGCGAATGCACAGCGGGATCATCCCAATCACGGCAAGGAACTGGAAGATGGCCATCGTGCCCAGCAGGTTTGACGCCATTGACGCCTCCTGCATTAGCACAAACACCACGTAATAGGTAAAGACGGCGTTGAAGACGTCCTGCGCAATGTAGCCGCCAAGGTACATGCCCAGGTGCTGACGGAAAATCTTGATGCGCAGCGTCGAGCTTAACTCCACAAACAGGCGATTCAGGCTCTGGCCCAGGGTCAGTTTTTTCTTCTCTTCTTCCGCGCGCAGGGCCGCTTCGGACCACTCCTCGCGCGGGCGCTCCCAGGTGAAGAACCAGACAAAGGTCAGCATCAGCGCGCACAGCACCGAGAAGACCAGGCTTGCATAGAAGAAAGAGATCGCGTTGTCTTTACCAAAGTGGGTCAGCAGGATCCCTGGCAGGAACGAAGCCAGGATAGCGGACATCTGCGCCATCGAAATACGCGCACCGGAGAATTTCGTTTTCTGTTTAAAGTCATCGGTCATCTCCGGGACCAGCGTTTCATACGGCACCAGAATCATGGTGTAGACGATATCGAAGACCAGATAGGTCAGCAGGTAGTACCAGAAATTCATCTCCCCAACCCACATCAGGGAGTAGCTGAAGACGCAGGGAATACCGAGCAGAATAAAGAATTTGCGACGGCCAAAGCGTTTGCCCAGCCAGGTGGTGCCAAAGTTATCGGTTAAAAAGCCCATCAGCGGGCTGACCACCGCGTCCAGCACCCTTGCAGCAGCAAAAATAAAGGTCGCTTCAATCGGTGTGAGTCCACAGAAGGTCGTATAAAAATACAAAAGCCAGGCCGCCGTCAGCGCGGTCGTTCCCGCGCCGAGGAAATCCCCTGCCCCGTATGCAAGATAGTTTGCGAGTCCAATTTTTCGTGTTTTCATTGCCGTCAACCCTAATCAGTTTTAGGAGACCCCCTGTAAGCAAACCTCGTCCGGGAGTTTTTACACGGCTACAGTAGAATTAACGCACTGTGGAAACCTTTCTGTTTCTGCCATCACACCGCAAAGGCTGGCAAAAATGCAAAGAGTGTCATTACGTGCATCACTGATTTATAAAACAGCGTTTCTATTACTTCAAAAGATGAGGTCATTTTTGCGAGCCCGCTATCATAAACGTTGATAACGGGCGTTGAGGCAGGCAACTAGCGGTAGTTAACGATAACGGAATTACTCTGCACCTTGAGCGCCGGGATCAACCGCCCGCCGCCCGGCACTTCCCAGATAAAGCGTAAAGGTTCTATAGCAGGTACGCCGTTAAACGCCTGGGTAGTGCCGCTCTCTCCGTCGATTTCCGCGCAACGGCTCTGGGAGCACAGACGCACCTGCAGCCCGGCAGGCGTCGGGCCAATCAGCGAATAGTTCCATACCACCAGGCTCATCTGACCGGACACCGGTTCAGCAGGCGCCAGCGGACGCGACGACATCGCCACGCCACGGTTGCTGAGGGTCACGCCGATGCTGCTGGCCTGCCAGCTCCCTTCGCCCGCGGCCTGCGCCACCAGCGGGAAGAGTAATAGCCCTAACCACTTACGCATTATTTACCTCCAATCGTCGCCGTCATACGAATATGGCGATTATCAGACAGCTCCAGATTCGACAGCACCACCAGCTGGTTCAGGCTACGGCGCAGGAAGCGTGACAGCAGCGGACGCAGCGCATGGTTCACCAGTAGCACCGGCGGTGCACCCAGCATCTCCTGACGCGCCAGCGCCTCCTGTGTTTGCGCCAGCAGACGGTCAGCCAGACCCGGCTCCAGCCCGCCACCGCCCTGCAGGGCCTGCAACAGCAGACGTTCCAGCGGCGTATCCAGGCCAATCACCTGCACTTCGCCGGTGCCCGGGAACCACTGCTGGGTGATCGCGCGGCCCAGCGCCACGCGCACCACCGCCGTCAGCTCATGCGGATCGCTTTGCAGCGGCGCGTGCTCGGCGAGGGTTTCCAGAATGGTGCGCATATCGCGGATCGGCACTTTTTCATCAAGCAGGTTTTGCAGCACCTTATGCAGCGTGGTCAACGTCAGCACGCCCGGTACCAGATCCTCCGTCAGCTTCGGCATCTCCTGGCTCACGCGGTCGAGTAACTGCTGTGCTTCCTGACGGCCAAACAGCTCTGCTGAGAACTGTCCAATCAGGTGGTTAAGATGGGTAGCCACCACGGTACTGGCCTCCACCACGGTATACCCCTGAATTTGTGCCTGCTCTTTGAGCGCGCTTTCAATCCAGATAGCGGCCAGACCAAACGCGGGATCGATGGTCTGTTCACCCGGCAGCGTACCGGCGGCTGTGCCCGGGTTAATCGCCAGCCAGCGGCCTGGATACGCATCACCGCTGCCAATCTCTACCCCTTTCATCAGAATACGGTAGCGGGCAGGCGGAAGATCCATGTTGTCGCGGATGTGCACAACCGGCGGCAGGAAGCCCATATCCTGGGCGAATTTTTTCCGGATACTGCGGATGCGGCCAAGCAGTTCGCCATCCTGCTGGAAATCGACCATCGGGATCAGACGGTAACCCACTTCCATCCCCAGCGAATCTTCCAGCTGAACGTCGTTCCAGGTGGCTTCCACGGCCTGCGTGTTCTCCGGCATTTTTACCGGTACAGGTTCTGCCGCGGGTTTCATTTCACGGCCACGCATCCACCAGGCAAGGCCCAGCAGTGCTGCCGTGAACAGCAGGAAAACCAGGTTCGGCATGCCCGGCACCAGGCCGAGCAGACCCAGCACCGCCGCCGCCAGCAGCATGACGCGCGGGTTGCTGAACAACTGGCCAACCATCTGCTCGCCAACGTCCTGATCGGTACTGACGCGGGTAACGATAACGCCCGCAGCGGTAGAAATGACCAGCGCCGGGATCTGGGCAACCAGACCGTCACCAATGGTCAGCAGCGTATAGCTTTCAGCCGCCTGGCCCATGCCCATGCCATGCTGCAGCACCCCAACAAGCAGGCCACCCACCACGTTAATCACCATGATGAGAATGCCCGCGATGGCGTCACCGCGCACAAACTTACTCGCACCGTCCATTGAACCGTAGAAGTCCGCTTCCTGGGTCACTTCCGCACGGCGTTTTTTCGCTTCATCTTCCGCGATAAGCCCGGCGTTAAGGTCGGCGTCGATCGCCATCTGCTTACCCGGCATCCCGTCGAGCACAAAGCGCGCACCCACTTCCGCAATACGCCCTGCACCTTTGGTGATAACCATAAAGTTGATGATAACGAGGATGACAAACACCACGATACCGATGGCAAAGTTACCGCCCACGAGGAAGTGGCCAAAGGCCTCAACCACTTTGCCCGCCGCTGCCGCGCCGGTGTGGCCTTCCATCAGGATGATACGCGTGGACGCCACGTTCAGCGCCAGTCGTAACAGGGTGGTAAACAGCAGGATGGTCGGGAACGCCGCAAACTCAAGGGTACGCTGGGTGAACATCGCCACCAGCAACACCATGATGGACAACGCAATGTTGAAAGTGAAAAGCAGGTCGAGGATGAATGCCGGCAGCGGCAAAACCATCATCGACAGGATTAGCAGGATGAGGATCGGCCCGGCAAGGATTTGCCATTGGGTCGATTTCAGGTTGCCGGGCAGGCGCAACATTGCCACCAGATTAGCCATCAGTGTCCTTCTCGTTCATAAAATCCAGCGCAGCAGGCACCGGAAGGTTCTCAGGTTTGACAGGTCGTTGACCGCCAGCCAGACGCCAGCGTTTCAACTGCCATACCCAGGCCAGCACTTCCGCCACGGCGGCGTAGAGTTGTCCTGGGATCTGTTGTCCAATTTCCGCGTGGCGGTACAACGCACGCGCCAGCGGCGGCGCTTCCAGTATTGGCACCCGGTTTTCCGTGCCAATCTCGCGGATGCGCAGGGCGATTAAGCCCGCCCCCTTCGCCACCACTTTCGGCGCGCTCATTTTGTTTTCGTCGTACTGCAGCGCAACGGAATAGTGGGTCGGGTTGGTGACAATAACGTCGGCTTTCGGCACATCTTCCATCATCCGTCGACGGGCGGCGGCGCGCTGCATCTGGCGGATACGCCCTTTCACGTGCGGGTCACCTTCCATCTGCTTATATTCGTCACGGATATCCTGACGGGACATGCGCAGTTTTTTGAAATGGCTGTACAGCTGGAAGATGACGTCGAACCCCACCATCGGAATAATGCTGAGGACCACCAGCAGCGCGCAGAGTCCGACCAGATTCAGCGCATTGCTCATCGCGGTCAGAGGCGACTCGCTGATAAGCCGCATCATTTCCGGCCAGTTGTGCCACAGGTAAAACCCCGCGGCACTGCCCATCAGCGCCGCTTTGAGGATGGCTTTAAGCAGTTCTGCCCCGGTCTGCGCGGAGAACATTTTCGCGATGCCGGACAGCGGGTTCAGTTTGGAAAATTTTGGTTGCAGCGATTTGGTGCTAAAGACCAGACCGCCAAGCATCACCGGCGAGATCAGCGCGACCAGCACCACCCCGGTAATCAGGGGCAGCAGTGCGACCATGGCCCCTTTAATAAGCTGAATAATCTGGCTGAGGATAAGGTTTGGGTCGTTGACCATACTGTGGTCGAAACGTAATCCGGCAGAGAGCATCCCCGCCAGTTTTCGGGCGAGCGACTCCCCACCCCACCAGATGATGCACACCCCCACAATAAGGATCAGCAGGGATGTCAGCTCTCGGGATCGGGGGATCTGCCCTTCCTCACGCGCTTTTTCAAGTCGGTGGGGTGTGGGGGCTTCTGTTTTGTCGTCGTTCTCTTCTGCCACAGTGCATGCTCAGCCCATTACGTCACGGGTATCATGCCAGCGCAGAGGAAATCCAATGGCGGGAAAAGCCCGTTTATTCGGGCTCTTTTCGGTGATTCTGCGTTAACCGCCTCAGGCGCATGCACACCTGAGGCGGAAAGGCGTATCAGAAACCGAGGCTGTCCAGCAGGTCGTCTACCTGATCCTGGCTTGCCACAACGCCCGCTTTGGTGGCGTCGAGCTGTGGGCCATTGAGCAGGCTTTCGTTCTCGCGTTTCGGACGTGCAGCCGGTTCCGGGATGTTCTCCAGCAGCACCATCAGCAGCTGACGTTCAATCTCCTGAATCACATCCATCATGCGCTTGATCACCTGACCGGTCAGGTCCTGGAAATCCTGCGCCATCATGATGTCCAGCAACTGAGCGTTGGTGAAGCTGGTGTGGCCCGGTACATCGCCCAGGAACTGACGGGTATCCGTCACCAGCTCGCGGGCATCCGCCAGCTCGATAGGATTCTCAAACCACTCATCCCAGCGTTTGGTCAGCGCTTTCGCGCCCTTTTCCATCGCATCCTGGTGCGGTTGTGACGCTTCAACGCTGTTCAGCGCACGTTCAGCCGCTTGCGCGGTCATCTGCACAACGTAGTCCAGACGGTCACGCGCGTCAGGAATCGCTTCCGCCGCTTCTGCGATTGCCTGGTCCAGCCCCAGTTCACGCAGGCTGTCACGCAGCATGCGTGTCAGGCTGCCGATGCGGGCAATGATATCGCTGGGCGAATGTTCTTCAACGGGTTTCATAGCAGGTTGCATCATAACCAACACCTCACATGCCGAGTTTCTCGAAGATCTTACCGAGCTTCTCTTCCAGGGTCGCCGCGGTGAAAGGTTTCACCACATAGCCGCTTGCGCCCGCCTGTGCCGCGGCAATGATGTTCTCTTTTTTCGCTTCTGCGGTCACCATCAGCACCGGCATAGAGGCCATGCCTGCATCCGCGCGGATGGTTTTCAGCAGTTCCAGACCATCCATGTTCGGCATGTTCCAGTCAGAGATAACAAAACCAAACCCGCCCGCCTGAAGTTTGTTCAGCGCATCCACGCCGTCTTCTGCTTCTTCAACGTTGTTGAAGCCCAGCTCTTTCAGCAGGTTGCGCACAATGCGACGCATGGTGGAAAAGTCATCCACAACCAAAAACTTAAGCTCTTTATCCGCCATAAAATAATACTCCTGAGTCAAATACGTATTGCCTGTCCGGCACTGATTTTCGCCAGCATCTGCTGGCTTACCTGGCTAAGATCGACCACTTCGCTCACGCCACCCATATTGATGGCCTCGCGCGGCATGCCGAACACCACACAACTTGCTTCATTCTGCGCAATCGTCCAGGCGCCAGCCTGGTGCATTGCAAGCATTCCGGCGGCACCATCGTTGCCCATCCCCGTCAGGATCACCCCAACGGCGTTGCGCCCCGCATGTTTCGCCACCGAATGAAACAGCACATCCACCGACGGACGGTGCCGGTTTACCGGCGGCCCGTCATGAATTTTGATTTGATAGTTAGCGCCGCTGCGCGCCAGCTCCATATGCTTATCGCCCGGCGCGATGTAAGCATGACCCGGGAGCACACGCTCGCCATCTTCTGCCTCTTTCACGCTGATCTGGCACAGCTTGTTCAGACGCTCCGCGAACGAGCGGGTAAAGCCTGGCGGCATATGTTGAGTGATCAGAATACCCGGACTGGAAAGCGGCAATGGCTGGAGTACATGGCGAATTGCCTCTGTTCCTCCGGTTGATGCGCCAATCACCAGCAGTTTTTCCGAGCTGAGTAACGGACCTGCCTTCAGGGTTGCCGGGGCAGCCGTTGGCTTATGGGCCGCGAGCTTCGCGCGCGAGGCGGTGCGGATCTTCTCGGCGATCATTTCGCTGTAGGCCAGCATGCCTTCACGAATGCCAAGCTGAGGTTTGGTGACGAAATCCACCGCCCCCAGCTCCAGCGCGCGCAGCGTAATTTCCGAGCCTTTGCCAGTCAGCGATGAGACCATCACCACCGGCATCGGACGCAGACGCATCAACTTTTCCAGAAAATCAATGCCATCCATGCGCGGCATCTCGACATCCAGCGTCAGCACGTCGGGGTTATATTTTTTAATTAAATCCCGCGCTACCAGCGGATCCGGCGCGGTAGCGACCATCTCCATGTCGCTGTGGCTATTGATAATTTCAGTCATGATCTGGCGCATCAGCGCCGAATCATCGACAGACAATACCCTGATTTTACTCATGCTTTTTCCTTACTCAGCGCATATACCGTTTGCCCACGCAGGCTAAACTCACGCACGAGGTTGCTGAAGTTTTCCGAGTGCCCGGCAAACAGTAAACCGTCAGGCTTGAGCAACGGAACAAACCGACGCAGAATGTCCTGTTGCGTCGTTTTATCAAAATAGATCATGACGTTACGGCAAAAAATGGCGTCGAAAGGCCCCGGCACGTTGTACTGCTTATCCAGCAGGTTAACCGGTGCAAACTCCACGCAGTTCGCCAGCTCCTGGCGCACGCGCACCAGCCCTTCATGCGGGCCTGTACCGCGCATGAAGTAACGCTGAAGCTGCTGAGGCGACAACGTCTTCAGCTCATCCTGGCGATAGACGCCGTTACGCGCCTTCTCCAGCACTTCGGTGTCGATATCGCTGGCGTACACTTTCCAGCGACCCGGCGCCATTCCCAGGGTATCGGCAAGGGTGATCGCCAGCGAGTAAGGCTCTTCCCCGGTCGAAGCCGCCGCACTCCAGACGCGATACTCCCCGGTGCGACGGCGGGCGTGCTCTGCCAATACCGGGAAGTGGTGAGCTTCGCGGAAAAAGGCCGTCAGGTTAGTGGTTAAAGAGTTAATAAAAGCCTGCCACTCGGCGCTGTTCTGGTTCGCTTCGAGCATGCTCAGGTAGCGACCAAAGTCATCCAGCCCCAGCGTACGCAGGCGCCGCACCAGACGGTTGTAGACCATGTCTCGCTTATGGTCAGCAAGCACGATCCCCGCACGCTGGTAAATTAACTGACATATCCGACGAAAATGCGCGTCGGACAGCGCGAGGCGCTGTGTCATCTGCAACAATAATGACGTTTGCCCTGGAGGCATTGGTGATGTCATAGCGCCTTCTTAATTACATTCAGGATACAACTGGCACGGCCTGCGACCGCCCGACTTCTGTTACTGCTTCAACGTGCTCTTTGACATTAAATATCGCGACCAGCCCGGTCAGATGATCCGCCTGACTGGCCAGCTGATCGGTTGCCGCTGCCGCTTCCTCCACTAACGAGGCATTCTGCTGCGTGACCTGATCCATCTGGCTTACCGCTTGGGCCACCTGCTCAATCCCGCGACGCTGCTCATCAGACGCCGAGGCAATTTCTCCCATGATGTCGTTCACCCGCGTAACGGAGGTGACAATCTCGTGCATGGTTTTCGCCGCCGTATCCACCAGCGCGGAGCCTTGCTGAACGCGGGAGACGGACTCTTCAATCAGCCCCTTGATCTCTTTCGCCGCGTTGGCGCTGCGGCTCGCCAGGTTACGGACTTCACCCGCCACCACCGCAAACCCACGCCCCTGCTCACCGGCACGCGCCGCTTCCACAGCCGCGTTCAGCGCCAGAATGTTGGTCTGGAATGCGATACCGTCAATCACGCTGATGATGTCGCCAATTTTCTGCGAACTGGCGGCAATGTCCTGCATGGTGCTGGCCACATGAGACGCCTGGTCGCCCCCCTTCTTCGCCGTCATCGCCGCCTGTTTCGACAGGTCAGACGCCTGACGGGCGTTATCGGCGTTCTGGCTTACGGTCGCAGTCAGCTGTTCCATGCTGGCCGCCGTTTGCGCCAGCGAGGCCGCCTGTTGCTCGGTACGGGAAGAGAGATCGTTATTGCCAGCCGCAATCTCTGAGATCCCGGTGTGCATGGCATAGCTGCCCTGGCGCACATCGGAGACCGTTTCCCGTAGCGATCCTTGCATCGCCTTCAGGCTGGCAAAGATCGCCGAAATTTCGTTTTTGCCATACACCGCCACCGGACGCGCCAGATCCCCCTTCGCAATGCTGTCGAAGTGGCTGCTGATAATCGCCAGCGGCTGAACAATCATCTTGCGCGACCAGAGCAGCGCGGCACCGGTCAGCAGTGCCGCCAGAATCACCACCACGGTAAAAATCACGCCGGACATGTGGTAGCTCATGCGGCTGCTTTCCCCTGCGCGCTGCACAAACTGGTTAATGTCCTGCTGCCAGGCGTTAAAGCTGTCATCAAACGCCGCCTGTGAGGCCTGCACCGGCGCGCTCATAAAGTCCGAGAGCTGGTTATTGTCAAGCCAGGTCGCCTGGTGATCCAGATCGCTGTGCCACTGCTCAAAGTTCTTCTTCATGGCAGCTTTCAGCGCTTTCCCTTTTTCGCTGACGTCCTCCTGCGCGGTGAACGTTTTGAACTGCGCGTCGGCCTGTTTAAGGCTGTTGCGCGCCGTCGCCATCAGCGCCCTGATATCATCCGGCGGATAACTCAGCGCGGTTAAGGTTCCCGCCTTGTTCAGCGCAGTGCTTGCCTGCAACAGCACGGCACGCGTTTGTGCCAGTGCGGAGCGCTGCTGATTACTCGCCTCAACTTCCTGCAAATTCTGATAGCCATCGCGAAACGCCCAAAAAGACAACCCGTTACTGCCAACCTGCAACACACCGCAAAGGATCAGAATCAAAAACAGTGTGGTCGAGATACGAATACGATTTAACATCCACGCTCCCATCAAGCGGCAAGCAGCCGCGGTTTAAATGTCAGTCAAAATGTTTCCCAGTTTTCATCATGTCCGGTCGTCGCGGCGCGGGTACGCGTGGCCGCCGGCTCAGCGGCTGGCACACGATACGTGGCTTGCGGGGTGACCGTATTTCCAGCGAGTGAAGCGAGACGAAACGCCGAAACGGCCATCTTCAGACGGCTCGCCTGGTCTTCCAGCGCAGCGGCCGCCGCGGCGGACTCCTGCACCAGAGCGGCGTTTTGCTGTGTCACGCGATCCATTTCCGATACCGCCAGGGCAACCTGGTCGATACCACGACTCTGCTCATCAGAGGCAGAGGCGATTTCACCCATGATGTCCGTTACGCGGGTAACGGCATTCACGATGTCATTCATGGTCTCCCCTGCGCTTTCCACCAGCACGGAGCCGGTATCGACGCGGGAAACCGAGTCTTCAATCAGGGCTTTAATCTCTTTCGCCGCGTTAGCGCTGCGGCTGGCGAGATTACGCACTTCACCGGCCACCACCGCAAACCCGCGACCCTGTTCACCCGCACGCGCGGCCTCAACGGCGGCGTTCAGCGCCAGGATATTGGTCTGGAAGGCAATGCCGTCGATCACGCTGATGATGTCAGCGATTTTCTTCGAGCTGTCGGCAATTTCATGCATGGTTTTCACCACACCATCCACCACCCGACCGCCACGCTGCGCCGTTTCAGACGCGCTTTCTGCCAGCTGAGAAGCCTGACGCGCGTTATCCGCGTTCTGCTTCACGGTGGCGGTGAGCTGTTCCATGCTGGCCGCGGTCTCTTCCAGCGCGGAGGCCTGTTGTTCGGTACGGGAAGAGAGATCGTTATTGCCCATCGCAATTTCGCTGGTGCCGGTATAGATGGCATCCGTGCCGCTACGCACGTTGGCAACGGTATCGATAAGCGAACGCTGCATATGGTCTACGCTGTTAGCCAGTTCGGTGATTTCGTTACGCCCGGAGACGGTCAGCGTTTTGGTCAAATCGCCGCTGGCAATCTCGCGGATATGGGCAATGACGCGACCCAGTGGGTTCAGCAGGCTATGGCGAATGCCGTACCATACCGCGATCAGCACAATGGCCAGCGCCAGCGCCATTACCGCCATCTGCCATTTGGCAAAGCGGTAATCATTCTGGCTTTCCGTAAAGGCCGAGTGGTAGAGATCTGCGCTGGCTTTGGCGTATTCACTCAGCGCCGCGCCGAGCGCGTTTTGCATTCCTTGTGTCGGCTGGGCGAAATAGGCGTCCATGTTGCCGCTCTCCAGGAACTGGATAAGCTCCGTCAGACCGGCATAGTAGGCGTTATATTTTTCGTCGATATTCTGGCTCACCTGCTCCATGGCAGGCTGCGGGGCGATCTTCTTAAAGGCGTCGTAGTGCTTTGCGGCATCCGCAAGGGTTGCGCGGGCATTTTTCAGCAGATCGGTTTTCGCGCTGCTCTGCTGGTTATTGGGATCCATCATCATGCGGGCGGAGGAGCGGCTCAGGTTGATACGCGTTTGCAGCATCAAATCCCACGTTGACGTGAGTTCACTCTGCTGCAGGCGCAGATCGTTTGAGGCGGCGAAACTGTCCTGATTCTGTTTTAACGACGAGAAAAAAAGCCCACCGGAGATAAGCTGAAGTAGTGCGAAAATGACCAGCACCATCATGAGCATTGTGACAACGCGGATACGGTTCAACATACAACACCTTCTCATAGATTTATTAACGGTGTTATCGGCACAGGCCACAGGAACTTTACATTTGCGAAAGGGAAAAGCGCGGGGGTTAGAACGCCACGTCAACAATCAGCGTATCGGTATAGGTTCCGGCGGGGGGTGTCACCTGCCCGGTCAGGACTTTGGCGGTGTAATTGTAGGTACGCAGTAATCCGTCGGTACTGACCTGGGACGAGGTCGCACTGGTCCAGCGTTCGGTGCCGCTGCTGCCCCAGCGGTTGGTGGTGGCTTCTTTATAGATGTCGTAACTCATGTAGTTACTGCCGCTCACCATGCGACGAACGTTGTTCAGCGCATTGGCACCATTGTTAATCCCTATGGTATAGGTACTGCCTTTGGTGCAGGTGACGGCGATGGCCTGCGAGACGGTGGGAAAACTTTGTACCAATGGCGCGCTGTTGAAATTCACGTCCGGGGTGGTCATGGTGCTGCAGTCGTTAGTGACGGTCATGTTGAGAAGGATCGTGGTGGTGGCCGTGCCGGTTTGCGGCGTCAGGCAAAGTCCGGCAGCGCCAACGGCACAAACGTTGTAATTAATGCTGAATGTCAGCAGCACCTGATACGGCCCGGCCGAGACGTTCTGCCCCGGCACCGTACGGAAATAGAGCGGAATGTTGTAGCGCTTCGACCCCAACAGCCCGAGCAGCGTGTTCCCGCTCCAGGTATAGGCATTACCGATCTGCACTTCGCTGCTACCGCCACAGCCGGAGGCAGCGCACAGGCGCGTGGGTATCACATCGGTAATAGCCGCATTGTCCGTGCGCTTCAGGGTGGCGCGACTGTTGGCGAATATCGATGCCGAGGTGTAAGTCAGCGCCACCGAGTCGTTGGTAAGCAGGTTGAGGACTGTATCGCAGGCCACCACCAGCGTGCCGGTGGTTTCCACTTCCCCGGTTCCGCTCAGCGCGAACGAGGTCACGCTGCCAAACGACGCATTCACCGTACTGACGGTGCAGGCCGCGCCGCTGGCACCGGAGAAGAGCAGCAGAATCACCAGCAGATAACGCGTCACCGTGCCTCCCGACATACCAGCGGCCCGTAGGTTTGCAGCCTGTGTTCCGGGTTCGCGCCAACGATCAGCGTCGCCTGGCACCGTTTGCCCGTCGGGGTGATCACCTCCAGCGAATTGACGTCGCTAAGATTTTCCAGCCAGGCGATCCCGTCATAACCCACCACCGCGTTGCTGCGTGAGGCACGTCTGACCTGGCTGCCCACCGGAATGGCCTGTCCCTCGGCATCATGCAGAATGACACTTGCCACCCGCTCCTGCTCCATCGGGAAGTCCACCAGATAACCACTGTGGCGGCGGATCGCAATCCGGCGTTCGGTCTCTTTCAGACGCGTATCGGCAGGCAGATTGAGGGTGTCAATGCGGTAACTGGCCGGGTAATAGGCCGACACGCCGCTCACCAGCAGATAGCCGTTGCGATTCGTTTTGCCGACCGGCTGATTCTCGTAGCTGACGGGTACATCCGGTTGACCATCGGTGCTGATCACCACAAAGGCGTCGTTGATTTTATTCGCCGCAAACAGCTCGCCGTCCATCAGCACAATGGAGCCCAGCGCCTCGCTCCACCAGGTCATCATGTCCTTTTCACCGTAGGCCCCGCCCTGCACTTCGATATTATTGTTACGCCAGCCCAAGGTTCCCTGCTGATAATTGTTCGCCCGCGACTGATGCGCCCATGCCATGTTCCAGCTTAACCCGCCATCGGAAGGCATGGAGTGGTTGTAGTTGATGCGCTGCGTGCTGCCTGCCTCCGGCGTGTTTTCGAAGGTGACTGCGGCGCTGTCCCGTTCCCCAAGCGGGACCTGTAGCGAGAGTGCAACCGTCCAGTCGCCTCGCTGCTGATCACGGCTTGCGGCGAGGTAAAGACTGCTCGCGCCCCACAGGTTGCGGCTCCATGAGAGGTTAAGCAGTTCTGTTTTCTGGCTGTCAAAACTCTCCACACCGATCCAGGCAGCTCCGATATTGCCGTACTGCCCAAGGTTAAAGGTCAGGGAATATTGATCGGTATTGCGGCTGAAGCTGGCGACAGGCCGGTCGTTTTCGTCATAGATCGTCGGCTGGTCATAGAGGGCCAGGTTGCCAAAGCCGCGATCGCGTCGCGTATGTTGAGTGGCAAGGCTAAAATCGCTGGTGCTGTACTGATAGCCCCAGGCGATCTGCCCGCCCTCATCGCCGCGCATCCGGCTTTGGGTATACGCGGTATTCACAACGCCAAAGTGCCCGAGCTTCACCACCGTCCCGGCCCCGCCCAGCGCCAGCGACTCCGCCCTTTCCGCGTGAGCTTCAAGGGTCAGCCAGTCCGTTACCCCGTAGCGATACGAACCGCTGCCCGCCGCCGGACCATAATCAAAATTGTCGATCCCGTAGTTGCGCCGCAGGCTTCCCAGCGTCACCGCCCCATCGCTCAAGCCGCGTTTAAGCAGTTCGCTGGTGACATAGAACGGCAGCGTAGTGCTCACCTGCCGTCCCAGCGCATCGGTGGTGATCAGCACCGCGTCCCCGGCCCCGTTAATATAGGGCAGATTCGTCAGGGTAAAGGGGCCCGGCTGAAGCTGCGTAGAGCCAGACCGATAGCCATTAATAAAGAGATCGACCGAGGTGGGAACCGCTGCTTCCCCGGAGAATTCCGGCAGCGGCCAGGTCACCAGATCCGGGCGCAGGGAGAAGTCACGCCCGTAGCTTATCCCGCCCATACGCACGCTGGAACTCCAGCTCAGGGCATCGCTGATCACATCCCCGGCCGTCCAGGTGGTGGCGTCCTCTTCGTTGGTGACCAGCAGGGTGGTGTCATAGCGCACATATCCGGCCTGCTGGCCGTCATCGCCAGCGAAATTTTTCCGCACATAACCGGTAGAAGAGAGCGAACCGCGTTCATTGAAGTAGCGGAACTCATTCCACAGAGAAGCCTGGCCGCCCACGTGTTCCGTGTGGTTAGTATAAAGATCGTAATTCAGCAGCGCCCCGCGCCCAAAGTGAGGTTTGCTTTGCGCGGTTTGCCCGCCAAAGGAGGTCACCCGGGAGGCCACCCATTCGCGGGGCACGGTGAGCAGCAGACGCTGTCCGGCGCTGTCGTACTCCACGCGAACCTGAGCAAGCGATGAGAGATCCACCTCGCCGGTCGGCACATGCTCCGGCGGCAGCCCGGCACGCAGCAAATCGGCGCTCGAGACAAAGTAAGCGCCTTTACGCTGCGTCACGGGCACCACCAGACCGGTATCGTAGTGGTTCACTATGAGGCCAAGCTGAAAAACCGCCTCATCGTTCACCGCCCGGGCCTCGGGAGGCGGCGGTAAACTGTCATCGCCGGGTTCTGCCCAGGCGCTGGTCGTGACGCAAAGCAGGATCATCATTGCCGGTTTCAGTTGACGGGCGTCGACTGCCATTGTTCATCCCTGGCGTTAATCTGCGCGCGCATCTGGTCTGGCTGCCGAATTCCGGCCGGGATGGCCCAGCTGCGGGTACTGCCCGCCAGCACATAGCCCAGCAATCCCTCAGCAACAGGACGTTTCTGCCCGCCCTGCACCAGCGAAACCTGACTGAGCCTGACGTGTACATCGCCCCGGTTGTTAACCTCCAGGTGAGGCTGTCCGCCCTCATTTTTTACCCGCCAGCTGAGGTTGTGCGTATCCACAAACGCATGGTGCGCCCCCTCTTTGCTTGTCGGGATCCCCTGCCCATAGACAAAAAGGGGAATGGAATAACGCATCTGCAGTTTGAGACCGATAGCCGGTTCGGCTTTATTATCCGGCTGAGGAATTTCATCGACAATAATGCGGTAGGCCTGCTCGACCCCCACCGGAACCGTCCCCTGTTTGATAAGACGAATAAGCTGCTTGCTGCCCGCTGCGATGGTGACAATTGGCGGGCTGGCCACAACATCCTGCTGGGCACTGTAACGTTCGAACCCGCCCTCCTGCTTCCAGCGCACAATGCGTACCTGCATGGTGGTTGGGCTGTTTCCTTGATTCTGGATCCACAGCTCCGTGGCTTTGGCATCAGCCGCCAGCCACGGATCGATAGGCCATAACAGAATGGTCGCGGCGGCCTGCACCTGGCCTGCCGCCAGAGCCATCACCCCCAGCAAACTTCCCAGACATATGCGCCTGAAATATGCCGTCATCGACTCTCTCCCTTTATCACCATGACAAGGTCACGGTAAGTTGATCAGAATAGGTTCCTGCCGGGCTGAACCCGGTCAATAGCGCCACGCCAAACAGCGGCAGCGCGATGTTATTGCTGTTGGTATAGGTCACCGGAATCGCCTGGTTGACCCCTATTTCGCTGTTCGCCGCAAGTGAACTGCTGCTGTAAAGCCGGTATCCCACCACGTCGTTCCCGCCGTTGCGCGTCATTCGCCGCACGGAGGCGTAATTCTGCCCGCCGTTAATACTCATACTCAGCGCCACGCCTGGCGTACAGGCGATCGAGAGTGCCCCGTTTGGTACGAAGCTGGTGCTCACCGGAGCACTCTCCACGCCGGTATGGGTACCGAAGTTCAGCGTGCCCAACAGCCCCCCACTGCCAGTGCTCACCGCGCATCCCGGCACAATGGTCGCGCTGACCTTAAATGACTGCGACGTGACGGCCATAGCGGCCGGCACCAGCGCCAGCCCGAGGATCAGCGTAAAAAAAAGATGCACGATCCCCTCTGCGCAGTGGCGCAGACCTGAAAAAGCGGTCTTCATGGGCTAAGTGGGCTAATAGGTTACGCTGACATTTATGGTGTCGGTGTAGGTCCCCGGTACCACCGTAACGCTGTTTCCGCCGCCGGTAATACGCCCGTAGAGGGTGTAACTGTCCACCCCACCGGCCGTGGACGCGATCGGCAATGCCGCGTTATTCGCCACAACGTTATTAAATCCGCTGTCGCTATACAGGCTGTATGCCACACCCTGCGCCGTGTTGGTGGTGTTGATCAGATAGCGGGCGGGTGTCCCCGTCGTGCCAACGACGGTGCCCGGCGCAGTGGAGTTGGTATTCCCGGTTATCGCCACCGTGTAGCTGGCGGTTGTACATTGAATCGTGAAGGTGTTTCCGCCGCTGGCACCGGTCAACTGCGTCGTCAGGGTGGAAAAGGTTGCAGGATGGGTCCCGAAATCCAGTGTCCCGAAGTTAATGCCGTTTTGGGTGGGCGATCCATTAATCAGACACCCGTTTGTCAATGTCAGCGTCGCGCCGATAGTGCCACTACTGGTGACCGCCAGCGCCTGATGGGCGGTTGTCGCGGTTAACAGAATGCCAGCGCAGGTCAAAAGGCGTTTTCTTTTCATTTACCACCCTCCAGAAGACGTCTCCGTTCACGTACAACAATTTAGTTTTAACGTTCAAGATGTTAGCCCCGCTTAATGTTCCTCCGAGGGGGTTATTGAGAATTTAGTTTATGGTTATCGCTTCGACCACTGGCGGCCATGTCAGTCACCCCCTTGTCCGATTGACAGAGAAATGATTTTAGAAACATTGGGTTATTGATTTATAAACGGAATTTACCGAATGTTGCCTGAGGATATATCCCATTAAAGTGTGATAAGCGTCACAATATATCGTCGCAGCATTAGCAACAAAATTAATAAAATTTAAAAAGGAGTTGTATCTCCCCCCGCTTTACTTCAATTTATGTGCCGAATAATTTCCCGCGCAGTAATAAAAAATCCATATATATCTGCGCGGGCGACATCTACAGCGCATAGGGGTCTTTTTCGTGGCAAGTGCAAACAAACTTACGCTCTTCATCGTGATATTCATGCTGGCGGGTATTCTTTCAGGGGCGGCCATTCATGAATACGCATCTGCGGATGCCATCAAAACCTGGTCGGATAACATTACGCTTCTCACCGATATTTTTCTGCGACTGATCAAAATGGTGATTGCACCGTTGGTCTTCAGCACGCTGACGGTCGGCATTATGAAAATGGGCGAAACCTCGACTATTGGCCGCGTAGGCGGTAAAGCGATGGTATGGTTTATCAGCTCATCGGTACTTTCTATACTGGTGGGGCTGTTTATTGTCACTCTGGAGCATCCAGGCAGCGGTCTGAACCTGACGATCCCCACTGAAGCAGTGGATACCGGGCTGGCCGTCGGCGGCATGACCCTGAAAGCGTTCCTCTCACATACCATTCCGACCAGCATTGCCGGGGCGATGGCGAACAATGAAATTCTGCAAATTGTGGTGTTCTCCATGTTCTTTGGCATCGGCGGCGCGTCGCTGGGTCAGAAATTCAACGCCCCGCTGGTCGCGGCGCTGGATGTGGTATCCCATATCATGCTGAAGGTCACGGGCTACGTCATGTATGTTGCCCCGCTGGCGATTTTCGCCGCGATCTCGTCGGTGATTGCCACCCAGGGTCTCGGCATTCTGCTGAACTATGCCTCCTTTATTGGCGGCTACTATGTGGCGATTCTGCTCACCTGCATGGTGTTGCTGGCAGTGGGTTACATGGTGCTGAAAAAAGAGGTGTTCCGCCTGCTCAGCATGCTTAAAGATCCGGTGCTGGTCGCCTTTACCACCAGCAGCTCCGAGGCAGCGTATCCGAAAACCCTTGAGCAACTGGAGCGATTTGGCTGTTCGCGCAGCATCGCCTCTTTCGTCCTGCCAATTGGGTATTCCTTTAACCTGGTCGGTTCGATGGTCTACTGCTCTTTTGCCTCAATGTTTATCGCTCAGGCGTACAATATTCATCTGAGTTTCTCTGAGGTCACCGTTCTGATGCTGACGCTGATGCTGGCATCAAAAGGCATTGCGGGGGTACCACGCTCTTCGCTGGTGGTACTGGCGGCGACCATCCCAAGCTTTAATATTCCGGTGGCGGGTATTCTGCTGCTGATGGGGATCGACCACTTCCTGGATATGGGGCGTTCCGCCATTAACGTGCTGGGTAACGGGATTGCAACCGCGATGCTGTCGCAGAATGAAGGGGCGCGGGAAGCTGAAGCGGAGCTGGTAGAGCAGGAAGTGTAAGAGTACAAAAGGGGTGTGGCCTGATGCCCTCACCCCACCCCTCTCCCACCGGGAGAGGGAGCAAACACAAAAAACGGCAACCTGGATTGCCGTTTTGCATTTACCTACGCTACATGGTTCGCCGCGATATCCAGCAACGCCATCTCTTCGCTGTTCAACAGCTTCTCGATGTTCACCAGAATCAACATACGCTCACCCAGCGCACCCAGCCCCGTCAGGTACTCGGTAGACAGCGTGACCGCAAACTCCGGCGCCGGACGGATTTGGTCAGACGTCAGTGAGAGCACGTCAGACACACCATCCACCACGATACCGACCACGCGCTGCCCCAGATTGAGGACAATCACCACGGTGTTATCGTTATACTCCACATCGCCCTGGCTGAACTTCACGCGCAGGTCAACGATAGGCACAATCACGCCGCGCAGGTTAGTGACGCCTTTAATAAACGCTGGCGTGTTCGCGATGCGGGTAACCTGATCGTAACCACGAATTTCCTGCACTTTCAGGATATCGATGCCGTACTCCTCATCGCCTAAAGTGAATACCAGGAACTCCTGTCCTGATGGCTCGCCCGCCAGTTTCGTTACATTACTCATACCGGTCATGTTCTTACCCTTTACTTAATCAGGCGGCTGTGTACGCCACACGTTGTTCACGATTTAATCCCTGAAGCGCCGACACGTCGACGATCAGCGCCACGCTACCATCACCCAGAATGGTGGCGGCAGAAATACCCGGCACTTTGCGGTAGTTGCTTTCGAGGTTTTTCACCACTACCTGGTGCTGACCAATCAACTGGTCAACCAGCAGCGCGTAGCGGCGACCCGCACTTTGCAGGATCACGACGATACCCTGCGTGGCCTCTGTTTTCGCCCCGTCGACTTCGAAGACTTTCCACAGTTCCACCAGCGGCAGGTATTCCCCACGCACTTCGAGCACCCGCTCGCCACCTGCCAGTGGGTGCAGATCTTCTTCACGTGGCTGCAGTGATTCCATTACCGCGTTCAGCGGCAGAATGAAGACTTCGTCCGCCACTTTCACCGACATACCGTCGAGGATCGCCAGCGTCAGCGGCAGCAGAATACGAATGGTGGTACCAGAACCTTGCTTAGACTGGATTTCGACGTGGCCGCCCATTTCCTGAATGTTACGCTTCACCACGTCCATTCCCACGCCTTGTCCGGAGACATCCGTCACCTGCTCGGCGGTTGAGAAACCCGGGGCGAAGATCAGCATGCCCACTTCTTCATCGGTCATGTTTTCGCTGACCGCCATCCCCTGCGAAATCGCCTTCGCCAGGATACGCTCGCGGTTAAGGCCCGCGCCGTCATCGGTCACTTCAATGCAGATGTTCCCGCCCTGGTGCTCCGCAGACAGGATCAGGTTACCGACCGGGGATTTTCCGGCGGCAATACGGTTTTCCGGCAGTTCGATACCGTGGTCCAGGCTGTTACGCACCAGGTGCGTTAACGGATCGATAATGCGTTCAATCAGGCTCTTATCCAGCTCGGTGGAGCTGCCCATCAACGTCAGTTCAATCTGTTTATTGAGTTTACCGGCCAGGTCGCGCACCAGACGCGGGAAGCGGCTAAACACGTACTCCATCGGCATCATACGGATGGACATCACCGATTCCTGCAGATCGCGGGCGTTACGCTGTAACTGCCCCATGCTGGTAATCAGATCGCCGTGCGTGACCGGGTCCAGTTCGTTAGAACGCTGGGCCAGCATTGACTGGGTGATCACCAGCTCGCCGACCAGGTTGATCAGCTGGTCAACCTTCTCTACGGCAACGCGGATGCTGGTCGATTCGCTGGAGCGCGCCGCCGGTTTTTCACCACGGCCCGGGGCAGAAGCCTCTTTAGGAACGGCTTTCAACGCCGGGGCAGCAGGGGCGACCGCGGGCGCAGCAGCCTGAGCCACAGCGGCAACCTCCTCCACTGCAGCAGGCGCGTCAACGGCAACCGCTTCCGTTTCAAAGGCGATTTGATCGGCTTCGATAACAAAGCACAGCACTGCCACGATGTCGTCCTGGCTGATACCGTCATCGAGCGTCGCAGCAAGGCTGTCTTTGCCTTTTACCACGTTGCTTAATGTCGCCAGGTTACCCAGCTCCTCTTCCAGCAGGTTGACTTCGTTCTCTTTCAGGCGTGACAGCACAACGCGCAGTTTCCCCGCTTTAGCGGCGGCAGGTGCTGCATCTTCAGCGGCTGGCGCATCAACAACGCTCAGTTTGGCTGCAGGAACAACGGCTGCGGCGACCTCACCTTTTGCTTCCAGCGCAAGCTGGCGCAGCGCATTGCAGATGTATTCAAAGCTGGCGGCATCAGGCTCTGCCGAACTTTTATAGGCGTCGAGCTGTTCCTGCATAATATCTTTGGTTTCCAAAAACAGGTTGATAATGTCGGTATTGAGCTGCATCTCACCGCGTCGTGCTTCATCAAGCAGGTTTTCCATTAAATGGGTGGTTTCCTGCAGGATGGTAAATCCAAATGTTCCGGCTCCGCCTTTAATGGAGTGCGCAGCGCGGAAGATGGCATTGAGCTGCTCGGAGTCTGGCGCTTCTGGCACCAAATCCAGCAAATGTTGCTCCATATCCGCCAACAATTCGTCGGCTTCATCAAAGAATGTCTGGTAAAAATCGCTAATATCCATGCTCACGCTATCACCTCGGATTGGCTGGTGGCGATGTTGGAACGGCAGCCGAAGGAACGGCCCCAGGCTGTTTTAAATCGTCCAGTGACTCATTCTGACTTTCGGCGTTTTCATGCAGGATGGCCTGCTCCGCCTGCTGGTTCAGCACTAAAAGACTGATACGACGGTTGATGGCGTCATCCGGCCCGCGGTCAGAGACACGCATGGTTGCTGCCATGCCGACCACGCGCAGTACCTTGCCATCATCAAGCCCACCCGCCACCAGCTCGCGACGCGAGGCGTTGGCACGATCGGCAGAAAGCTCCCAGTTGCTGTATCCCTTCTCGCCCGTGGCGTACGGGAAGTCATCCGTGTGGCCTGACAGGCTAATGCGGTTTGGAATACCGTTCAGCACCGGCGCAATGGCGCGCAAAATATCGCGCATATAGGGTTCAACCTCGGCGCTACCGGTTTTGAACATCGGGCGGTTCTGGCTATCAATAATCTGGATACGCAGCCCTTCCTGCACCAGATCGATCTTCAGATGCGGTCGCAGCGCGCGCAGTTTCGGGTCCGCTTCAATCAGCTGATCGAGATCGCCGCGCAGTTTCTTCAGACGCGCCTGCTCCATCTTTCTCTTCAGCTCGTCGATGTTCGGCTCTTTTTTCACCTCACCCTGCTTCTGGGTGTAATCATCGCCGCCGCCGGGGATCGGGCTGTCACTGTTAGAGATACGCGGCCCACCGGAGACCGCAGTCGCCAGTGGCGTACGGAAGTATTCCGCAATCTGAATCAGCTCTTTCGGGCTGGAGATCGAGATCAACCACATCACCAGAAAGAAGGCCATCATTGCGGTCATAAAATCGGCGTAGGCAATTTTCCAGGAGCCATGCGCACCGTGCCCATGCCCCTTATGCTTGCGCTTTTTTACGATGACGATCGGATGGGACTGGTTTTTCATGCGTCCTCAGTTGTCGTCTGTTGGTTTGGGTTTTTCACCGCACGCACGTGTTCTTCAAGCTCGATAAACGACGGACGCTCGCTGGAGTAAAGCGTTTTACGGCCAAACTCAACCGCGATCGGTGGCGCATAACCGTTGAGGTTAGAGAGCAGCGTAATCTTCACGCACTGCATCATTTTGGTGGTTTCCGCGCTCTTCTGACGCAGAACGCTGGCCAGCGGAGAGATAAAACCATACGCCAGCAAAATACCGAGGAAGGTCCCCACCATGGCGTGGGCAATCAGCGCCCCCAGCTCTGCCGCCGGGCGATCCGCCGAGGCCAGCGCGTGAACAACCCCCATGACCGCCGCCACGATACCGAAGGCCGGCAATGAGTCCCCCACCAGCGCCAGGCTGTTGGCCGGCACTTCGGATTCGCTCTCGTGGGTTTCGATCTCTTCGTCCATCAGCGCTTCAATTTCGAAGGTATTCATATTGCCGCTGATGATCAGGCGCAGGTAATCGACAATGAAATCCAGCATCATGGCATCGGCAAGGATGCGCGGGTAGCTGGCAAAAATCTCGCTCTCTTTCGGGTTTTCGATATCCCGTTCCAGCGAGAACATCCCCTGCTGGCGCGACTTCGCCATCAGGCGATAGAGCAGAGCCAGCAGATCCATATACATGCTTTTGGTGTATTTCGAGCGACGGAACAGCAATGGAATAGCTTTCAGCGTCCCCTTGATCGATTTCCCGTTGTTGCCAACGATAAAAGCCCCTACCCCTGCGCCGCCGATGATAATAAGTTCAGCCGGTTGATAGAGTGCTCCAAGGTGCCCGCCGGTCATCATGTAACCGCCGAAAACTGTACCGAGAACTACCAGGTAACCTAATAAGATAAGCACGACATCATCCTTCCGCTAGTGACTATGGCAAGGACGTTCAGCTCGCAGCGTTTACCGAATCCAGGATAAAAAAAAGCAGCGGTAATGGCTTACCGCTGCTGGAATCTTTCCCACACGTTCGGGTTAAACAGCTTGTTCGATCTGTTCATCCAGCAGTTGTGGAATAATATCGGCAGCATCCCGGGAAAGTTTACGTCTTTTTACTGCACGGGATGGAGGCTGACATAAACTACAGGCGAAGCTGCCTGCAGGCTGATGAGCATGGGTAATGAAATTGCCATCGCAGCAGTTGCAGCGCGACAATTCAAGCATTCCGCTCTCAACAAAACGCACCAGCGTCCATGCGCGGGTCAGCGCCAGCAGGGGACCCTCTTCCTGCTGTGGGCATTGTTCAAGGTAAAGTTTATACGCTTTGATCACGGCATCGACGCCGCTACACAAACCGGTTTTGAGAAGGTACTGCCAGGCATTACAGAACATGGAGGCGTGAATGTTCTGCTCCCAGGTCATAAACCAGTCCGTTGAAAACGGCAACATTCCTTTCGGTGGGGGACTACCACGTAACTCTTTGTACAGTTTGATGAGACGACCACGGCTCAACTGAGTTTCGCTTTCCAGCATTTGTAAACGAGCACCCAGTGTAATCAGCTCCATGGCCAACTGTATGTCACGCGCTTCCTGAACAATGCTTTTCTCGCTCATTTCTACGCTCTTTTTTTACGGGCTGCGTCATCAGGCTGGCTGATTTCGTTGAGCAAGCGGGTGGAGAGAAGAATACCGGTATGGATCTGTTGCAGATCGTCCACACGAGATTCCTGTGTCAGCCGCGTGATAGTCTGAGGATTATCGAAGCGGAACTGGCAAACCAGTTGATTCGTTTCAGCCAGTTTAACCATTTGCGGCAGGGTTAACCCGCCCAGCATGGTTGCCATCTCTTCGTTGATACCTAAACGAAACATCGCGGACGCTTTGTCCTGACTAATCAATCGCTGCGCGAGCAGTAAATATGACAGGTTGATGTCATAGATATGTTTTAGCAACTCGGATGTATGCATTTTTCCCATCCCGAATAACCAACTATTATTTTTATGCGGAAAGACCGCACCCCGTGATGTCGCCGGGAAAACACCCGGTATTTAAAAAAAAGGCTAAATGCATAGTTGAATTTAGGTTTGTATTCTGCAAAACGTGCACCAACGAAGCGCGGATGCGCTTCTTACATGTTTTATCATTTCTTACAAATAACTAAGATTTTTCCTAATTCGACGCAAACTCTACTCGTCAGTTTTGACACATACAATGCAGCCATCCTCAAATTTAAAAAAAATGTGATCCATGTCACATAATTTAAGTGAATATCATCCATAAATCCATCAGTGAGCCTTGTAATTTGTTCATTTTTTAACCAATCAAGACCATTTTATATTCTTTATGGACGAATACTCATGCAGAAGTGCGAACAGAAGGCTCATGGCGATTGCTTTTTTGAGCAATAGCGACTACCGCAACAATTCACACGCTATACATCTCAGGGCCACATTTTCATTACCTATGAAAAACATACAGTTATGCTTGAGGGGTGAAAAATTTGTTTCAAACCGTGATCATTCACATTGCGTCTATAACGCTTTAAAACGATTTAACATCACGCGCATCAAAATGTGTGATTTACGTTAAGTTGTTAATTTTTTTCATTTGCACGCGGTTTGCCGTTATTCTTCTTATAAGAATAATTAATGAATAATTATGAGAAGCTTCACACTAATGTCGTATTCACCTCTTGCAGAAGTGCTGATTTCGCGGTAATGCTGACACAGACGCGGTTTTCAGACAGCTAAGGAGTGCGTGATGAGTTACTCCCATCTTCTTGTTTCTGTTGCAGTTTCACCGGAAAGTCACCAACTCGTTGCCCGGGCGGTGTCCATCGCCCGCCCGCATAATGCGCGCATCAGCTTAATTACCCTTGCGGCCGAACCCGAGATGTACAATCAACTGGCAGCCCCCATGCTGGAAGATATTCGTGGGGTATTACAGGAAGAAACGCAGCAATTTCTGCAGGAGCTGGTGGAGAAAGCGCAATATCCCATTTATCAGACCGTCATTGCGACAGGTGAACTGAATGCACATATTCTCGACGTATGTCGCAAAGAGAAAATTGATTTAGTGATATGCGGTAATCATAACCAAAGCTTTATTTCACGGGCGGCCTGCGCGGCGAAATCGATAGTCGCCTCAAGCCTGGTTGATGTGCTGTTAGTGCCTCTTGGGGGTCGTTAAACCCCCAGAGGAATATCACGCCAGTTTAGGGAAAGTCGCGATCTTTTTTTGCAGAACGCCTTCATGGCTTTGCGGCTCAATATTACGCAAATCGCGAATAAAACGTGCCTGCCAGTGATTAATATCATTCTCGCGGATCGTATCCATCATTTCCGCATGACGGGAAATACGCTCCGTCAACGGCATCGTCAGAGCACGGTTGAGCGCGTTCGCCACATCATCCCGGTCGTAAGGGTTCACGATGAGCGCTGAAGTGAGTTCGTTCGCGGCTCCCGCAAACTGAGAAAGCACCAGCACCCCCGGATCGGCCGGATCTTGCGCCGCCACATACTCCTTTGCCACCAGGTTCATCCCGTCGCGCAGCGGTGTTACGAGGCCGACGTCAGCATAGCGGAACACCTTCATCAGGATCTTACGGTCAAAGTGTTGGTTCAGATAAAACAGCGGCGTCCAGCCCAGTTGACCGTAGCGGCCGTTGATGCGCCCTGCTTCCGTCTCCAGTTGATGACGAATATCCTGATAGGCCTGCACTTCCCCACGTGACGTAGGTGCAATCTGCGTATAGCGGATTTTACCGTGGTGCTGCGGATATTTATCCAGCAGCGTTTCATACGCCAGGAAGCGCTCCGGCAGCCCTTTGGAGTAGTCGAGACGCTCCACCGAGAAGATATTCTTCACGTGTTTCAGCTCGTTTTTAAGCTGCGCCAGCTTCGGCGGCAACGGACCAGACGCCTGCTCAGCAATCTCATCTGGCTCTATCCCAATCGGATAGACTTCGGTATGGAACGTTTTACCCCAGGCCGTATGCGTTTTGCCCCCTTTCGTCATCAGGCGTGTTTTGCCCGATACCGAATCCAGGAACGCAATGCGGTCATTCTCAGTCTGGAAGCCCAGCAAATCGTAATCACACAGCGCTTCCAGCAGTTCTTCATGCGGCGGCAGCGCGGTAAAAATTTCCGGTGTCGGGAACGGAATATGGAGGAAGAAGCCGATGCGGTTGTTGACTCCGCGTTTTCGCAGCTCGCGGGCGAAGGGAAGCAGATGATAATCGTGGATCCATAAAATATCGTCTTCCTCGATTAAAGGCAGCAGTTTATCCGCCAGCAGCGCATTGACGCGGCTGTAGCCTTCAAACGATTCTCGCTGGAATTTGACCAGGTCCAGACGGTAGTGGAACGCGGGCCACAGCACGGCATTCGAGAACTGGGAGTAGTACTCGTCATAATCTTTCTCTTTCAGGGCGAATGACGCCCAGGTGATGTTGCCGCGCGTCACCTTTTTAAGTGGTTTTTCTTCCTCACTGATGTCACCACTCCAGCCAAACCACAGCCCGCCAGCAGCTTTTAAGGCACCTAATACCCCCACCGCCAGTCCACCTGCACTGGCTTTTTTATCGTCAGGCGGTGCGATACGGTTAGAGACGACGACTAAGCGACCCATAATGGTTTCCCCCTTTGTTTTGCGCTATTTGTTGTTGTTGCTGGTTAGCGATGTCAGATATCCACTGCCAGACGCTGGCCACATTTGCCAGACGCCATTCGGCTTCAGTGTCACCAGGCCCAACCTTCACGGAGATCCCTCCGGCCTGATTCACTACACGAAACCCGGCCTCATCGGTCAGGTCATCCCCAAGAAAAACGGGCGTCCGGCCCCGGAAAGGCGGCGTTGCCATAAACGCGGCGATCGCAGCCCCTTTATTGATCCCTTTCGGTTTAAGCTCCACGACGCATTTACCCGGCTGCAGCGCCAGCTCAGGATGCGCCTGCGCGACCCTGGCGGCGAGCGCAAGCACGGCCTCTTCATGCTGCGGTGCCTGGCGATAGTGCAAGGCAAAGGCCATCCCTTTGGCTTCCAGCTCCGTGCCCGGCAGTTCAGCCAGTGCAGCAGCGAGCTGCGCCTGCAGCTTTTCGATTAATGCATCGGGGAGTGAAACGATGTGCGTGTGATCATGGATGTCGCGGCGCTCCGCTCCGTGTACACCGGCCAGCGGAAAGTGGTAAGGACTGGCGAGCAAATCCAGCTCGGCCATTGAGCGCCCTGATATCAATGCCAGTGCTCCCTCATTCATTTGCGAGAGCTGATGCAAATCCTGTAATACCGCCTCCGGGATAACCACCTGGTCGGGGTGCGGTTTTATCCCGGCGAGCGTGCCGTCGAGATCGAAAAAGAAAGCATAGTGTCCGGGCAGTACAGGCGGTGCGGTTAACAAGTCAGCCACCCTGGTCCTCCTTACGGTTTACGAGAGGTAAACGCCTTTACCTCTTTCATAGCCATGTAAGTATAGACAGTGTGACGTCGCTCGCCATTTGACAACCGCCCCGCCAGCGGAACTGGCGGGGCGGGT
>NZ_LOMM01000033.1:228767-270951 GCF_001605945.1 Enterobacter sp. SENG-6
CGTTACACGGTACGCTTCGCTTTTTGCTTGTAACGGTCGAAAATCACGGCTGCGAGCAGGATCAGGCCACGAACCACATACTGGGAGAACGGCGAAATATTCAGCAGGTTCATGGCGTTCTCTACCGTCCCCAAAATGAGGATACCGGCCACTACATATGAGATTTTTCCGATGCCACCTTTCAGCGAAACCCCGCCCAACACGCAGGCTGAAATGACGATCAGCTCGTACCCAATGGAGGTCATAGGCTGGCCGCTGGTCATGCGCGATGCCAGAATAATCCCCGCTGCCGCCGAGACCAGACCGGAGAGCACAAAGATAATGATCTTAGTGCGCACCACCGGTACACCCGCCAGTCGCGCCGCTTCCTCATTACCGCCGATCGCCAGGGTATTTCGGCCAAACGTGGTGCGGTTAAGCAGGAAGCCGAACAGGATCAGACAGGCCACCGTCAGCCAGATTGGCGCAGGCAAACCCAGCCAGTTCGCATAGCCCAGGGTGAAGAAGCGCTCGTCTTCAATCCCCACCGCTTTACCGTCGGAGATGATATAGGCCAGACCGCGCACAATCTGCATGGTCGCAAGCGTGGTGATCAGGGCGTTAATCTTCAGGCGGGCAATCACAAACCCGTTAACCAGACCGCTGATAACGCCCAGCAGCAGACCCGCCAGCACGCCAATCCACAGGCTTTCGGTCATGTTGATTACCACCGCCGTGGTGACGCCAGCGCAGGCAATGACGGAGGCCACTGACAGGTCGAAATCGCCCGAGGCCAGACAGAACAGCATCCCGCAGGCCACCATACCGGACATGGAAATGGCCAGCCCCAGCCCTTTCATATTAATGAAGGTGGCAAAGTTGGGCACAAAGATCGCGCAGGCGACAAAGAGTGCGGCAAAGACCACCAGCATGCCGTACTGATCCCAGATGCGGCCAAAACTGAAGGCCGATTTCGATTTCGGCGCTCCGGATGTAGTAACAGAGGACATCATTAACTCCTTACTCAGGCGACAGCCTGGCTAACTTTCGGCATGGCGAGACTCAACGCCTGTTGTTCATTCGCCTGTTCATGAAGCAATTCACCGGCGATTTCGCCCTCACGCATCACAACAATGCGGTCGGCCACGCCGAGTACCTCAGGCAGATCGCTGGAGGCGAACAACACCGCCACACCGCGTTTTGCCAGCTCATAGATCACGTTATAAATTTCGTGTTTCGCCCCCACATCGATGCCGCGCGTTGGCTCATCCAGCAAAATGACCTTCATATCCTCCGACAGCCAGCGGCCTAAAATCGCCTTCTGCTGGTTACCGCCGGAGAGATTCATGATCAGCTGTTCCGGGCCCGGGGTTTTGATGTTCAGCGAACGGATATGGTGGTCGGCGTTGCTCTCCTCCCAGCCGTCGTTGATCAGGCAACCGGCGCGAATAAACTTCCGCCGCGCGGAAATATTGATGTTGTCACGTACCGAGTGCACCGGAATAATGCCCTCCGCTTTGCGGTCTTCCGGGCAGAGCATCATTCCGGCCTGGATGGCATGTGCGGGCTTCTGGATATCGACCCGCTGCCCGTCAATGGATACCTGCCCTTCGGTGATGCGCGTACCGCCAAACAGGCCTTTCATTAACTCGCTACGCCCTGCGCCCACCAGACCAAACAGCCCGACAATCTCCCCGCTGCGCACCGAGAGCGAGATCGGCGTTCGCACGCCCGGCGCTTTAACGTTTTCCAGCTTCAGGCGCTCAGGGCCGTATTTGCGCGGCTGCCAGTGATAGATATCTCCCAGCTCGCGGCCAACCATCGCCTGAACGAGCTGGTCATGATTGACCTGCTCCATATCGGTAAAGGTGCGCACGTAGCGGCCATCTTTAAAGACGGTGATGGCATCGCTTAAGGCAAAAATCTCTTCCATACGGTGCGAAACATACAAAATAATGCGGCCTTCTTTACGCAGCTCGCGGATCACCCGGAACAGGTTTTCGATTTCACGCGCGGAAAGCGAGCTTGTCGGTTCGTCGAAGGCAATGATCTTGGCGTTACGCGCCAGCGCCTTGGCAATTTCTACCATCTGCCACTGGCCGATGGAGAGATACTTCAGTGGTGTCTGGGGATCGACATCCAGACCCAGATGTTTCAGCTGCAGCCCCGCTTCGTAATTAAGTAGCGAACGGTTTACCACGCCGCTTTTGTGCGGGAGCTGGCCTAAATAGATGTTTTCCGCCACCGTCATCTCAGGGATCAAATGCAGTTCCTGATAGATGATGGCCACCCCGGCGTTGAGCGCAGCGGTGGTATCAGCAAACGCCACCTCTTCGCCGCGAATGGCCAGCGTGCCGGTGGTTGGCGTGTAGTTGCCGCTGAGGATTTTCAACAGCGTGGATTTTCCGGCGCCATTTTCGCCCATCAGGGCGTGAACCTGACCGGCATAGCAGTCGAAGCTGATATCGGTCAGCGCGTTAACACCGGGAAAGGTTTTCCCGATACCGCGAAAAGAGAGATACGGATCAGACTGTCGCATAACGTCTCCGTGATTCCTGTAGTGTGTACGTCTGGCCCCTCGCGGTTCGCGAGGGGCACAATCACCGCGTATTACTTACCGCCCAGTCCTTTTTTCGCCAGCTCCTCTTTGAAGTTGTCGCGGGTGATCAGCACCACGTCGGTCACTTCAGTAAACTTCGGCGGTTCCACCCCTTTGGTGACCCAGTTGTAGAGCATTTCGCTGGATTTATAGCCGTGTACGTCCGGGCTTGGCAGCAGTGAGCCGTAGAAGCCCGTCGCCTGCGCTTTAGAGAGCTCACTCACCGCGTCAACACCGTTGATGCCGATACCGATCACATCAGGCGCTTTGAAGCCCTGACCTTCCGTTGCGCGTACGCCGCCCAGGACGGTGTTATCGTTCATGCCGACCACCAGCCAGTGCTTCACCTCTGGATGTTGAACCAGCATGGAGTTGGCGGCGTCGAAGGCCCCCGGAATGTCGTTGGATTTTGTCGGCACTTTATAGATCTGTTTTTCCGGGAAGCCGGCCGCTTTCAGCGCATCCATTGACCCGGTGGTACGACGGCGGGCGGTGTCCAGCTCGTCGGCGGTGATAGCCATCACGGCGGTATCTTTCACATCCCAGCCGCGTTTCTGCATCTCTTTATAGAGTTCCTGGCCCTGACGTTCGCCAATTTTGGTGGCCGCCATCATCACCAGCGGCACGCTGTCCATCGGTTTGCCCTTGGCGTTGACGAACTGATCGTCAACCGCAATAACCTTCATGTCGTAACCGCGCGCTTTGGCTGCAATCGCAGAGCCCAGTTTGGGATCCGGCGTACAGATAACGAACCCTTTCGCCCCACTGGCCGCCAGGCTGTCGATAGCGTTCAGCGTTTTTTCACCGTCAGGCACGGCGATTTTAATGACTTCAAAACCTAAATCTTTCCCGGCCTTATCGGCGAATTTCCATTCGGTCTGGAACCAGGGTTCTTCCGGCTGTTTTACCAAAAAACCGAGTTTTAAATTCTCAGCGATAGCGGATTGTGACATAACGGCAGCCAGACCGATGGCCGCCAGCGCTTTAGTAAATTTGTGCATGGTAAACTCCAGCATTAGCGTTCTTTTCTGTAGGGAATATTTGCGTACTTCTTATTTAATCGGACTTAAAACAAGGCATTAGCGCTTACCTCGTCATAAGCGTTAGTGCTGGTGATAGTTTTAGCGGGAAATTAATCATCCATAAGAGAGCGCCATCACACCGCAGAATTACAGTAATTGCGTACATAAATTCAGCGAAAAATGACATAAAAACGGCAGTATTTGTCGGACAAATGAAACCGAGATAAGCAGAATTATCCATAAGATCAGCTAAGAAATCCCTGATACCCAAACCCCCGCGCTCCGGGCGCGATCGCGGTACGGCGTTACCATCATCGGGAACTGTGTAGGACTGGCGTTGCCGCAAAATATATTTTATGGCGTTATTCTGCGAAAATTGATTTAGCGCAATTTAGTCGGCGCATCATATATTTGAAATAGTTAATCCTGAATTAACTATTTCTCAGAGCATTATTCCGACTCACTATTCCCAGTGGGTAAATAGCGATATTAAAATAGGTAAAACCAGTAATTTCAAAGCATTAGATAAATCTTATTTTATAACAACATGTTGTTATTTTTGTACTATATTAAATTTTGTAATGTATGGTAAAACGCACCAATTAAGAGTTTTCTTAAACACCGAGCAGGGGTATGCTAATTTATATCGAACACAGGAAGTGATTATTCGGTCGACTTTTGTCACTGCAGAAATGCTTTTCTGCCACTTACTCGTCTTAACCTGCCCGTTCAGGTTTTGTTACGGACATCACACTAACAGTCTATAAGGATATTGGTATGACTACCCAAACGATGATGCAAAAACTCAATGCGCAGATGAACCTGGAGTTCTATGCGTCGAATCTGCACCTCCATTTGAGCGAGTGGTGTTCTGAGAACCGTCTCAACGGTACCGCCACTTTTTTTCGTACCCAGGCACAAAGTAACGTCACCCATATGATGCGCGTCTTTAACTTTTTGAAAGGCGCAGGGGCAAATCCTATCGTCAAAGCCCCGGATGCAATTAATGGGCACTACTCCTCGCTGGAGGAGTTATTCAGGAAAACACTTGAAGAGTATGAGCAACGCTGCGCCACGCTAAATAAACTGGCGGATGAAGCCAGAGCACAGCATGACAGCGCAACACTGCAGTTCCTGCGCGATATGGACAAAGAGCAGCAGCAGGACGGCATTTTGCTTAAAGCACTGGCGGATGAGCTCCGCAACGCGCAACAGTCCGGGTTATGCCCGGAACAGACCGACCGTCACCTGCTCGATCTGGTGACAGTGCAGCACCACTAAGCTTTTCGCCTGCTCCCGTTCGGGAGTGGGCCTCTTTTTCACAGCCAACCTCCTGCTTTTTAAAAGATTTAACAAATCAGATCTCGCTCTCAATGATTATCCCTACAACATGTAATGATTTATTTAATTACATAATTAATGACGAGGGAGCATCATGATCACCATTGAGTTTATTGTCATCCTCCTGTGCCTGCTGACAGGCACGCGTTTTGGCGGGATGGGACTGGGGCTGATAAGCGGTATCGGTCTGTTTATTTTGACGTTTATCTTTGGTCTGCAGCCCGGTAAACCGCCGGTTGATGTGATGCTGACTATCCTCGCTGTGATCGGGTGTGCGGCCACCCTGCAGACGGCAGGCGGGCTGAATGTGATGATGCAATTTGCCGAGCGCCTGCTGCGCAAGCATCCTCAGCACATCACCCTCCTCGCCCCCTTTACCACCTGGATGCTGACCTTTCTCTGCGGTACCGGCCATGTGGTGTACACCATGTTCCCGATTATTGCCGATATCGCCCTGAAAAAAGGGATCCGCCCGGAACGTCCGATGGCCGTGGCGTCGGTGGCATCGCAAATGGCGATCACCGCCTCCCCGGTCTCCGTTGCCGTGGTGTCGCTGATTTCCATTCTGGCCGCCCAGCACGGCATTGGACACGCGTGGGGGATCCTTGAAATTCTCGCCGTGTCGGTTCCCGCCTCGCTGTTCGGTGTGACCATTGCCGCCCTGTGGAGTTTACGCCGCGGGAAAGATTTAGCCGATGACATGGAATTCCAGGAAAAGCTGAAAGATCCAAAACAGCGCGAGTTTATCTACGGCGGAACCGAGACGTTGATGAACCAACGTTTTCCGAAACAGGCCTACTGGTCAACGTGGATTTTCTTCGCCGGGATCGCGGTGGTGGTGCTGCTCGGGGCATTGCCTGACCTGCGTCCGGCGTTTGAGGTGAAAGGCAAAATGACGGCGCTGTCGATGAACCTTGTCATTCAGATGATGATGCTCATTGCGGGTGCGGTGATGCTGGTCACCTGCAAGGTCAATGCAGCGACCATTTCTAACGGCGCGGTCTTTAAAGCCGGAATGGTGGCGATTTTCTCGGTGTTCGGCGTCGCGTGGATGAGTGATACCTTTTTCCAGGCGCATCTCGACGAGCTAAAACTGGCGTTGGAAGGGGTCGTGAAAAGCCATCCGTGGACCTACGCCATCGTGCTTTTCCTGGTCTCTAAACTGGTGAACAGCCAGGCGGCAGCGTTGACGGCCGTGGCGCCGATGGGGTTAATGCTGGGTATCGATCCGAAAATGCTGATCGCTTTCTTCCCGGCGTCGTATGGCTATTTTGTTCTGCCTACCTACCCAAGCGATTTGGCCTGCATCGGGTTTGACCGTTCAGGGACAACCCGTATCGGCAAATTTATTATCAACCACAGCTTTATCCTGCCGGGGATAATTGGCGTGAGCTGTGCTTGCGCGGCGAGTTATCTGCTGGTACAGACCTTCTTTTAAACGCTTTCGGGCGACAGGCACTGTCGCCCTTCTCACGTTGCGCGCTATCAGTGAGATTCACTCTGCGGCGTGAATCTCAGCTCAATCAGCGCGATGGCTTTCTGGATCGCCCGAAGCGTAACCGGGTCAGCCGCAGCGGGATGGCTGGAAAAATCGATGTTTTTCAGCTGGGTAGACATTTTCTCGCGCACTTCCACCGGCGCGATAACATCTAAGACATCAAGGATCTGTTTGATGACCAGCTGGCATGCGACAACATCAGATACCAGTTCCTGATCGGCGCTCAGGTTTTGAGACATGGGGTTTCTCCTTATTCAAAGGCCGCCATAGTAACAAAACACGCCCCCTTTCATCTCCCTTCTGGTGGTTGCAGGCATAAAAAAACCTGCCGAAGCAGGTTTTTTTATCAGAACATCGCGCCAGGCGGCACGTCTTTGAAGGTGTTGCAGTAGTTAGCCCACATGCTTTTGAGGATTTTGCGCAGTTTCATTGTGATGCTCCATTAACTTGTTATACAACTTTATCGTCAATGTGCCTATAATATGACCACTATCACAAAAATCAATATTTTTGTGACTCACATCACAATTTTTTCTGTATTCAACTACGCGTGTTAGCCGACAATCTCGCGCACGAAAGCCTCGATCTCTTTGTCCTGACAGTTTTCAAAGAAGCACTGCTGGAAGCGCTGGCCGGAAACGGCGGTTTTTACCAGCTCAGGATCGATTGCCCGCAGCGTGTCCAGATAGTTCTCTTTGACCACAGCCGCTTTCACCTGATTCAGGATCCCCGCATTACGTACCTGAGGCTCTTTGCGCTCTGGCGGATAACCTTCTCCCTTGCGGCCGGTGAACGCTTTTTCGAAGATAAAGCGAACGTTCAACTCTGCGCCCCAGCCGAAGCCTTTGGCAAACGGCAGGGCAAGCGCGTTACCGTTGTTAATCTGGGCGAAGAGAAACGCATCTGCAGGGTCGATACAGTAACCGCAGATCACGCCCGGGTGGATGTTCAGCGACATCAACGCCCCCTGGCCCGTTCCACACCCAGTCACCACAAAATCAACGGCCTTCGCATTGAGCAAAATGCTCGCCATGATCCCCAGATGGATATAGGTCAGATGATGGTCGTTCTCATCGCTCATGCCAACGTTATACACCGGGAACCCTTTTTCATCGGCGACCGTTTTTAACTCTTTCAGAATCACTGGATTTTTTGCGGCCTGGCTGTTTTCCATCATCAGTGCGATTTTCATTGTCTCTCTCCTGAATGCGTTGCGGGCGAGCCCATCATGGATACCTTTTCATCTTCACCCTACTATCACACAAACGCACTTTCAAATTAAATGAAAGATTGTTTTAAAAAACCAAAGAGGACTCACATTTTTGTTGATGACAGGTCTGAGCCCGGCCCGTTGCAAAGAGAAAGGGCAGATTGTCCGGCTATTCAGGGCATTGCGGCGGACAGCGAGCGGTACGATAACGTATTTCCCTCCACTCAGAGCGAACCATGAAAAGAGTCTTCGTTGTCGGCACGGTCCTGCTGCTCGCGGGATGTAGCATCAACCGCCAGGCACAGGTGAGCAGTCTGGATGCGCCAAATGGCATAGTCCGCCTTGACTATGGTCAGGCCGCCCTACAAAACGCCTGGTCTGATGAATATGTGAACAATGGCACTGCAACCAAAGCGTGCCAGGGCATGGGATATGCCACCGCCTCTTCCTATGGGCAGCCCATTAAAACCTGCACCCTGATTAGCGGCTCACTGTGTCTGAACGAGAGCGTGACCATTCAGTACAAATGCATGGGTTATGCTGTTAAACCGGCCACCAGTAATCCGTGGTATTAATCTGCGCTGCCAGTTTTGGCTGGCAGCCCGTTAAAATAAATAATTCTCATTTATAAATATAAATATCGCCAATGCGTTTTATTCCCATTCGTATTTTTAAATAAACAAATATTTATTTTACGTTTTGCATATAATTCAATAACAAATTATAGTGTCGCTCATTGTGAACCAGAAATAATAAACCGGAGCGTCACCATGCTGAAAACTGAAATGATCGACAAGCTCAATGCGCAAATGAATCTTGAGCTTTTTTCCTCCCTGCTCTACCAGCAGATGAGTGCCTGGTGCAGCTATCACAGCTTTGAAGGTGCCGCCGCGTTCCTGCGTCGTCACGCTCAGGAAGAGATGACCCACATGCAGCGTCTCTTTGATTATCTGACAGATACCGGCAGCCTGCCGCGCATTGATAACGTGGCATCACCGTTTGCGGAGTATGGCTCACTTGATGAACTCTTCCGCGCTACCTACGAGCACGAGCAGCTGATCACCCAGAAAATTAACGAACTGGTGCATGCGGCAATGACCAGCCAGGATTATCCAACCTTTAATTTCCTGCAGTGGTATGTGGCCGAACAACACGAAGAAGAGAAACTGTTTAAATCGGTTCTGGATAAATTATCGCTGGCCGGTAAAACCGGTGAAGGTCTTTACTTTATTGATAAAGAACTCTCTACGCTTGATACCCAGAATTAATATCGATACGGCGCTGACTTTCAGCGCCGTATTTTTTTACATGCAACCTGCGCAACTGGTACAGCGCCAGTCATGCGGATTTACGGCCTGGAAAAAGTACCGGTAGTTTGCCGCCTCAAGCGGGATCCCGGCGTCGAAGAATAAATCCGTCAGCCAGTCCACGTTTTCGATTATCCACTCATCCTCTTTTAACCCCTGTGCAAAGGTCTCATCCTCAGGATCGATAATCGAATAAATCGCCCATGTGCCCATATCCTTTTCACGTCGGGATTCCGGCAACGTCAGCGCCGTATTCTGCCAGCTGATGATCCAGTGGCCGTGACATAGCAAATTGCCTCCCCGGCTCCAGGCCGCTGTGAATGGATTTTCCCCCGCCATCAGACCCTCATTTTATTTTATGTTTTGCAATTTTTGTTTAAATTACGCCTGATTTTCACGCGATCCTATTGTCCTTATGAAGTAGCCTTACACCTCCGAAGGATCAGAGAGTTACCTGAAGAGCCTCGCCCGGCTAAAATCGTAAAGTTAAAGTTACACTTCTTGTAACGGTCATTTGACGAAATACGGCTTTTCCCTTACTCTGCGCCGCAGATTTTGTCGCGATCGTGAAGCGTTGTAGAGGAAAGCGTGAAAAACAGAACCCTGGGAAGTATTTTTATCGTCGCCGGAACGACGATTGGCGCAGGAATGCTGGCGATGCCGCTGGCCGCCGCGGGCGTCGGATTTGGCATGACATTACTGCTGCTGGGTACGCTCTGGGCATTAATGTGTTACACCGCGCTGTTGCTGCTTGAGGTTTATCAGCACGTCCCCGCCGATACCGGGCTGGGTTCGCTTGCGGCACGCTATCTGGGCCGTTACGGACAGTGGGTGACCGGCTTTAGCATGATGTTTCTGATGTACGCCCTGACCGCTGCGTATATCAGTGGTGCCGGGGAATTGATCGCTTCCAGCGTCAACGACGGATTCGGTGCTGACATTACGCCAGCGACGGGGGCCATCTTCTTTACGCTCATCGGCGGCGGCGTAGTCTGTGTAGGTACCTCGCTGGTCGATCTGTTTAACCGTTTTTTATTCAGCGCCAAAATCCTTTTTCTGATTGTAATGCTGGTTCTGCTGGCACCGCATGTTCATAAGGTCAACCTGCTGACGCTGCCGCTGGAAAAAGGCCTGGCGCTTTCCGCGATCCCGGTCATTTTTACCTCATTTGGCTTCCACGGCAGTGTGCCAAGCATTGTCAGCTACATGAACGGTGATATTCGCAAGCTTCGCCGCGTGTTTGTTATCGGTAGCGCCATCCCGCTGATGGCCTACATTTTCTGGCAACTGGTGACGCTGGGCAGTATCGACTCCTCCACCTTTATTGGCTTGATGGCGGAACACGCCGGTCTGAACGGTTTCTTGCTGGCGCTGCGTGAAGTGGTAACTTCTCCACACGTTGAGCTGGCGGTGCATCTGTTTGCCGATCTGGCGCTGGCCACCTCCTTCCTGGGCGTGGCGCTCGGTCTGTTCGATTATCTGGCAGATCTGTTCCAGCGTCGCAATTCCGTCACCGGCCGCTTACAGACAGGGGCGATCACCTTCCTGCCTCCGCTGGCCTTTGCCCTCTTCTACCCGCGCGGGTTTGTCATGGCGCTGGGGTATGCGGGGGTGGCTCTATCCATCCTTGCCCTGCTGCTCCCTTCTCTGCTGGCGTGGAAGAGCCGCCAACAGCATGCCCGGCAAGGATACAGGGTGGCAGGTGGAAAGCCGCTGCTGTGCATTGTGTTTGCCTGCGGGGTCGTCATTATTCTGGTGCAATTTTTAATTGCGGCGGGAATGCTGCCGGAAGTGGGGTAAAAAAAAGGGGCTATCGACAGCCCCTTTTTTATCAGTGTAAGCAACAGCTCTTAAACTTCTTCCCGCTGCCGCACGGACACGGATCGTTACGCCCGACCTTTGTGCCGTTAACAATCGGTTTCTTCGCTTCCGGTTGCTGTGGGTTAGCAGACCAGTAGTCGTATAAGCGCAGCGCCGCTGGCTGGATACGCTCAATGCTGGCGATGTACTCCTCTTCGCTCAGCGCGTCCAGCTTCTCGCTGTTCTCTTCTGAGCCGTGAAGCGCGATGACATCCAGATCCGCTTTCAGCTCTTCTGGCAGTGCAGACCAGTCGGTCAGCGACACGCCGCGCATATAGCCATAACACCACTCTTCCACAACGGTGTAGCTCTGGCCGTCCACGTCGTTATAACCAAACATCGGCTCAAACTGATCCGGGTATTCGCTCAGGCGCTCAGCAATGTCGTTCATATGCTTAAAGCAGAGATCGATAAAACGGTTCATTTCTCGATCGTTTTTCCAGCGCGGGATATATTTCTCGCCGCCCCATACCGCCACCAGCCAGGTGTCTGGCTCGACAACCACGGGGCCGGAAAGCACTGCCGTAAGCATGCCGTCCAGTTCGGACACGTCAATCACGGACGCATCGTCATGACCGTAAGACATTAACGTCTCTTCCAGCCACGCCATTTCGCTTTCATTTAATGGGCCTTCAGTCATTGCTGACACTCCTGATCAAAAAGGAAAGGATCCTAGCACATATCGTACGCCTTTCCCGGCGGAAGTTACGGGAATTATTGCTGCAAAAACGTGCAAATCGTGACCCTTGCACAACTTATGGGCTTTATTGTTAACGAGATGTGATCTCCGCTGTAATTTCAGTGCGTCCCGCAAGGCTGCGTACAGCGGCGCTCTATACTCAACATGTCGCAACGCCGTCAACAGGTTAACCATTCTGGCAACGATTTTGCTTAATCTTCAGCACGCGACACTGCGCATGGAAACCTCGCCGTATTAAGCAGGATGCTGACCGTATCTTGTTCGTAAAATCATTTTTCTCGCTCGTGTTTTTGATTGGCTGCGCCGTCGGGCGTTCGGGTTTACACCGTGGTGCAAAAACCTCATTGCTAAGGAACACAATAATGTCGCTGAAATTAATCAGAACTCCTCTTTCTCTTGTGTTGGCCGGTTGTCTGGTGACGGCATTTTCCGCCCGGGCAGATATTGTCATTGGCGTGGCCGGGCCATTTACAGGCCCCAATGCCACCTACGGCGATCAGTACTGGCATGGCGCAACACAGGCAGCAGAGGACATTAACGCCGCAGGCGGGATCAACGGTGAAAAAATTAAGCTGGTTCAGGGAGATGATGCCTGCGAGCCCAAGCAGGCCGTTGCCGTCGCCAACCGTTTAGTCGACCAGGATAAGGTCAACGCGGTGGTCGGTCATTTCTGCTCCTCGTCCACCATGCCCGCCTCTGAGGTGTACAGCGACGCGGGGATCATCGCCATCACGCCTGGCTCCACCAACCCGCAGATTACCGAGCGCGGCATGAGCGATATGTTCCGCATGTGCGGCCGCGATGACCAGCAGGGTCAGGTCGCCAGCGATTTCATTATCGACAAGCTGAAAGCCAAACGGGTGGTGATCATTCACGACAAAGACACCTACGGTCAGGGGCTGGCGGACGCCACCAAAGCCGCACTGGCAAAACGCGGCGTGCAGGACGTGATGTACGAAGGGTTATCCCGTGGTGAAAAAGACTTTAACGCCCTGGTCACCAAAATTGGGGCGCAAAAACCGGACGTCGTCTTCTTCGGGGGCTGTCACCCTGAAGCCGGCCCGCTGGTTCGCCAGATGCGTGAACAGGGCGCGCAGGCAAAATTCTTCTCCGGCGACTGTATTGTCAACGAAGAGATGGTGACCGCGGCGGGAGGACCGCAATATACCAACGGCATTTATATGACCTTCGGTAAAGATCCGCGCCTGATCCCGGACGGTAAAGCGGTAATTGAGAAATTCCGCGCCGGTAAATTCGAACCGGAAGGATACACCCTCTACTCCTATGCCTCCGTGCAGGCTATCGCCGCGGCATTCAAGGCGACGGGCGGCAAGGACTCAGCCAAAGCCAGCGAATGGCTGAAGGCTAATTCCGTCGATACGGTGATGGGCAAAAAAGCCTGGGACAGCAAAGGCGATCTGAAAGTCTCTGACTACGTGGTGTATCAGTGGGACGACAAAGGAAAGTATAAGGAAGTGCCGTAACGGGACGGAGTCACGCTCAACGTCGGCAGGGCCGCCTGCCGACGCAAACAACACATCAGGCTGCGCGGTTTATGCGGCCGTTATAAAGAGCGCGCTAAGATGAGTACATTCTTCCTGCAACAGTTAATTAATGGCTTAACGCTGGGCTCCGTCTACGGACTCATCGCCATCGGTTATACGATGGTGTACGGCATCATCGGCATGATTAACTTCGCCCACGGCGAAGTGTATATGATCTCTGCCTATCTCTGCGCGATTGGCCTGGCGCTGCTCTCCTTCTTCGGCCTGCAGTCGTTCCCTCTACTGATCCTCGGCACGCTGGTATTCACCATCGTGGTCACCGGAGTGTATGGCTGGACCATCGAGCGCATTGCCTATAAACCGCTACGCAACTCCACCCGTCTGGCACCGCTGATCTCCGCCATCGGCATGTCGCTTATCCTGCAAAATTACGCGCAACTGAGCCAGGGGCCGCGTCAGCAAGGGGTTCCCACCATGCTGGATGGCGTGATTCGTCTGCATCTGGGAGAGGGGTTCGTGCAGATTACCTATACCAAAGTATTCATTCTGGTCGCCTCCTTCGCCGGGATGTTATTGCTCACCTGGATTATCAGCCATACCCGGCTGGGACGCATGTGTCGTGCGGTACAACAGGATCGAAAAATGGCCTCCATTCTGGGGATAAATACCGACAGGATTATTTCTCTGGTATTTGTCATCGGCGCGGCAATGGCCGGTCTGGCCGGGGTGCTCATTACCATGAATTATGGCACCTTTGATTTCTACGTCGGGTTTGTGATTGGTATCAAAGCCTTTACCGCCGCGGTGCTCGGGGGGATCGGCTCTTTGCCCGGCGCGATGCTCGGCGGGTTGATTCTGGGGGTGGCCGAAGCTCAGTTTTCCGGCATGGTGAACTCGGACTACAAAGATGTGTTCTCGTTTGGGCTGCTGGTCATGATCCTGATTTTCCGCCCTCAGGGGCTGCTCGGCCGCCCTGTCGTGGCCAAAGTGTGAAGGAGAAAACGATGACATCACACGGTTTCTCCCTCAAGCGCTGCCTGCTGGACGCGATGTTTTCCGGGCTGATCGCATTGATTATTTTTGGCCCGATTGCGGGCGTGGTGCTGGACGGATATAGCTTTAACTTTGCCGGACAGCGCCTGGCCTGGATGGTCGGCACAGTGATGGTTGGGCGTTTTCTGCTGAGCGTTTTTTTAAGTACCGCTGCCGGGGCCCGTTTTCAGGCGCGGTTCGAAGCCGACAGCGCGGGAGTATATGTTCGCCCGCCGGAATACAAAAGCCGTCTGCGCTGGGTTATTCCTCTGGCGATCGCCCTTGCGATCTGCTTCCCGTTTGTCGCCACCAAATACCTGCTGACGGTTGCTATCCTCGGGCTGATTTACGTCCTGCTCGGCCTCGGCCTGAATATCGTCGTGGGTCTGGCCGGACTGCTGGATCTGGGGTATGTCGCCTTCTACGCCATCGGTGCTTACGGGCTGGCGTTGGGGTATCAATATCTGGGACTCGGATTCTGGAGCATGCTGCCGCTGGCGGCAATTATGGCTGCGGCTGCCGGTGCCCTGCTCGGCTTCCCGGTGCTGCGCATGCACGGCGACTACCTGGCGATTGTGACGCTCGGGTTCGGGGAAATTATCCGTCTGGTGCTGAACAACTGGCTAACCTTCACCGGCGGGCCTAATGGCGTGTCAGCGCCGCCGCCTACGTTTTTCGGACTGGAGTTTGGTCGACGCGCCAAAGAAGGTGGCGTGCCATTTCATGAGTTTTTCCATCTGACGTACAACCCGAATATGAAGTTTATCTTTATTTACGCGGTGCTGTTTCTGGTGGTGCTGCTGGTGCTTTATATCAAGCATCGTCTGACACGAATGCCGATTGGCCGGGCATGGGAAGCCCTGCGGGAAGATGAAATCGCCTGCCGCTCCATGGGCCTCAACCATGTGCTGGTTAAGCTTTCGGACTTTACGCTGGGCGCGTCAACGGCCGGGATTGCGGGCGTGTTCTTTGCCACCTATCAGGGTTTTGTGAATCCAACCTCATTCACCTTTTTTGAATCTGCGCTGATCCTCGCCATCGTGGTACTGGGCGGCATGGGCTCCACGCTCGGAGTCGTACTGGCAGCCTTTGTGCTCACCGTGACACCCGAGCTGTTGCGCAGCTTTGCTGAGTATCGCGTCCTGCTGTTTGGCATGCTGATGGTGGTGATGATGATCTGGCGTCCGCGCGGGTTGATCCGCATTAACCGTAGCGGGTTTGCCGTGCGTAAGGGCGTGGCGCCATGAACGGAACGATATTAAGCGTAGAGCACCTGATGATGCATTTTGGCGGGATCAAGGCGCTTAATGACGTCAATCTCGACGTGCAGCGCGGTTCAATTACCGCCCTTATCGGCCCAAACGGCGCTGGCAAAACCACCGTCTTTAACTGCCTGACCGGCTTCTATAAAGCGTCCGGCGGGAACATTCTGTTTAATGCACGCAACAGAACGACCAACGTCATTCAGGTACTCGGGCAAAAATTCCAGCCGGACGACTGGATTCACCCTGCACAGTTGGGGCAGCGCCTTTTCTATAAGATGTTTGGCGGGACGCATCTGGTTAACCGCGCCGGGCTGGCACGCACCTTCCAGAACATTCGTCTGTTCCGCGAGATGTCGGTCGTGGAAAACCTGCTGGTCGCACAGCATATGCGCGTTAACCGTCATTTGCTCGCCGGGATCCTCAATACCCCCGCTTACCGACGGGCAGAGAGCGACGCCCTGGACAGGGCCTTCTACTGGCTTGAGGTGGTGGATCTTGTGGAGTGTGCCAATCGCCTGGCGGGCGAGATGTCCTACGGCCAGCAGCGGCGTCTGGAAATCGCACGCGCCATGTGCACCGGACCAGAGATGATCTGTCTGGATGAACCCGCCGCCGGGCTCAACCCGGTTGAAACGCACAAGCTGAGCAACATCATCCGTTTTCTGCGCGACCACCACGGCATTACGGTACTGTTGATTGAACACGATATGGGAATGGTGATGGAGATTTCGGACGACATCATTGTGCTCGACCATGGAGACGTCATCGCGAGGGGAAAACCCGAGCAGATCCAGCATGATGAAAAAGTGATCGCCGCGTATCTGGGCACCGATGAAAGCGAGGTCAATCTATGAGCGAACCGATGCTGGCCTTTCGCGAGGTGGACGTGTTTTACGGCGTGATCCAGGCGCTGAAACAGGTAACCCTTGAAGTAAACAAAGGGGAAACCGTGGCGCTGATAGGCGCTAACGGCGCGGGTAAATCGACATTACTGATGTCTATCTTCGGCCAGCCGCGTATTCGCAGCGGGCAGATCGTGTTTTGCGGAGAGGACATTAGCCATAAATCGACCCACTATGTCGCCTCCGAAGGCATTGCCCAGGCGCCGGAAGGACGACGCATTTTTCCCGATATGACCGTGGAGGAGAACCTGCTGATGGGGACCATCCCCATTGGCAGCCAGTTTGCAACGGAAGATATGCACACCATGTTTGACCTCTTCCCTCGCCTCAAAGAGCGGCGTAAACAGCGCGCGATGACCATGTCCGGCGGGGAACAGCAGATGCTGGCCATCGCCCGGGCGCTGATGAGCCGCCCTAAACTCCTGTTACTGGATGAACCCAGCCTCGGCCTGGCGCCGATTGTGGTGAAACAGATCTTTCAGACGCTGCGCGAACTGGCCCGCAACGGGATGACCATTTTTCTGGTGGAGCAGAACGCGCACCACGCGCTGAAGCTTTCTGACCGCGGCTACGTGATGGTTAACGGGCAGATCCGCCTGAGCGGCAGCGGTGAGGAGTTACTGGGGAATCAGGAGGTGAGGAAGGCGTATTTGGGCGGGGTGTGATGTCGGATTTGCAGACACAAAAAAACCACCTTTCGGTGGTTTCACGACACTGCTTATTGCTTTGATTATTCTTTGTTTCCCATGGTACCCGGAGTGGGACTTGAACCCACACAGCGCGAACGCCGAGGGATTTTAAATCCCTTGTGTCTACCGATTCCACCATCCGGGCTCGGGAAGAAAGTGGAGGCGCGTTCCGGAGTCGAACCGGACTAGACGGATTTGCAATCCGCTACATAACCGCTTTGCTAACGCGCCGTAAAACTTTTTAAACTGACACCCGCTATTGCGCATGTCTTTAATCTGGAGCGGGAAACGAGACTCGAACTCGCGACCCCGACCTTGGCAAGGTCGTGCTCTACCAACTGAGCTATTCCCGCATGTCATCAAGTTAACTGCTAACCACTTGATTTCATTATCGTCCGGCTAACTGTGCCGCCGTTCGATGCGTTGCATTCTACTGATATGACGTGATGAGTCAACGTTATTTTTTGCATCCCCGGATCGTTTGCTGAAAATTACGGCGAAACGATCACTGTTCAAGCAAATCTCCGCGCGCCGCGTTCAAATATTGCAGCATTGACCACAGGGTCAGCACCGCGGCAACCCACAGCAGGCCGATTCCCGCCCACTCTACCCAGGCGTTCGGACGCCACAGCATCCAGACCAGCGCCGCCATTTGCGCGGTGGTTTTCACTTTACCGATCCAGGATACCGCCACGCTGCTGCGTTTACCCAGTTCAGCCATCCATTCACGCAGTGCAGAGATGATGATCTCGCGTCCAATCATGGTGGCGGCTGGCAGTGTCACCCACCAGGTATGGTAATGTTCAGCCACCAGCACCATGGCAATAGCCACCATCACTTTATCGGCCACCGGATCGAGGAAAGCACCAAAACGGGTGCTTTGGTTCCAGCGGCGCGCCAGATAACCATCAAACCAGTCGGTGACCGCGGCAACCAGGAAAATCAGCGCACAGGCAAAAGGGGCCCAGACAAACGGCAGATAAAACGCGAGTACAAAGAACGGGATAAGCACGACGCGAAAGAGAGTGAGCAACGTAGGGATGTTATATTGCATAATGACGGTAACTATTTGTTGTCAGTAAAATTTAGCTCTATGTTGCTACAGAGCCCTCAATGTTTCAACGAGTAGTAGATCTTTTCTGCCAGCCCTTGCGAAATACCCGGCACTTTTGCAATTTCCTCCATGCTGGCGTTGAGTAATCCTTGCAATCCGCCCATATACTTCAGCAGCATCTGGCGACGTTTTGGCCCAACGCCTTCAATGGTCTCCAGCGTGCTGGTGTTTTTCACCTTCGCCCGTTTTTTACGGTGACCGCTGATGGCATGATCGTGCGACTCATCGCGAATATGCTGAATAACATGCAGCGCCGGGGAATCCGGCGGCAGGCTAAAGCCCTCACCTTCCGGCTCGAAGAACAGCGTCTCCAGCCCGGCTTTACGATCGGCCCCTTTTGCCACCCCCAACAGCAGGGGATGGTTTTTATCCCAGCTGACATCCAGGGATTCAAAGACCGCCTTCGCCTGGCCGAGTTGCCCTTTCCCGCCGTCAATCAGGATCACATCCGGGATCTTGCTTTCTTCAATGGCTTTACCATAGCGACGACGCAGCACCTGATTCATTGCCGCATAGTCATCCCCCGGGGTGATGCCGGTGATGTTATAGCGACGATACTCAGCACGCAGCGGACCGTTCGCATCGAACACCACGCAGGAGGCAACGGTCTGCTCCCCCATGGTATGGCTGATGTCGAAACACTCCATGCGTTTCACTTCCGGCAATTTCAGAAGCGTCGCCAGAGCCGTTAAACGCTGGCTCACCGTCGACTGCTGGGAAAGTTTGGTGCTGAGCGCTGTCGCGGCATTGGTACGCGCCAGCTTCAGATAACGTGCACGGTCGCCGCGCGGTTTGGTCTGGACATTCACCCGGCGTCCCGCCAGCTCGGATAAGGAATCGGCCAGCAGGGTTTTATCGGCAAGGTTAAAATCAAGCAGGATCTCCGATGGCAGCGTGCGCATCTGGCTCCCCTGCAGATAAAACTGGCCGACAAAAGTTTCAACCACTTCACCCAGCTCCGTACCGCCTGGCACTTTCGGGAAATAGCTGCGGCTGCCGAGCACTTTGCCCTGACGAATAAACAGCACATGCACACAGGCCAGACCGGCATCAAAGGCAACGCCGATCACGTCGAGATCGTCACCGGTGTTCGAAACAAACTGTTTCTCCGTCACCCGGCGCACCGCCTGAATCTGGTCACGTATGCGCGCGGCCTCTTCAAACTCCAGCGCGGCGCTGGCTTTCTCCATACGGGCAATCAGTTGGGTCAGGACCTGATCGTCTTTACCGGCTAAAAACAGGCGCACGTACTCAACCTGCTGCGCGTACTCTTCTTCACTAACCAGCCCGGCGACGCAGGGCCCCAGGCAGCGGCCAATCTGGTACTGCAGGCACGGGCGCGAGCGGTTACGGTAGACACTGTTTTCGCACTGACGAACAGGAAAGATTTTTTGCAGCAGCGCCAGCGTCTCACGTACGGCATAGCCGTTAGGAAACGGCCCAAAGTATTCACCCTTCGCATGTTTCGCACCACGGTGCATCGCGAGCCGGGGATGGGTATCGCCGCTCAGAAAAATAAACGGGTAGGATTTATCATCCCGCAGCAGAACGTTATAGCGCGGCTGATAGAGCTTAATATAGTTGTGCTCAAGCAGGAGTGCTTCTGTCTCCGTATGGGTGACGGTGACATCAATATTCTGGATGAGCGCGACCAGCGCTTCAGTCTTACGGGAGGCAAGGTTGCTGCGAAAATAGCTGGAGAGGCGTTTCTTGAGATCTTTCGCCTTCCCCACGTAGATAACCGTACCGCCAGCGTCATACATGCGATAAACGCCAGGCTGGCTGGTCACGGTTTTCAGAAATGCTTTTGAATCAAATACATCACTCACTGACTTAATAACGTCTCCGCATTACACAGACCATGACGGATGGCAAGATGAGTCAGTTCAACATCACCGTGGATGTTCAGTTTACTGAACATCCGATAACGATAGCTGTTCACCGTTTTCGGGCTGAGATTCAGTTGCTCCGAGATCTCATTTACCTTCTGGCCTTTGGTGATCATCAGCATAATCTGCAATTCACGCTCAGACAAACTGGCAAACGGAGATTCGGTTTTCTCCGGCTCAATCTGGCTCAGCGCCATTTGTTGCGCAATGTCGGAAGCAATGTAACGCTGGCCGGCAAAGACGGAACGAATCGCGTTCACCACTTCCTGCGGCGCGGCGCCTTTACTGAGGTAACCTGCCGCCCCTGCCTGCATCACCTTCGCAGGAAGCGGGTTTTCGGTATGTACGGTCAGCATGATTACTTTTGTGTCAACAAAGGTACGCGCGATTTTGCGTGTTGCTTCAAGCCCACCGATACCGGGCATGTTCATATCCATCAGCACCACATCGGCTGAATTGGTGCGGCACCATTTAACGGCATCTTCGCCACAGCACGCCTCACCGGCAACTTTAATACCTTTTATATCTTCAAGAATGCGTCGTATCCCTGCGCGCACCAGTTCGTGGTCATCAACAAGAAGGACGTTGATCAAAGGGAATGTCTCCAGAATAGGGATAACGCTACTGAGTGATAATTGGCTTTATATTAACGTTTTTCCTCACAAGATTAAAACGTTAAAAAACCGGCTATTCGATTTCGCTCGCGTTTTTGGAAATTAGCCTGTACAGATGCTGGAAAGAAAGCCCGCGCGGTGAGCGCTTGTACGGCTTTTTTTAAGCATCTGTATTCAAAAGGTTACAAAAATAGCTGCCCCGTCACGGTCAAAAAAACAGTTCTCAAATTTTTGTAACAATAATTAACGGCAAGCGAACCGGCCATAAACAATTAATAATCTTCGACCCTGTACAGTTTACTGGCACGCGGTGTTTATGCAAATAAACACCCTGCGGAAAAGTATGAAAAACAACCGCTGCATTTTTTGGAACAGCTTGTGGTATACTCCGCCGCCTTGACTTGCATCATCGCGCGCGAGCGCTGTTTTATAACGAGGAAAATAAATGAGCACACCTGAATTTGCAACTGCGGAGAATAGCCAGGAACTGGCCCAGGAAGTCAACTGCCTGAAAGCCCTGCTGACGCTGATGTTACAGGCAATGGGTCAGGCTGACGCCGGACGTGTGATCATTAAAATGGAAAAGCAAATCGCGCAGATGGAAAACCAGGCTGAGTCAGCGGTATTTGCCAATACCGTTAAGCAAATTAAACAAGCCTACCGTCAGTAAAAAAAACGGCTGAATGTGTTGCATTCAGCCGTTATCTCGTCTGGCACGCAGAACGTTCTCTCTGCTCAGATTAACCCTGTCGCCGCCGCGTAACACGCAATCTGCGTCTTGTTTGGCGCGTTGAATTTCTTCTGCATATTCTTCTGATGGAAGTTAACGGTATTCTCCGAGATAGAGAGAATGATCGCTATTTCCGCTGATGTCTTCCCTTCAGCAGTCCATTTCAGAATTTCCCGCTCACGTTTGCTGAATTTCATTTCGGGTGGCATCACCATCTCATCTTCAAAACGCAGCAGGCTGGTTAACGCCATTTGCAGCAGCATCTGCAACCGCAGCTCTAATTCTTCGCTGGTGATCGCGCCCGCCTGAACGCTGGTACACGAAACGGACAGGAAACCAAGCGCGTGATTTGGCAGCATCAGGCACTGTGTTATTCCCTTACGCAAGCCATGGTCGCGTGCGCCATTCCATAATGCCTCAGCATCCGCGAATAATTCATCCGTCCAGGGTAAATGGCCCTGAATGAAATTCTCCGGTTTGAGCACTGGATCAATGGCGAAATAATTCTCTGACTGATATTGCGCCATCCACCGTTGTGGATACGTGGCGTGTACAGATATCCTGGGGCGCGTAAATGGCACAGGATGGCGTACACAGAGTGCGTAATAATCAAATTCGAGCGCCTGAGTTTGTCGCTGTAGTTCCTGATATACCTCACTGGCACTGGTCAGTGCCTGAAACCGGAGGAAGCAATCCCGTCGCCAGGTGAAAAAGTCTGAATCCTTCATACTTACTAAATGAAGCCTCTGAAATGATATTCATTATTAAGGTGAATATAACCTAACACATAAAACTTATTTCTAACCACAAAATATCGGCAATAGCACAATTAACTTTAGTTTTGATAAGGTTTATCTGTACTGAGCGGAATAAAAAAACATGGCAGACGAAACCGCGAGAGAATAATTTGCTCCAGAAGAAAAATCTGGAGCAAATGCGTGCAAAAATGCTACTGCATAAGGAATTTTTCAAGGAATTGACGGGTTCGCGGCTGCTGCGGGTTGGCAAATAAACTTTTTGCCGGCCCCTGCTCCACAATCCGTCCTTGATCCATGAAAATAGCCCGGTCGGCGACGTCACGGGCAAAGCTCATTTCGTGAGTCACAATGACCATGGTGCGTTTTTCCTGTGCCAACTGACGAATAGTGTTAAGCACCTCGCCCACCAGCTCAGGATCGAGCGCAGAAGTGGGTTCGTCAAAGAGGATCACATCCGGGCGCATTGCCAGCGCGCGGGCTATCGCCACACGCTGCTGTTGCCCGCCCGAAAGACGACGCGGATAGCTGGTCTCTTTCCCTGCCAGCCCCACTTTGGCAAGCAGTTCACGCGCACGCGCCGTGGCTTCCTCTTTTGGTTCACCTTTCACAATCACCGGACCTTCAATAATGTTCTCCAGCACCGTCCGGTGCGGGAACAGATTGAAGCTCTGGAAAACAAACCCCACGTGCTGGCGCAGCTGGCGGATCAGGCCTTTTTGCTGGCTGATGGATTTACCGGTATCAATGGTGATCTCCCCAACCCGAATGGTGCCTCCCTCCGGCTGTTCAAGCAGGTTAATGCTGCGCAGCAGCGTGGTTTTTCCTGAGCCGCTCGGGCCGATAATCGCCACCACTTCACCCTGCTCCACCTCCAGATCGATCCCGTGGAGCACCGTTTGCCCGTGGAATTTCTTCACCAGGTTTTTAACGTCGATAGCACTCATTTTGGATCACGCTCCTGGCGGTTAAGCTGGTTTTCAAAATAGTTTTGCAGGGCAGACAGCACCGTTGCCATCACCCAGTAGATCAGCGAGGCAGCAAGATACATGGTAAACACTTCAAGCGTGCGCGAGGTGATAAGCTGCGCCTGACGGAACAGCTCCGGCACCTGAATCGTCGCCGCCAGCGAGGTGTCTTTCACCAGGCTGATAAAGCTGTTGCTGAGCGGCGGCAACGCCACCCGCGCCGCCTGCGGCAGAATGGCCCGGCGCAAGGTTTGCCACGGTGTCATACCGATACTGGCTGCGGCTTCCCACTGCCCTTTATCAATCGACGAAATTGCCGCACGCAGGGTTTCCGAGGTATACGCCGCCGTATTAAGCGACAGACCAATCATCGCCGCCGGGATCGGGTCCAGTTCAATCCCGAACTGCGGTAAACCGTAGTAGATCATAAAGAGCTGCGCGATAAGCGGCGTGCCGCGAAACACAGAGATATAAAAACGAGCCAGCCAGCGCACCGGCCAGACGGGCGACATACGCATTAAGGCCAGCACAAACCCGAGTACCAGGCCGAAGAACATGCCACCAATACTGAGTTGTAATGTAAACACCGCGCCTTTCAGCAGGAACGGCAGCGAATCGATAACCAGTTGAATACTTTCTTGCATTATTATTTTTCGACCTGATTTTTAGACATGAGGATGATAGGCAAACAGCGCGGGCGCCCCGCCGGTGTGCACAAATAAAATCGGCCCTTCATCCTTAAAGCGTTTCTGCGCAATGCCATCAATAAGCCCGGCCATCGCTTTGCCCGTATAGACCGGATCAAGCAATATCCCCTCGAGGCGCGCCAGCAGTTTAACCGCTTCCATCCCCTCTTCGTTCGGCGTGCCGTAACCCGGCGCAAAATAGTCGTCCCAGAGCAGAATATCGGCCTTTGCCTTCAGCTCCAGCTGCCCGGCCACCGCCTGCTGCAAGCTCACCACTTTGGGTTTCTGATCTGCAACGCTGCGCGATACCGTTACACCAATCAGCTCCACCTCCGGCAGCAGTTGCTCCAGACCGACGGCCAGCCCCGCGTGCGTCCCCGCACTGCCGGAAGCAACCACCACTGAGGAGAGGCTTACCGCCCCCTCACACTGCTGAGCAATTTCCAGCGCGCTTTCCACATACCCCAGCGCACCCAGCGCATTCGACCCGCCCACTGGAATGACATAGGGACGGAAACCCTGTGCTTCCAGACGTGTGGCCAGCTCATCGAGTTGTGCGGTCGGGTCGGTTAACGCGTCGACCATTTCAACCTGGACATTAAATAGATCCAACAGCAGACGGTTTCCGTTGGTCAGGTAGTTTTCTGCCCGCGTACCGATTGGGTTTTCCAGCAATGCCACACAGTGCAGCCCGAGTTTTGCCGCCACCGCCGCCGTCTGACGAACGTGGTTGGACTGAATCGCGCCTGCGGTGATGAGGGTATCAGCCCCTTCACGCAGCGCGTCAGCCGCCAGAAACTCCAGTTTGCGCAGCTTATTGCCCCCCATCGCCATTGGCGTCACGTCATCACGCTTAATAAAAATATCGCGTCCTAAATAGTCAGAAAATCGCGGCAGATACTCCAGCGGTGTCGGCGCGCCGATAAACTCCAGGCGGGGAAAGCGCGTTAAATTCTGTAGTGACATGGGTTCTCCGGTAACTCAGACAAAATGTGATATTTTTCATTATGCACGCAGACGCGTAAGAAATAAAAAAGGCGCTTTTAAAAGCGCCTTTTTTTAACGTCAAAGACTTATTTGGTGACGTCTGCCCCAAACCACTTCTCAGAAAGCGCTTTCAGGCTGCCGTCTTTTTGCATATCCGCAATGGCGGAGTCGATCGCCTTGACCAGGTCTTCGTTACCTTTACGGACAGCAACCCCTGATTCCTGACGAGAGAACGCATCACCGGCGACCGCCAGGGTGTTGTTGGTTTTCTTCACCAGATCCAGTGCCGCCAGACGGTCAACCAGGATGGCATCGATACGGCCAACGCGGAGATCCTGGTATTTTGTCGGGTCATCATCATAGGTGCGGATATCCACACCCTGAACGTTCTGGCGCAGCCACTCTTCGTAGTTGGTTCCCAGACCGACACCGACTTTTTTACCTTTCAGATCCGCGGCCGTTTTGATTGAGCCTTCGTTGCCTTTCTTCACCAGCGCCTGGATACCGGACACGGTGTACGGCGTGGAGAAGTCATACTTCTTCTTACGCTCGTCAGAAATGGTCACCTGGTTAATCACCACATCAATACGTTTGGAATCCAGCGACGCCAGCATACCGTCCCATTTGGTCGGTTTCAGGGACGCTTTCACGCCAAGGTGTTTCGCCAGTTCTTCCGCAAATTCCACTTCGAAACCGGTCAGTTTACCGTCATCACCCTGGAAGCTGAACGGAGGATAGGTTCCTTCCAGCCCGACCAACAGCGTACCGCGCTCTTTCACTTTGTTAAGCAGGTTCTCTGCGGCGAAGGTGTTCACGCTCATTCCCGCGACCAGCGCAACGGCCATAACGCCCATCAGCGCCTGACGACCCAGAAGTGCTAATTTCATAAGTACCCCGATATAGTGGAATTTTTGTGTAGTGTAGAGAAATCGCCTGCAAGGTCAAAGGCGACTGCGCTACATCTTATTCTTTTTTAATATATATCAGAAGTTGTCCCGGCGTGGGCTTTCTGCTTTACCGCCGCCGGCATTTGGACCTTATATTGTGCGTACTTGCGCAGCGCAATACGGTAGTTATTAGTACTGGTCGCAGGCAGCCACGGCTCCAGGTTTTCATCCAGATAGCCGGTCTTGAGCAGATCGCGGGAAATGTTATTCACGGTCAGATGCTGTCCCAGGCGACGCAGGCGAACTACGTATTCGCGAACGGTCCCGTGACTCATCTCGGTCTGTTCAAACAGGAACTGTTTGAAACCGATAATATCGAAGAAGTCGCTTTGCTCTTTGCAGTGGAGATCGCCACAGAAACGGCAAAGCGCCACCCACTCTTTCTGCTCTTCGAGCCACGCGGCTTCGTCCATCAACGTGTCGAGACGAGAAATCGCAATTTTGTTGACGATTTCGCCACGACGAACCAGCGTGATACGATCGAGTAACTTGTTACAGTGGGCGCAATGCGTCTGGCTGTGTTTAAAGTCTTTCAGGTAGCGGCTTAAAGGCCGTCTTTTAGATTGCTGCACCGTCATGATAACTCCTGGTTGTCAATACGTTGTGCGGCATTTTTCAGGTGAATCAATCACCTATAACTTACCCAGCTTGGTTCGTAAGCGTTTGATGGCCTGGCTGTGCAGCTGGCTTACCCGCGACTCTCCCACTTCCAGAACAGCGCCAATCTCTTTGAGATTAAGCTCTTCCTGATAATAGAGGGTTAACACCAGCTGTTCGCGCTCTGGCAAAGCTTCAATGGCTTCCATCACGCGCTGGCGTAAATTACCTTCCATTAAATGGTGTAACGGGTTTTCTTGCTGATGCTCATCCGTCACCAGCTCGATGCTATCGCCATGCTCTTCGCGCCACTCGTCATAAGAGAAGAGTTGGCTATTATTGGTATCGAGCAACATCTGACGATACTCTTCAACAGGAATACCAAGCCGTTCCGCCACTTCCGTTTCCGTCGCGTTGCGTCCCAGTTCCTGTTCCAGCTGCCCCATCGCATGCGCCACTTCGCGCGCGTTGCGGCGAACACTGCGCGGCACCCAGTCCCGGCTGCGCAGCTCGTCCAGCATCGCACCACGAATACGCTGAACTGCGTAAGTGGTAAATGCCGTTCCTTGCAGAGCGTCGTATCGGTCAACTGCATTCAATAACCCGATACCGCCCGCCTGTAGCAGATCGTCCAGTTCCACGCTCGCCGGCAAACGCACCTGGAGGCGCAATGCTTCGTGACGCACCAGCGGGACATAACGCTGCCACAGCGAGTGTTTATCCATTACACCTTCAGCGGTATAGAGTGAATTCACGATAAACAGCCCTGCGTTAGTTGAGTTATCGGCATGATTATCCGATTCTGCAGGGGTTTTAATCGGGTGAATAATGGGTGAAATAGACGGTTATTTTGACTGTAGGTGAAAAAAGGCACGCCGACGCAAGCCTGCATCTGCAGCTGATCGCATGAAAATATTGTTCCTTGGAACTAGTTTTTCGCACCATATCTGCCATGTATTTTTTCTAGTATTTTGGTCGTTTTGTTTGCATTTTCAAATGGAATGTCTGCGGGCAGGTAACCATGTTTCTGGTTAAAATACTGAAGGGCAACAGTTAGAATTGCACGATAATTTAACTCACCTGAAATCGTTGATTGTGTAAGACTCCAGCCTTCATCGCCAATATATTCTTGCGAATCCGCGATATCAGCAAAATAACCGAACGGGGGATGCATACCGGCGTTAATAATCGCGATGGTATGCTCAACATGTTCCATAGCATTATAGAAGCGTTCGTCCATCAAACCGACAGTCTCAATCACCAGAGCAGTGTAGTAGCTGAACGCTCCCACGCAGAAGGGAAACATAAAGAGTTTTTCAGCACCGTAATCACAACGCATCCGTACACGCGGATGTCCATGTTCATCAACATTTTGTTTACCGTGCTGACTAAAGTTAAAATGTTGCACGCCCGTCAGACGCGACAGTTCAATATATCGAAAAAAGACGTCGCTATGTTTTACAAACACGTCATCTTCTATAAGAAAATAATGATCCACGTCTCTTTCACGCAGGTACGATAATGCTCGGTTCTTGCTGATCCCTACACCGGCATTTTCATCATTAAGAATATAGTGACATTCCAACGCTGAATACTCATCAAAATGTTCACCATCATTGACGATAACCAGTTCATCGATGTATTCGCGTGGAAGAGAGTTAAAGAGCTTAAGTAAGCCTTCCTTACGATTATAAGTGACAATCCCCACACCAATTTTTTTACCCTGATACATATAACTCTCACCCATTTATAGTTTCAGACATTAGCCTAACCAAGCGCGCTGCCAGTCATCCAGGCCGCTATCTTTTAGCATCCAATCGCGATGTACGGCGCTGCGTAACGCATCTCCGGCACGCTCAAGCGCATCGCCGGCATAAATGTGTTCACGAACGGCAGCAATCCATGCTTCAGGCGTATTTTTCACCCGCTGCACAGGCAAGCCGCAACGGTAAGGTTCAATATCTGTACAGATAATAGGAACCCCACAACTGCCAAGTTCCAGCAAACGCAAATTGCTTTTACATTCGTTGAACAGATTAATCTCCAGCGGAACTAACGCCAGGTCGAGATCCAATTCACTCAGTTTTTGCGGGTAATGTTCAAATGGCACAGGCAAATGGAACTCGCATGTCACCCCTACTGGTTTCATGCCCATAAACACCCATTCCACTTCGTTTTGTAATTCACGAATGAGCGGCAATAGTATTTCAAGATCGCCGGTATGGCTCGACCCGCCAGCCCAGCCCACACGTGGTTTTTCCCCTCGCCGTTTCGTGGACTTAAGATGTCCCCACAGATCCATATCCAGCCTATTTTTCGCTACGCGAATATCCGAATGGAAACGAGAGTACGCTTCTGCCAGAGGCTCTGTAGATACAACAACCCAGTCAGCCAGCGCCATACCCGCACTCAATCGGTTCTGGATATCTTTTGGTATATTGCTCCTGAAAATGTTTTTCTCCGGGACATTAATGTAGTAATCATCAAATTCCATGATTATTTTGGCATCACAAACCTGGCGATAGCGCCTCACCGTCTGGGGAATATCGTCGGCGATCGGTACTTCCAGTATTAAACGATCGGGCTGGAATTGTGCCACTTCCATCACCGTTGGCAAACCGAGAATCAATCCACCATCGGCCTTCAGTTCCTGCTGTAAAGCTCGAAAAGGCTTGATGACGCGATAATTACCGCAGCCTGTCCAGTTAACGTGCGAGCCCATAACTACCGGCAACGGTTTGCCTGGCAACACATGAGGTAAACGCGACATGCGGGTATTCAGGCTAAACGCTGAGCCGAGACGGTTCATATTCGGGTTGTAATAAGGATCGCGCGCCAGTTCCGCCCCCCATTTACCCAAAAGCGCGTCATGGCATGAGTCATCCGCATGTGCGACCACTGCGAATTTTTCCGGGAACAGGCGTGTGGCACCTCCCATGTGTTTTACCGTACTGAAAGGCGTCCAGAGGGTAAGATACCCCTGCGCTTTCGCGTTTAAGGCCAGATCAACATCGGCGTAATAAATGGGGAAATGAACTTCATCGAAACCACCGAGTTCATCAAACACCGCCTTTCGCATCATCATGCAAGCTGCGCTGACGGCATGAGCGCCGCGAGGGATTTTCAGACAACTCAGGAAACCGCTCTCGCCCGCCTGGCTGCCTTTCCCGCCAACGATCACACCGTCGTTAACGCCGGTAATGTAGCCACCATGTTCGAGAGTCCCGTCCGGATACTCCAGTTTGCTGCCGACAATCGCGACCTCCGGACGCTGCGCATGTTCAAGCAGTGCCCCCATCCAGTTACCGTCGACGATTTCGATATCGTTATTCATAAACAACAGGTAGTCCCCTGTTGCATGACGGCTCGCGTAGTTGTTGATGGCGGCAAAGTTAAAGTCAGCATCCCAGTGTAGCACTTTGATCTGTGCAAGCTGTAATGCCTCAAGCTGGTCCAGGTAAATTCTTGCATCTTTATCCGTTGAACCATTATCGATAATAATGATTTCATACTGACGGTAATACGTTTTCTCCATCAGCGAATCGATGCAGCGTTGTAATAGAACGAAACGATCTTTGGTTGGAATAATTACCGACACTTTCGCGGCAACAGGTAACGCATACTCCACCTTCTGGATACCGTCATTTTCAATAGATTTGATCTCTGCCAGAATGCCACAGCGGTATAAATGCCCTTCAGTGATGCTCTTGATCTCCAGCCTGATGGCCGGTTCCTGGCACCATTCACTCATGTTCACAGCTCTGGCAATCAGCGCCTCCGGGATATGCCCGATAACGGCAGGTCCTTTTTCTTCTATGAGTTTCCAACATAAATCGATATGGCCCAGTGTCGGAAAGGCTGTATCAAATCCTTTGTGTCGACGTATCGCCTCGGTAGCAATAATCACACTCGAACCGATATACGGATGCGCACGCAGCATATCAATATCGCATTTTGGCTTTAGGATTAAGCCATCTTCTTTATTGTCTCTGACGATCAGTTCATCAAAATACCAGAATTCTTTCTGCGGTTCCCGCATCGCAAACTCGGCAAAGGTGAGCAACGCATGCTCTTCAAGGGTATCGCCCGCATCAATTATCAATACCTTCGCTGACGTAATCCCTTCTACCGCCAGATTTAGCTCCGTTGCGGTTATCCCAATGATACATACAGACTCTGCTCTGAGTATTTGCTTCTCTAGCGAATCGAGTGTCATGCGCAGCTTATTCTGTGCTCCCACACGATCGATAACAATGGCTGCAATGCTGGCACATTCAGGGAAGGATTGAAGCAAAGTCGCAACAATTGCGGAACGCAACTGGTCAGGCTTTCTGTCTTTCAGCCAGCTACTGACCGAACGCGTTTTTTCTTCGCCGAGACTTTCCATGACTTTGCGGTGAAATTCGAGGCGACGTCCCTGCTCTTCGGTAATTTGCAATTTTTTTGGTGCGGGGGCTCGGTCAAGAATTTTGCCGACAATAGTGTCCAGAGAAAATTGTGAGATTGCCTCGGCACGAAATTCCCGCGCCCAGAGGGCTGCCTGGCAGTAGCCCTCAACGATCTCTTGTGCCCAGCGATGTTGATTCGTGATCTTTTTTGCACCCGTCAGGCCAAAATGGTAATCGCTGCGTTCGAGCAAATTACTTTCAGTCAAATAACCATGAGAGGAGATGCCGTCCGAAATCACTACCGGTAACCCCATACTCATGGCCAGCACCACGCGGCCTTCATCGCCAATCACCAGCTGGTATTGTGAGAGTAATTCTGGCGTTACGGGGCTAGGCATAGAATCCAAATTGTAGTAATCCAGTTTGATTTTTTTTCTGCTGAATGCCTCAATTTGATCTAATAAATTATTATTATATCCGGAAGAAATAAGCAGGATTTTTTCAAGCTTACCAGATAACTTGACCTTTGTTGAAGCAAAGTGATTGTTAATCGTGAGCGGGAATACTTTTAATCGTGATTGTCTAATCCCTTTCTCAACTAAACGAACATAACTGGTAGTGGAACAGGCCAGACTGATGCTTGATAGCGCATTCTCTACCTCACAACCGTAGGGTAAATCATAATCAGCATAGCTATAGAAATGATGAAAAAAGACTGTGGCGACAAACTTCCCTTGCATAAAGGCGGTATTTAGCGAGGTGGGAATATAACCATTAAATATCCACATCAGATCGTAGGCGTCGTGCAGGCTAACCTGACTCTGCTCCAAAAAACGAATGGTTTTATTTTCACTAATAAAATTAAGGCTATTTTGCCAGTACCGCCCCAAAGCTCTAGCAACAATATCAACCTGCCAGCCGTGACGATGAAAATATTCAACCAGATCAAAAAAAATACTCTCGTGTTGACCGTAATGCTCGAGTCTGTCAATGGTTAGTAAAATTTTTCGCATAATATTTTCACATCTATCAACGTGGGAAAGGGTTGGTCCGGATAACAAAAACCCGGCATTGCCGGGTTTCTGAATATCAAAGGGGTACAGATTAACGCAGCAGAGACAGCATAGTCTGTGGAACCTGGTTTGCCTGAGACAGAACAGAAGTACCAGCCTGTTGCAGGATCTGCGCACGTGACATGTTGGAAACTTCGGTGGCGTAGTCAGCATCCTGAATACGGGACTGTGCAGCAGACAGGTTAGTCACAGAGTTGTTCAGGTTATTCACCGTGGATTCGAAACGGTTTTGCATCGCACCCAGATTACTACGAGCACCATCTATGCCCTTAAGCGCAGTGTCAACTGCATCGATAACATCTTGCGCAGAGGTAGTATCGGTGATATTTGATGCGGTTCCAGACAGAACCGTACCAGAAGCCAGAGAGCTGAGCTGAGCATTAATCAGGGAGTCAGAGCCAATGGTGATGGTATCGCCTGAAGCCGTGTTAGCACCAACCTGGATGCTCACTCCGCCGCTCTGAGAACCATCCAGCAAGTTTTTACCGTTGAAGTTTGCAGCACCTGCAATACGATTGATTTCGCTCATACGCTGGGTAATTTCAGTGTTGATAGAGTCGAGATCACTTTTTTGGTTGGTGCCGTTTGCTGCCTGTACGGACAGTTCACGAATACGCTGTAAGTTGGTGTTGATTTCGTTCAGGTTGCCTTCAGCGGTCTGAATCATGGAGATGCCATCGTTGGCGTTACGGGCAGCCTGAGTCATACCTTTAATCTGAGCGGTCATACGGTTAGAAATCGCCTGACCAGCAGCATCATCTTTAGCGCTATTGATACGCATACCAGAAGACAGGCGCTCAATCGCAGTGCCCAGAGCAGACTGAGATTTGTTCAGGTTGTTCTGAGTGGACAGGGATAACAGGTTAGTATTGATTACTGCCATAATTTAATTCCTTCAAATTGGATTCAAGGTTCGGTGCCTAACACTCACGGCGTCTCTCACCGTCTACAGGGTTATCGACGCACCTGAAAAAGACTTTAGAAATTTTGATGAATTTTTTTTAACTTACTGTTTTAAAAGAAAAACACCACACACCACCCTATTCATGATCAGAAAGCTAACGTTGAGTGCATCTTATCTGGTGCGAAAAGCGGAACAAATCAATAGCCCTATATGGCAACAGGCCCACCTTCTATTCGGACGATAATTTTTTTTCATTAACCTTAAACTAATTTTAAATAACGCCGATAACTAGCTGAAACTACCATTGCTACCATTGACTAAAGGAAATTAACTAATGGCAAGTGCAACAATTAGTAGCCTGGGCGTGGGTTCTGGTCTGGACCTCCAAACCCTTTACACAAATCTTGAAAATGCTGAAAATACAAAGCTAACAACGATCACTAACCAGCAAAGCTCATATAACGCACAACTGAGCGCATTCAGTAAACTGCAAAGCGCCATGCAAAGCCTGAATACTGCTACGGCAGCGCTGGCAAAAGCGGACACTTGGAATGCGACGTCTGTAGGCTCAACCAACAATTCCTTTACTGCCACCACTACAACGGGAGCCAGCGTCAATAATTACAATATTCGGGTTCTCTCGATGGCTAAGTCACAGATGTTGACTTCAGCCAGTCAGGCCAGCGCAACGGCACAACTTGGTGAGACCACCGGCAGCACACGTACTATTACCATTGAACAAACAGGGGTCAATAAGCCGCTTACTGTTGAGCTTTCCGATTCTGATACATCGCTCAATGGTATTGCCAGCGCTATTAATAAAGCTAATGGCAACATCACTGCCAGCGTTGTTAAGGCGAAAGATGGTGATTACACACTGATGCTCACGTCCAAAACGACGGGCACAGAAAATGATATGACCATAACCGTGAGCGGTGATGATACGCTGCAAGGTATCATTGGCTACGAGTCATCAACCGGTTCCGGAGGAATGACGGAGAAAGTTGCGTCTACAAATGCGAAGGTCGATATAAATGGTATCACCGTCGAGCGTTCTACTAACACCATCACCGATGCACTGCCAGGCATCACACTGAGCCTGAAGTCTGAAAGCACCAGTAGCGAAAATCTGATCATAGATCGTTCTACAGATGCCACACAAAAGGCGATCACCGACTGGGCTACCGCTTATAACTCCCTGCAGTCAACCATAACCTCTATTACCAAATATACCAAAGTTGAAGCAGGTGAGGATCAATCTGCAAACAATGGCGCATTACTTGGGGACAGCACCGTACGTTCTGTACAGGCACAGTTACGTGGATTGTTGACCGAGGTACAATCCGGCTCTTACGCAATTTTGGCACAATTGGGCGTCACTCAGGATCCCACTAAGGGTGCAGATGGCACGCTGGGTAATTTGAAGGTTGACGCCACTAAACTGACCAAAGCACTAAGCGATAATCCAGAAGGGGTGCAAGCCTACTTTATGGGCGACGGCAAGACAAACGGTCTGGCGACCCAGATGGGTATCACACTCACCAACATGCTGAGCACAACGGCAGGTAAAGAAGGAATAATCAAAAATGCTACTGACGGTATTAACACCACGCTCAAAACGTTAAGCAAACGTTACGATGCGATGGAAGCCAGTATCGAAGCCACCATGGCACGCTATAAGGCACAGTTTACCAGTCTAGATACGTTAGTCAGTAAATTAAACAACACGGCAAGTTATCTAACGCAACAATTTAGCTCCAAGTAGCTAAGGAACGTTAATGTACTCACATAATAGCGCAAGAGCGTACGAGCAGATTGGACTGGAGAGTGCAGTAATGAGCGCAAGTCCCCATCAGCTTGTGACCATGCTTTTTGACGGGGCACTGAGTGCCCTTGTTCGCGCTCGCCTCTTTCTTGAGGAGGGGCGCATCAGTGAAAAAGGGGAAGCTTTATCCAAGGCGATCAATATTATCGACAATGGCCTGAAGGCGGGGCTAAATATGGAAGTTGAAGGTGATTTGTCTGCTAATCTCTCCGCGCTATATGACTACATGGTTAGGAGGTTATTACAGGCAAATTTGCATAATGACCCAAAAGCGATTGTCGAGGTAGAGGATTTAATAAATAACATTGCTGACGCATGGAAACAAATAGGCCCTAATGCCACCTCCTTCCAGGATACTTTTTGATGAATAATCCCAGCTCTTCACTTAGCGCCTGGCAGGCGCTTTATAGACTCAGTATCAAAATGTTAAAGCTCGCGCATTCAGGTCTATGGGATGAGCTAATAAAACACGAAATTGATTACGTTTTACTGGTTGAAACGATTTCGAAACACCCGATTTTAAGCGACTCACCCTCCCAGATTGAGCAGGCAAGGTGGTTTCTCGATAACATTCTGAAAAATGAGCGCGAGCTTAAGGAATTGCTTGCAGTCCGCATGGACGAACTGCGCAGCCTCATTGATCAAACCGGTAAACAGCAATCCATCACATCAACCTATGGAAAGCTGTCAGGGAATATTCTTTATCCAGAAAGTTTGACCCGCGACACACAATTATGATTTCTTCATCCATACTCCAGAAGTCAGCCAAACGGCTTCTGGAGCACGGACGATGAAAAACCCCACCCTGTTACAATGCTTTCACTGGTATTACCCTGCAGGCGGTGAATTGTGGCGAGAGGTCACGGCATTAGCCCCCAATCTTAACGAAATCGGCATCAATATGATCTGGCTGCCGCCAGCCTATAAAGGCGCATCGGGCGGTTACTCGGTCGGGTATGATTCTTACGATCTGTTTGATCTCGGCGAGTTTGACCAGAAAGGCAGTGTTGCCACCAAATACGGTGATAAAGCCCAGCTTCTGGAAGCCATTGATGCGCTCAAAAGTAATAACATCGCGGTGCTGCTGGATGTGGTGGTTAACCACAAAATGGGCGCCGATGAGAAAGAGCACGTTCGCGTTCAGCGCGTGAACGAACAGGACCGCACGCAAATCGATGATGAAATCATCGAGTGCGAAGCCTGGACCCGTTACACCTTCCCTGCCCGCGCCGGACAGTATTCGCAGTTCGTCTGGGATTACAAATGCTTTAGCGGCATCGACCACATCGAAAACCCCGATGAGGATGGCATCTTCAAAATCGTCAATGACTACACCGGCGAAGGCTGGAACGATCAGGTCGATGACGAAATGGGTAATTTCGACTATCTGATGGGCGAAAATATCGATTTCCGTAACCATGCCGTGACGGAGGAGATCAAGTACTGGGCGCGCTGGGTCATGGAACAAACCGGCTGCGACGGATTCCGCCTGGATGCGGTCAAACACATCCCCGCCTGGTTCTATAAGGAGTGGATTGAACACGTTCAGGAAGTGGCGACGCAGCCGCTGTTCATTGTCGCGGAATACTGGTCCCACGAGGTGGATAAACTGCAGGGTTATATTAATCAGGTCGAGGGGAAAACGATGCTGTTTGATGCCCCCCTGCAGATGAAATTCCACGAGGCCTCGCGCCAGGGGCGGGACTACGACATGAGCCAGATTTTCACCGGCACGCTGGTGGAGGCCGATCCGTTCCATGCGGTGACGCTGGTTGCCAACCATGACACCCAGCCGTTGCAGGCGCTTGAAGCCCCGGTGGAAGCCTGGTTTAAACCGCTGGCCTACGCCCTGATCCTGCTGCGGGAAAATGGCGTGCCGAGCGTGTTTTATCCCGATCTCTTTGGCGCCAGCTATGACGATACCGGGGGAGACGGTGAAACTTACCACATTGATATGCCGGTGATTGAGCAACTGCACGAGCTGATCCTCGCCCGTCAGCGCTTTGCCCACGGCGTGCAGACGCTGTTTTTTGACCACCCTAACTGCATCGCATTCAGCCGCAGTGGCACGGAAGAGGATCCCGGTTGCGTGGTGGTGATGTCCAACGGTGATGATGGCGAGAAGGTGATTTGCCTTGGGGAAAACTACGGCAACAAAACCTGGCGTGATTTTCTCGGCAATCGTGAAGAAACGGTGACCACCGCAGCGGATGGCGAAGGGACATTTACCTGCAAAGGCGGAAGCGTGAGCGTGTGGGTGATTGAGGATGCATTGTAGTATTTGAAGAGTGCGGCCAGATGCCCTCACCCCGGCCCTCTCCCACAGGGAGAGGGTGCAAACACCAAAAACAGCTACGGTAGCTTACTTTCCAGCGGATTTTTGCTCAGGTAATCGGCACACTCCACCGTTGGGCGATCGACCTTCTGCAGCTCCATGCCATCATACTCCAGCACCGAGCCATCGCGCTCCAGCGGGTAGATATCCAGCTTGCTGGTTACGTTGTAATAGCTGTCTGAACGCAGCATGATTTTTCCCGGCACGGCAATTACGCGCTGCCATTGACGGCAGTCCAGCGTATCGCCCTCCTCCGTCACCACCAGCGTGGCAATCGCCTCCGGGCTGACCATTTTGCTCTGCGGCCCCTTTGACTGCCAGTATCCCGCCAGATGTGCCGGAACAGGATGTTTAATCACATCCTTGTAGCTATCTACCTGTACGCACCCGGTGAGTGCCAGCAGCGCGCCAGCAATTGCTATTTTTTTCATCATCTTTCCTGCATTCGAAGAAAAAAATATTGTGGCATTAAAGCGCTAAGGCTGCCAGCGAAGATCGTCCAGGTCTTAGACCTGCATCCCCATCACATGAGCATACATTTTTCATAATCGACAAAGATCGTCCAAGAGCGCACCAAATAACAGATGGTTAGAGTCGTTGAAATCATCAGTCGTCTAAGTTCACCTTAGAACGAGTGCTGTTTTATGCCCCACCCATGCCCCATCACATCACCGGGCAGTCGTCGAACTCACCAGAACGCGCATCGTTGATGCTATAGGTGATCACCCCAAACACCGGCCGTGAAGTATCAGAGACATCATCCTTCAACGGTAACGACTCCCTCCTTCCATTTTCAGGGTTTTCCAGGTGCGGATGAGGATGTGTCCTGTATCGCATGATCCTGAACTCACCTTCTACAGCACAGACAAGCAAAGAACCGTCTTTTGGCGTCAGTGATGAATCGACGATGAGCATGGCACCCTTCATGATCCCCGCACGAAGATATGTCGCGCCGGCTATCATCATGTACGTGGCTGATGGATGAGCGATAAGTCGCTTGTCGAGCGATATGCGCTCCTCTACATAGTCTGCTGCAGGGCTCGGGAATCCCATAACTCACCTCCGATAGTTGCTGTATGCATATACAGTATTTCAGCTTTTGAAATTGATCAAGTGCTGATCAGATTGGTCTTAGGTGGTAAACTCCGCTTCATTTTAAAACGACCACACAACTCATATGCTTAAGTTATTCTCGAAGTACCTAACTGTAGGGGTGTTCAACACCGCCATCCACTGGATTGTCTTTGCAGCGGGTGTCTATACGTTTTCGGTTAACCAGGCTGCCGCCAACTTCCTGGCGTTCGCTGTCGCGGTAACATTTTCGTTCTTCGCAAACGCAGCTTTCACCTTCAAGTCCAAGCCGAAAGCAAAAGGATATTTTCTCTTCGTGACATTCATGGGTTTGATGAGCGTTTTAGTAGGTAAGCTTTCTGATTACTATCAGATATCGCCAATCATCACTCTTGTAGAGTTCTCGCTGTTGAGCCTTGTTTGCGGATTCTTTTATTCAAGATATGTAGTTTTTAGGGAAGCAAAATGAAGATTTCACTGGTAGTTCCTGTCTTCAACGAAGAAGACGCGATACCTATTTTTTATAAAACCGTCCGGGAATTTGAAGACCTTAAAAAATATGAGGTAGAGATAGTATTCATCAATGATGGGAGTAAAGACGCGACCGAGTCAATTATTAACGCGCTTGCTGTTGCCGATCCGCTTGTGGTTCCACTGTCCTTTACGCGCAACTTTGGTAAAGAGCCCGCACTTTTCGCTGGCCTTGACCATGCAAGGGGTGACGCAATTATCCCAATAGACGTAGACCTTCAGGACCCTATCGAGGTAATACCGCATCTGGTTGATAAATGGCAGGCCGGGGCTGATATGGTGCTGGCTAAGAGAACCGATCGTTCTACAGATGGCCGACTGAAACGCAAAACGGCTGAGTGGTTCTATAAGCTCCATAACAAAATCAGCAATCCGCAGATCGAAGAAAACGTAGGTGACTTCCGCCTGATGTCTCGCGAAGTTGTTGAAAACATTAAACTCATGCCTGAGCGCAACCTTTTCATGAAGGGAGTATTAAGCTGGGTAGGCGGAAGTACTGATGTGGTTGAGTACGCTCGCGCAGAACGAGTTGCCGGAAATACAAAATTCAATGGCTGGAAGTTATGGAATCTCGCGCTTGAGGGCATAACAAGCTTCTCAACATTCCCGCTCAGAATGTGGACATACATTGGTTTAGCCGTTGCTGGGATGTCATTCTTTTACGGAGCATGGATGGTGATTGATACTTTAGCCTTCGGGAATCCAGTCCGCGGGTATCCATCGCTACTTGTTTCGGTTCTGTTCCTCGGTGGAGTGCAACTCATAGGCATTGGAGTTCTAGGTGAGTACATAGGAAGAATATACATAGAGTCCAAGGGTAGACCTCGCTACATCCTTAAGAGAAGGAATAAGTGAATCCTATGCCTGATTTTATTAATCGATATATTAACTATATATGGCTTTGTTTAACTGCTGCCTCTGCGTTAATTGTTTTGCTTGTTTTTTTAGTCTGGAACGCCTGTACTCTGAACAAGCCAAAGAGTGTAGTTATGGACCTCGAGAATGTCCATGTTGATGAGTGCTCTTTTGATAAACACCGCATAAAGGTCGTCGGGTGGGCATTCACTGAAGGCGAGCCATCATCTATTAATCGCGTTTTCGCTTATAAGACGAACGGAGAGGCTGTGGAGGTTATGTCGTCAGTTGTCATGAGGCCTGACGTAACTCGTTATTTTAACAAGAAACTCTCATACGACAGGGCTGGTTTCTCAGCTTCTAAACGCATTTTCAATGCAGATGATTACAGTGGAGAGATTGAAGTAATATCAGAGGATTATAGCGGAGTTGGTCATGCCAAAAGATTCAGTTGCAAATAAATGGATAGGGGTATCGCTAATATCTATGGCGACACTCTATTTATTAACAATATCCATGAACGTATCGTTGCGTGACTATAACGACGATGCTTTTTACCTCTCTGCTTTTGAGAGTGGTGAATTTATAAGTTTTCTTTCTCACCAATACCAGACATGGAGTGGCAGGGTGTTGGTTGACGCTTTGATGATAAGCACTATAGGATACCGCACCTTTTGGTTATTTGGTATTCCTGCGTCTCTGCTCTTGTTGGCATACTCTTGCTGCAAGATGACATCATCCAGGACGGGTTTAATACCAATAGCATTGTTCGTTATATTGTTTGCAAGCATGCCAGTTCAGGTAATAAATGACTCTGTATTCTGGGTTACAGGATTTTATAACTATTTATTACCTACATCAGTGGCATTCTATGTATTCTCGGTTTTTTTATCAGGGATCGATTCAAAAGCCCACAAAATAATATCCGTAGTTCTTGCGTTTTATATTTCTTATATGGAGCAAGCCGCGCTTTGTTTTTTAGTCGCAATGGCTTTAGCTTTTGTATTTAAAAGAGACTACATCACTAAATTTAGCGTACTACTTTTCGTGATTGTTTTAGTTAATTTTATCATTTGTATAAAATCTCCTGGGAGTGAGCAAAGGCTATATCTTGAAACATGGAATAGATTGCCACAGTTCAAATACTATAATGTATTCATAAAGTTTTCATTAGGCCTTGATAAGATTAATGAACTTATCATATATGTTGTTAATCTACCGTTAATTATTTTCTGCATCCTGCTATCATATTACAGGCTCACTATTGGAAAGCTTAGCATCTCCGTTAAGTTTTCTATAGTTTTCTCCTTTGCATATGCCATATTGCAGTTAATTAGACTTCTTTCACCAGCCATGAACTCTCATTTCTTTTTTAATTTGGGAGATATCTCTGGAGAGACATTCTTTACATTGTACAAGTATATGTCTTACGTATTACTGACAATGTTATTGACATGCCTGGTTACTATTATGCTTGACTTGACTTATCATGACCATTCATTCCTCATTCCAATTGTAGCGTTGTTAGTTGGCGTTATATCTGTAACAGCCATGGGTTTCTCTCCAACGGTATTTATATCTGGATTCAGGGTGGATTTTATTTTTGAGGTGATTTGCTCTTTCATGAGCATATTTGTAGTAAATAAAATACTGAAATAAAGGAAGCGCCATCTGGATCATCCCTGGATGGCGCATTTGTTGCTTACGGTGTTATGTATGAATAATCAGACTTCATTCTTTCAGTTTCCGCATAGCTCAAGGCGTTAGCCCTTCCGCACATACCATATTGGCCCCTATTCATCCTAAATCCAGTGACATAGGTGGTCATTGCTGATGGGTGGCTATTTCCTATCTCTACAGTAACTAACGAGCCTGATGAATTTGCATCCCTTGAGCTAATGGTGATTGTAGCTTCACTCCATGAGGCAGCGGAATCAAGGTTTCGCAAATCCAACTGATACTTAGTTCCGTCTGGGTTGTAAATAGATGTTTTAACGACATTAGTTACCGCCTGGGATGTGTTGATTAGGAACTGAATAGTAACGAACTCATAGTTGATAAGATCAGCTCTTGGGAACTGGAAATAAATCGTACTTGTAGCTCCAGCGATAGCAGATAGCGATCCTATGTATCTAGCATTCCTTAAATCTTGTCTTGGAGTGCCAGCGCCAGTCCTGGTAAATGTAGCTGCTCCAGAGGACTTAGCAAACCATCCTGGGGCGATTGCCGTTGATGCATTTGCTGGTATAGACACAGTTGCATTGTCTATATACACGAGATCTGAGTTTAATGCCGGAATATCTATCCCATATTTATCTACTACAGCTACGTAGTTTGTTGTCATTGGCAATAGTGGCATATTAGCTGCTGAAATTCTTCCAGCAATAATCTTCTGAAATGCTAAGTCGTTAATCTTTACAATTGGGGGAATATAAGCGGTCACAGGCGGTGTATTAGTAATATTTACATCATCTAATATAATCTCATTTAATAAAACTGAATTATTTGCTGTTCTAATGAAAGAGTTAGTGTTAAGCCCATGGAAATTACAATATACATTTTTAATACTAATGCCAGTGTAATTGTTTACAGGTGCAGCTATATTATCTCCAATTTCAATTACATTTTGCCCCCCTGCCAGCATTTCGTTGTAGAGTCTATCAATAACAGCATATGAAGATGGGTATCCAAGTTTTATCGCTATGAGGCTATTTTCGCTAGAGTTATCAGTAATAGAAGCGGCTACTCCTGATGAATAAAGCATAACTCCACCAGTACCAGCGCCTAGCCACTTACATCGATTTTGGGTAAATGTCAGACGGCTATTACCAGAATATTTATCCGTTGCAGAGCCTTCATCATCTGCTGCTTTGCAAAAATTCCCCCCCTTATCTGTGTAGTCTGCGAATGTATTCCCTCTGACTGACCTGCTCCCCGTTGATTAGTACACCCCGATGTTAGTAATGTCTTCATAAGCCACATGAGGACATCCCCATGAAGAAGCGT